>JAISXP010000088.1 GCA_031270465.1 Tannerella sp. | reverse complement strand
TTTCCTTCGATGGCGTTTACAAACGCTTTGAAGTGTGCACTTTCGTTATGCCGGTCAATGGCTTCCTGCGATTGCCATGTTTCCAGTATAATATATTTCAACGGATTATTTATATCCTGATGCAATTCGTACAGGATATTTCCCGCTTCACTGCGGGTTTCATCTACTACGATTTGAAACATTTTTTCCAAATCATTTTGAAATTCGGATTTTGCAACAATGGTTGCTACGATTTTTAATTTTGACATTTTCATATAATTTTAATTTAAAACTTAATACTTGTTGAAAATTCTACTGTAAACGGGCGGATATATTTTCCCGCCATGTAAATCTGCCTGAATTTGCCGGCTTCGTCTTTGGTAATCAGTTCCGAGCCGGTGATAGTTCCTGTGGCGCCGGTTTGATTGAAGAAGTTGATTACGGTAGCGCCAAGGCTTATACTGTGCACGGGATAGTTTTGCGCATTGGGTACACGGTATACGGTATACGGTACACGGTTCACGGTTCACGACAAAAAACAGTCGCTGTGTCCCATTATCGTGTACCGTTCACCGTTCACCCCCCTTCACGTCAATTGCCGAACGAAGGATAGTCCGGATTCTGCACCAAATTCTGGTTTGTTTGCCATGCGGTTTGCGGGATAGGAAAGAGCCGCAGATACTTGTCCGTCTTGCGGGGACAGTTGGATTCAGACCAGTAGGCGTTCTCGAAATCGTCGAAACGGATATCGTCCTGTCGCGACCATGATTCCCAGGCAAGTTCAAACCGGCGTTCGAGCTGCACTTTCGCCAGGTCGACCGTTTCATGGTTGTGCGTTTCATCGCCATAGGCGCGTTTGCGGATCTCGTTCACCAAGCGGGTCGCTTCAGACGCGTCGCCTCCCGAACGAAGCAGGGCTTCGGCCTTCGTCAGATAGATATCCGCCAGGCGGAAGATGTGGAAATGATTTCCCATGGCGTTGGTCAGGCTGGTGGAATAGGGCCATTTCTGACAACGTGCGCCGGCTTCCTGCACCACGGCTCCCCAAGGGCCGCCATCGTATTCGGTGTCGGGGATGATGGTAAAATTGACAGTGTAGTTCAGCGGATTGCCGTGACCGGTCAGCAGTGTATCCCCGGTAACCAGGTGGAAGCGTTGCCCGATGCGGAAAGAGGCGGCGTAGCGCGGGTCTTCGGTATCGAAGAGTTTCACGTAGTCCGGCTGGGCGCAAATGCCGTTCCATGCGCCGTACTTGGAACCTTCCGAATCGTTATCGGCGTAGTGGAGCGTAAAGTTCATCAGCTCGTTTCTGTCCTCGGTATTGGATTCGCTAAAACATACCGTAAGAATACCCTCGCGCGAACGGTCGAGGATGCCGAAGTTGGTCTTGTAGTCCGGTTCGAGCGTGTAATCCATATCCAATACTGAATCGCAGGCGGCTATACATTGCGCATAGGCATTGTTCACGTTCACCTTCCAAGCTTCCGCATTGAGGTATAATTTGGCTAACAGGAAGTAGGCCGCCCCTTTGGTGAATTTGCCGTAGTTGCCGTAGTTGCCATCGGGACATTGTTTGGCTATTTCGGATACTTCCTGTATCAACCAGTCAAATACTTCCTGACGGGATTTGTTGGCGGGCAGTTCCCTGTCCTGATAGTCTATCACCAAGGGGACATTTCCCCAGTAGTCCAACATGATATAGAGCCAGAAAGCGCGAACGCCCCGCACGGAAGCGATGGTTTCGTCCGTCATAAATTCGGAGTTTTTCAATAGGTCTATAGTTGCATTGCAGGTTCCCACCGCCGTAGAAGCGGAGTTCCATGCGCTTCGGATAGCGCTTGTCTGGGCTGTCCATGTGTGCATATAAAATTCGCGGTATTGTCCGCCATCGTACCAGTCACCGCCACGACGGGTAGGCCTTACGGCCATGGAACCTGCGCTCTCGGACATATCTATCCGGTTAGGCCAGTAGGTCTTCAACGTATTATAGACCGTTCCCAGCAATGCATTCACTTCTACTTCCGTGCTTCCGAAGCTCTCGGCCGAAAGTTTGTCATAGACATTCTCATCTAAGTTTGTACACGATGGCATGGCCATCCCAAAAATTATGCTAATAAGCAATATAGTTATTTTCTTTTTCATATCTATCTAAATTAAAATGTTAAGTTTATTCCAAACGTAAAGGAACGAGCTTTTGGGAAATAATTGCGAGCTTCGATACCGGGAGAAAGTCCGGCGTCATCGTCGGTCGCATTACCGCGGAAAAGCTCCACTTCGGGGTCGAGACCGGTATAACCGGTTATCACAAACAAATTCTGGGCGGCCACGTAGATGCGGGCTCTGCTTATCCAGTTCACCTTCGAGGTATTGAACGTATAGCCGATGGCCATATTATCCAGCCGCGCGAAAGAAGCGTCTTCAAGATAGAACGAGCTTATGCGGGAGTTTTCCTTATATTTCAGGAGGTTGTCGTTCATAATTGCATTCGCTCCGTCAATGTAGGTATTGTTGCCGTAGGCGGCGATGGGATTGTTCAGCACCTTGTTGCCGATGGTTCCGCGAATAAAGAAGCTGGCGTCCCAATTCTTATAGCTGAAAGTGTTGTTCCAGCCGAAAGTCAGGTTGGGCTGTGCACTGCCCACGTATGTTCGGTCGTCGTCGGTGATTTGGCTGTCGTTGTTTATGTCTTCAAATTCAACCTTTCCGTCAGCCGTCAGTTGGTTGGACTTCGCCTTGAGCATGAAGAACTGCCCGACAGGACGTCCTTCCTCAATCACGTGAGAGGTGACGCCGGAGCCTCCGCGAATCCACGGGTCGCCCGTGTAGATACGGTCGGTCGTATAGAGATCGTTGGAGAGGCGGAGAATTTCGTTCCTGTTGTGCGCAAGATTGACCGACGTTTTGTAGTTAAACTCCTTGCCGCGCACTACGTCCACGTTCAGCAGCAACTCAATACCGGTGTTGAGCATGTCGCCCACGTTGGCATAGATGCGGTCGTATACGAAGGTCGGAGTTGGCACGGCGTAGCGGTAGATCATGTCCGTGGTCCGTTTGTCGTACCATTCGATCGTTCCGCCCAAGCGCCCGTTGAAGAGGGAGAAGTCCAGTCCGATGTTCAACATGGCGGTTTCTTCCCATTTCAGGTTGGGGTTGGCATTCTGCGAAACGCGATAGGCAATGGACTCCGATTCGTTGTTGTAATAGGTGCCGTAGGCTTCATAAAGTTCGAGCGTCTTGTAGGGCTGGAGACCATCCTGATTACCCGTTACGCCGTATCCGACACGCAGTTTCAGGTCGTTGATCCAGCTTGCGTCTTTCAGGAAGTCTTCCTGCGTGATGCCCCATGCGGCGGAGACGGAGGGGAAGAGACCCCACTTGTGGTTCGCGCCGAACTTGGAAGAACCGTCGCGGCGAACCGTGGCCGTAGCCATGTACTTGCCGGCATAGCCGTAATGGACGCGACCGAAGAACGATATCAGTTTGTACTCGTTTTTAGAAGAGGTTACCTCGCCCACCTTGAGCGTGTTGCCGCTCTGGATATTATTGGCGCCCATCGAAGTAACGGCAAAGTCGGTCGCTTGGGAATACTGGTTCTGGTATGTATTGATTTCCCAGGAATAACCGGCAATGGCGTCGACCGAATGTTTGTTGTTAAACTCTTTGTTGTAATTAAATGTCCACTCCATCAAGTCGCGCTCCATGGTGGAGGCTTCCCTCTCGGCCTGACCATTGGTTCCGCGTCCGCGGGAGTTTGTCGGGGCTAACCACTGGCTGCGGTCACTGCTAAACACACTCTTATATAAATGTGCTTTCGCGTTCAACCCTTCCATGATATCGAATTGCACATTGCCGGCGCCATAAAAGTAGTTGTGCTTCCTGAGATTGTAGTTTTCATCCTGATTCTGGACGGGATTGCCCTGGTCGTAGTTCCCGAACATGTCGGTAAACCAGTTGCCATCCACCTTGACGGGATAAACCGGCGGCAGGTTGTAGGCGAGGACAAAGTCGTCGCGGAAGGGGAATCGCATGTCGGAGAGAGAAGCCGAGCCGGTGAGGTCGATGCGCAGGCGGTCGTTGATGGCGCGCTGCTGGAACTGGAAGCGGAAACTGTGGCGCGTGATGTAGTTGTCGCGTGCGATGCCGTTGCGATCCAGGTAGGTGTACGAGGCGCGGTAGTTGTTTTTCGAGCCTCCGCCGGACATGGAGACGGCATGATTTTGCGAGAAGCCGGTGCGCAGCATTTCGCCCAGCCAGTCGGTTTCGGCTCCGTAGCGGTCCAAACTGCTGACGTCTTTGCCGAGTTGGCGGTTGACGTCGCGCCATTCGGTGGCGCTAAGCAGGTGAGGCTTGTTGGCGACGAAGTCTGCCGAAGCATATCCGTCGTACGTAATCTGCGATTTCATTCCCGATCCGCGCTTGGTGGTAATCAGGATGACGCCGCCGGCTGCCCGCGAGCCGTAGATGGCCTGCGAGGAAGCGTCCTTGAGGACGGAGATCGATTCGATGTCCGAAGGCGCGACGGTCGACATGTCGCCGCCCGGAATGCCGTCGATTACGATCATCGGCCCCTGGTCGTTCTGCAGGGTGGAAGTACCGCGCAGGCGGATCTGGCTGCCGCGGGTGACGTCGCCCGAGCCGCTCGTGATGGTAAGCCCGGCCACCTTGCCCTGCAGCAGGTCTGCCGCATCGCGTGTGATACCCTTGTTGAAGTTTTCTTCCGAGACGTTGGCTACCGAGCCTGTGATCTGGCGGCGCGTCTGCGTACCGTAACCAATGGCTACCACTTCGCCGAGGTTTACTACCGACGGTTCGAGCGTGACGTTGAGTTCGCTGCGCTCGTTGACGTCTTCTTCGAGCGTATTGTAACCCACGTACGAGAACTGGAGTACTGCCCGCTGCCCGTCTTGTACGGTAATCGAGTAGTTTCCTTCCATGTCGGATACGGTCCCGTTCAGTGTCCCCTTTTCGAGGATGTTGACACCGATAACCGTTTCGCCCGTTTCGTCGAGGATTTTACCCTTCACCGTCAGTTGTGCGAATGCGGTCGTCATGCTGAAACTTGCCAGCAGGGCAATCGCCCATGTCATTCGCCTGCGGCCGGACAGACTTCTTTCTGTTTTGAATTTTTCTTTTTCTTTCATACATAAATTAATTTGTGATTAAACATTAAAACTTTTCATTGATACTAAAATAGATAGTAGATATATTTGTCTGGTTCTACATTTTTAACCGTACTGGCCGACCGTACCGCACGCGGATGCACGGCAAAAGCCGCAGGAAAGAGACTTTGAAGGTCTCTTTCCCGGGCAAATACATAAAAAATAATGAGTGAACAGAAAACAGAGTTTCCTTGTTGGCGGCCGGACGATGCACTGCATGTCCTCCGTGCACAAGGTATATTGTATCTTATCTTATTGAAACACAGTAAAATACCCCCCCCCATTAGCGTTTTTTTACATCCGGAGAGGCGAGAGGGGAGGAGTGCGTCGCCGGCGTTGATATTTTTCATGTTCGAAATCATTTTTTTGTCCTGTCTGTTTCAAATCGGGCGCAAGATAGTGCTTTTTTTTAAAACGGCAAGCGGGTATCGAAAAAAAAAGTGATGCCGCAACGGCAAACGGCCTGCGGATATGGGTGTGGCGACGGGCTTTCATGATTGACTGACAGATTTTTGCCGGCTTGTCTGTTGTGTGTAATTATTTTTTATTCACAGGATGCGTGTTTTGCCCTGCACGGGGTGCATTACTGTCCGGCCTGCACAACGGCTTCGCTAAGACTGCTGATGATTGCTTCCATGAGTTTTTCTTCGGGGAGGATGATGTTAAAATTTTCCCAGAAGTCTTCGTCGCCGTCATGCGCGGTGTCGGCGAAGATTTGTCCGGTCGCGAGTCTTTCGGCGCGCGGGATGGGGCGGACGCCGGCGGTGTCGGTGCGACACGTGACCATTTCGAACCAGAAGTGCAGCGGTGTGCTGAAGAGGTGTCCTTTTTTTCTTACTCTGAAAATGATGTCGCCTCGCACGTGGCTGATATAGTATGGCGATGCGGGGTGAAGAGGTTTGTAGGAGACGATGTATGCTGCCTGGCGGAGGGTGAGTTTCAGATGGTGCGCCTTGCGGTCGACGAAGAGGTTGGTAGCCTTGCCGGCATGTTCGGGGCTGACCTGAAAGCGTATTTCCTCGAGCGCTTTGCGACGGTCGTCGATGAAAAGTTCGCCGGTGAAGAGCGGTTCGTCGATATGCGGTTTCTGTTTGAAAGATATGACGTTGACGAGGCGATCGTCGACTGTGCGGATGTCTTCGTGCACGTAGTCGTAGCGTGTGCCGTCGTCCGGGGTGATAAATTCGGGGAGTTCCTTCATGATGTCGAGGATAAGGCACGATCTGATGCCCGACTTCATTTTGGGCAGGATGGTGTCACCGGGCTGCACGCGGGAGACATGTCGCTTTCGCACGAGGCGGACATGGTCGCCGGAGGCATCGGCGCCGTATCCTGTTTTGTATATTTCCAGTACGGCTTCGGAGAGGTCGATGACGCGCCGGCGGTGTTCGATGCCTTCGCGGTAGAAGGTGGTCAGGCCGGTAGGCGTCTGCGGATGGTTTTCGCTGCGGCGGTCGAGCATGTCGTGTATTTCGCGGAGGGGATTGATTCGCCGTATTTCTATTTCCTGCAGGGGGACGACTTTAGGTTCGAGGGCGAAGTCGACCGTCTGTCCGTCGAGGAGGGCGACGCCTGTTTCGCGGCTCTCGTATCCGATGTGCGAGAACCTCACGTCGGCGTAGCGCAGCGAGTCGGGCACGGTGAGGCGGAACCGGCCGCTGTGGTTGGTAACGGTGCCGATGGAAGTATTTATCAGGCTGACGGTTGCGTATACGACGGGTTCTCCGGTCTCGAGGTCATGCAGCGAGCCCTGGATGATTGCCGTGCCGGACGGTTCGGTGGTGGCCGGCGGCGGAGGGCTGCCGGTGGCGGCCGGGCGCAGGAGGATGTAGTTGCCCTGGACGTCGATTTGCAGGGCGGGCTTGCGGGTGATGATGAGGATGGCGTCGCGCAGAGTGTATTCGCCTTTGGCAATGCTTGAGCGGCGGTCGTTGTCGACGGTGCGGCTATCGTAGATGAACAGGAATCCGGATTGTGCGGAGACTTCTTTCAGGAGGCGATAGACGGTGCCTTTACGGGCGGCAAGGCGTATGCGTCGATCGAGAGGCGGTGTGTCACCGTCTCCCTCTGCCCGTACATTCACGACGCAGATGAGCGTCAGTAAGCACGCGGCAATGCTGCGGGTGAGGAAGTGCATCATCGCCGGTCAGTCGCTGGCATCCGGTTGAATGTATATGGTCTGTCCGCTCTGCGAAAGCCGGAGTCCGAGTGCGAGGCAGATGAGCCGTGCCATCGTGTGTGCATCGTCGCCGGCGAAGGCTACCGTCAGCCTCCGGTCTGCCAGTTCGGGGTCGATTTCGATCTGCACCGGCCGTGTGTGCCTGTTGAGGATGTGTGCCACGTCGACGAGGCGTTCGTCCTTGAAATGGATGCGCTGCATGAGGTCATCGTCCGCTGCTTGTGCACCGCTGTCCGTCAATATCAGGCGTCCGGCTTGCAGCCGTGCCGTGCGTCCGGCCTGAACGAGAGCGGTCTGGCGGTTCTTTTTCAGAGTCACTCTGACCTCGCCCTGACGCACGGTGAGTGCGAAGGTCTGGTGGTCGCTGTTGCGTATGCCGAAGGCGGTGCCCGACACTTCGACCGTGGCCGGTTCGGTGTCGATGACGAACGGCCGTTCGTGGTTGCTGTTGATGTCGAAGAAAGCGTCGCCGCGGAGGGTGATTTCGCGCCGGCCTTCGTCGAAGCGGTGCGGGTAGCGGATAGACGTTTCGCCTGAGAGGTAGACGACGGAGCCGTCTTCGAGCATGGATACCAGCGTGGAGCCGCTTTCTTCGTTGTGCATGACGCGCATGTCGTGCGTCGTGCCGTCTTGCTGCCGCATCGCCCGCCACCCGAGCATGGCGACGATGGCCAGCATGGCAGCGATGCCGGCCGGACGAAGCCATGTGCGCGTGACGGATGGTGGAGATGTGGGGGTGGCGGGGAGCAGGCCGTCGCGCGACAGCCGCTCGTGCAGACTGTCCCACGCGCGGTCAGTCATCATTTGTTCATATTCTCTAATCATGATTTGCTTTTGTAATATATTTCAACATCGTGTCGCAGCTGCCGGCAGGCTTTGGCCATCTCGGCTTCGACCGTTTTGATCGAAATGGCGAGCCGTCCGGCTATTTCGCTGTATTTTTGTCCTTCCATGCGGTTCATGCGGAAGATGCGCCGCCGCCGTTCGGGCAGTCCGGCCAGCGTCCGTTCGACGACGGCTTCCAGTTCGGCATACTCCATCTGTTCGTGCGGATCCGGTTCGGCGGCCGTATCGGTTTCGTTCAGCGCGAGCGCTTCGTACTGTTCGCGAACCAGCATGTGTTCCAGATACAGCAACGACCGGTTTTTGACCGCGCCGTACAGGTAGCTCTTGACCGAGCGGTGTATCTGCATCGTCGCGCGCGTTTTCCAGATGAGATAAAAGAGATCCTGAACGATGTCTTCCGCCACGTCGCGCCGCCCCGTGATGCCCGATGCGTAGAGGCACAACGGGGCATGGTAGAGGCGGAAGAGCGTTTCGAAAGCTTTTATGTCGCCGTCTTTTATCTTTCCGAACAGCAAAAAGTCGTTTAGCATGGCTGCGTCACATTTTATTTCGAGCGAAACAAATGTACGGCTTTTATTTTGATTTGTTCTGCTGTTTCATCAACCGGCTTACTGCATTTTCCAAAGATTCGGTCGGCTCGATGATGTTGTAGGCTCCCCAGAAATCGTCGTCGAAATATGCGGAGACCTCCTGGCTAAGCGACTGGCGCATGGAGAATGCTTCCCGTGCGGGGATTCTTTCCACGTTTTCGGTCTGATTGTCCGTTATCACCGTTTCGCCCACCACGGTGTAGTTGGTTGCGAACAGCCGGCGTTTCCAGTCGCACTTGAACCTTATTTTGTTATAGATGTAGTTCAGGCAGGTCTTTCCGTTGCGCTGCTTGTATGTGACGATATAGGATACTTCTTCGGGGGTGAAACGCAGTCCGGCGGGTTTTTCCTTCAATATAAGGTCGATGACCTTGAGTCTGTCTTTCATGTCCATGCTAAATTCGGCGCGCGTGAAGGACAGTGTCTCGCGGTCGATGTAGAACGTTCCCGAATAAAGCGGCCAGGGAAGCGCCGCCTGCGGCTCGAAGTGGACGACGAACTGCAGTTGTCCGTCGATGGAGGTGGTTTCGCCCATCTTGTACGAGAAGTATTGCAGCATCTCGGCGTCGAGCAGTATGTCGGGATTCTTGACAATGTCGACGTATGCGGCCATGTTGGGGCCGCCGAGCAGTTTCACGTTCAGCGTATCGCTCATTTTCGGGCTGACTAATTTGCGCCCCTTGAGGATGCGGATACGGTCGCTCGACGCATTCGTCGTGTACGGGCTTTTGTAGACGTGCATCACTGCTTCGGAGATGTTGATATACTTGCGCCGCTTCTGAATCGTTTCGCGATAGAAGCCCGTCAGCAGGTTCGGCTGCGCGGGATAGTTGTCGGGCCGTTTGTCCAGCGCAGCCATGATCAGGTCGCGCGGATTTTTCCAACTGAATATCTCTATCTCGCTCAGTTGGAACGATTCGGGAATGATGAGATACGTTTGTTCCTTCATGTTCCTGCCCGTAATGGTGATGCGTGCATTGTAGTACCCGATGCACGAGAATTCAATTTCCTTTACCTCGGTGGTATTGCTCAGTTTGAGTGTAAAAGCGCCGTCTTCGTTCGTGACCGTGCCGATACTCGTTCCCACGGCCGAGACGCTGACATACTCCATTTCCTTCTTGCTTCGGGCGTCTTTCACGATGCCTGAAACCGTAAAATAATCTTCGCCGTTCTGCGCCACGGCAGTATGCAGTCCGTCAAGAACAAACAGTATACACGCCAGCGACATGGCCATCAAATGTTTTGTTTTCATTGTCGTTTTTTTTATGGGTGAATAATTCTTTCGTTTACATACATGATTGTTTGGGCGCCGAAAACCCTATGATTTATGTGTTAAAAATTACATAAATGCGAAATTTGCAGGCATAATTGTGTCAAAGCCCCTGTTCCTCCCGCGCACGGCTGGCGCTTTCTTTTATTTTTTCTTCCGCCGTCCGTATTTTTACGTCGTCGTATGTCAAATCGCCTACGTTTCGCTTGTGAGGGACAAAGTGAGGCGAAAACAGGCTCCGGCTTGCGTCGTACCCTTCGAAATTCAGCCCTGCCATGTTGGCCAGGCTGTGGAGCGCGTCTGTTGTGGAGAAAGGACGTTCTTCTTCGTAAATCAAATCTTTGCGTTTCCTGCCGAACTCGTCGGAGATCCAGACGATAAACGGTACTTCGCACATGTAGACGGATATTTTTTCGAAAGCATGTCCCGTAAAATTGCGGAAGTCGAACACTTCTTCACCGTGGTCGGAAAAATATATCATTGCCGACGGTTCGCTTTTCCGCTCCATCAGATCTATTATGCCGGCGATGACAAAATCGTTGTACAATACGGAATTGTCATATTGATCGATTGTTTCCAGCGCGTTTGTCGTCAACCGGTCTTTCTGTCCGGGAAGCGGCTGGACGAGATGATTGAAACGATTGAACGACGGGGGATAACGAAATTTGTATACCGTATGGCTACCCATCAGATGAATGACTATCAGTTTGCGTCTGTCGCTTTTCAGTGCCTGTTCGAGTGTTTCCAGCAGCACGCCGTCCGGCTCGTCCGTCCCGGACAGGTCTGTTGTGCGGCTTGCCAGTCGCAAAAACGGCTCGTAGCTTGAACCGCTTTCGCCAAGCGGCTGGTTGCTTATCAGGCATGTTTCGTATCCCGCGCGATTGAACAGTTCGAACAGCGACGGACGGGCAGTCAGATATTCGGGATGCATTTCGTCGGCAAAAGTCAGGATGGAACGCATCACGGGTATTGTATGTGCCTGTGGCGAAACGACATCCCGATACACCGTCAGCGACTGTTTACGCGCTGTCAGCAACGGGCTGGTATCGCGTCCGTATCCGTACAGCGACATGTGATGGCGCGTTAACGATTCGCCTATCACCACGACGAGCGTCTGTGGCGCTTCGTCTTCGGACAGGACAACATCGAACGGCTGCTTCTGCCGCGAATCGATGGCCTTCTCCTCCGTGGCCATACGTATTTTATAATCGGCGAAAATGCGATAGAAGTCAACAAAATATATGTGTTGAGCAACCGGCTCGACTGCCAGAAACAGAAAAAGAAGCAGAAGGCTCGCGGTAAATGTCTTCTTATGTTCTCTTATGCCGGGACGCGCCTTGTTCTTCATCCTGAAAATGAATACCGCCGGAACAAGAATATACAGCGCCATTCCCAGGGTAATCCACGGATTCATGTAGTGGACGATAAACTCTTTTGACTCGTCGGCGTTTGTTTCGAACAGAGTCATCAGCGAACCTTCGGAAAGCAGTACTTTGGCAAACAGCAAATAGCCAAGCAAAACTGCGCCGGGAATCAGCGTGACGGCCAGCAGCACGAAATAGAAGATGCGCAAACACTTCGTGGCCATGAATGTCGTAAGAATAAAAATCACGGCAGACAGTCCGATGCTTGCAAATATGCCCGGTATTACGGCGCCGGCCGGAATGTTCTGGGCGACGAGGCTGATCGTCGGGACAAGCATTAATATGTATGCGAGGAAAAACAGTTGCAGTTTCCGCTCTCTTATTCGCAGATTGATTTTCATACCGGGCGTTTTTGTTGTTTTTATTTTTATCTGATAAATTCCGGGGGCAAAGTTAGCATTATCCGTAAATATTCACAAAACCGATTTTAAAAATTCAGTCTGTAAGCGCCTCCGGGAATGGCCCGGATGTATCCCGCAAGTTCCAGTTCGAACAGCACGGGCGACAGTTGATGTACGGGAATATCCAGCAGCAGAGACAGTTCATTGATTTGAATCTGTTTCTTTTCGGCAATCACATCCAGCACGGGCGACCGTGGCAGTTCATTTGCAAACGCGAGGCAGGGCTGTTGCGAAGCCTGTTTCCGTCCTTTCAAATCCCAGTTAAGCGCTTCCACGAGGTCACGGGCGGAGGTTATCAGTCCGGCCTTATTTGTATGTATCAGCCGGTTACATCCTTCCGAATAGCGGTCGGAGACTCGTCCGGGGAAAGTGTAAACCTCCCGTCCGTACGAGAGCGCGATGTCGGCCGTAACCAGCGCTCCGCCCTTTTCGGCCGATTCGACGACGATGGTCGCATCCGACAGTCCTGCAATCAGACGGTTGCGCTGCAGGAAATTCTCGCGGCCGGGAACTGTTCCGCTGACAAAATCCGTCAGCAGGCCTCCGCCCTGTTCAAGCATTTCGATGGCCGTCTTGCGGTGCGAAGAGGGATAAAGTCTGTCCAGACCGTGCGCCAGCACGCCCACGGTCGGCAATCCGAATTTCACGGCGCTCCGATGCGCACAGATGTCGATGCCGTACGCCAGGCCGCTGACAACAAGCAGTCCGGAAAACATTTCCGACAGTTCTTTCAGCAGCAGTCCCGTCAGTTTTTCGCCGTAATCGGTAGCGCTGCGCGTCCCGACGATGCTCAGCACACGCTGCACATTCAAATCGGCGCTGCCCGTATAGTAAAACACAACCGGAGCATCCAGACATTCGCACAGACGGACAGGATAGTCTTCGTCCGTAATCGAAAACAGGCGGAGTTTCTTTTTTTCCACGAAAGCGAGTTCTTTCGCGGCGTTCCGTAGCGCTTCCGCTTTCGACTGCATGATGGCTTCCGCCTTGACAGCGCCTATACCGGGTATTTTTTCGAGCGTCTGTTTCTTTGCGGCGAAAACTTCCTGCGCTTCGTTGTCGAAATAATGCAGCAACTGGCGGGCAAGCATGTCGCCGATGCCTTTCAACTGTGTCAGTCCTATCAGGTATATGCGTTTATCTTCGGCCATTTGTCTTACGTCCTACGTGAGCATGTTATCGAAATATTCGCCGCGCGTCAGTCTGCCGTTTTCGACGACCACCGATTCGATTCGCCCCGAGGCAGCCAGCGTCATGTCGGGGAGACGGAAAATATCCTGTTCGAATACTAATTTGGGGCCGTCTTTCCGCGTGTTCAGGCATGAACGGAAACGGTTGCCGCTGCGCAACGGCGTCCTGAACCGGATGTCTACGCGCGATACAAACGCATCAATGCCTCTTTCGTGCATCGCGCCGAAGTTTTCGCCCAGCGATTCCAGAAATTCGTGGCGCGTATGTTCCATATATCGCTGATAGTTGGAATTGTTTACCACTCCCTGCAAGTCACATTCGTAATCTCGCACCTTTAAGTCCATGTAGAAACGGTATTCTTTCATTGTCCGGTCAGTTTTTTGGTGCAAATTTATACATTCTGTCGGATGTACGTATCTTTTCGGGCGTTTTAATGGAGAAGCGTTCGCCCTTTCCTGTGCGGGAGACAGGTTTGAGGTCGACCCTGATATCGTCTGCCGTCATGAAAAAAGCTCCGGTTGTTGGTCCTGTTATCAGTATTTCGTCGCCCGCGTTTAACTCTCCGGATTCCATTTCGAATTCCGCCACGCCGATTTGTCCGAAATAGCCGATGCCGCGGGCGACGTATTCTTTCTGCCGGGTTGCCTGCGAGCCGTAGCGACTGCTCCATTCTCCCAGACGCTGCCCCAGATAGTAGCCGTCCCAGAAACCGCGGTTGAAGACGGTACGCAGGCGTTCGTCCCAGGCTTTGATCCTGTCGTCGTTGAAGACGCCGTCGCGCCAGGCCTGGAGGGCTTCTTTGTAACATGCCGTGACGATGCGCACGTATTCCGGCCCGCGGGCACGTCCTTCGATCTTGAAGACACGGACGCCCGCATCTGCCATTTTGTTGATGAAATGAACGGTTTTCAAGTCTTTGGGCGACATGATGTATTCGTTGTCTACTTCCATTTCGATGTCCGTTTCCCGGTCTTTCACAGTGAAGCCCCGCCTGCAAATCTGCATGCAGTTGCCACGGTTGGCGGAAGCGTTCATTTCGTGCAGACTCAGATAACATTTGCCCGAGATCGCCATGCAGAGTGCACCGTGACAAAACATTTCGATGCGTATCAGCCGGCCGTCGGGGCCTTTGATCTGCTGTTCCCGGATGGCCTTGTGTATGACCTGCACCTGTTCCAGATTCAGTTCGCGCGCCAGCACCACCACGGTGGCAAAGCGGGCGTAAAATTTCAGCGCTTCCAGATTCGAAATGTTCAACTGGGTAGAGAGATGTACTTCCTGCCCGATGTGGTTTGCATAGCTCATTGCCGCCACATCGGCCGCAATGATGGCGGAAACGCCCGTTTCCTTTGCGGCATCGATGATCTTTTGCATCAGGGGAATGTCTTTGTCATAAATCACCGTATTTACTGTCAGGTAGCTTTTTGTTTCGTGCTCGCGACAGATGGATACGATCCGGCGCAAGTCATCCGTCGTGAAATTATTGGATGAGCGGGCGCGCATGTTCAGCCCTTCGATGCCGAAATAGACGGAATCGGCACCTCCCTGAATGGCTGCCATCAGCGATTCGTACGATCCCGCCGGCGCCATCACTTCAAATTGTTGTGTTTGTCCTGTTGTCATCGTGCGCAAAGTTAAGCATTTTTTTCGAATGACTGAATAACAGGTTGACGGGAGGGGCTGTTTCCCGGACAGGATACAGGCTCAAAAACAATAACATCTCATAAAAAAGAATTAACCCGGGTATCGCTTGCGGCAGCGGCGGATATTGTCGTCAACGTTGGCGGCACACTGCCATCAACGTTAGTGGTACACAGCCATCAATATTGGTGGTGCACTGCCATTAACGTTAGTGGCGCACTGCCATCAACATTAGTGGCGCACTGCCGCCGGCTCCGGGATGATCGCCCGTGAAGTGTGCCGGTCTCACCGGAGATGGCGAGCTGGCAACACTTTTCACCCGTCGCAGTCATTATATGTTCAGCGGCTTTGCAAACTGTGCCTTGCGGAGTTGCTTCCCGGGTTTGGAATTGCTGGTGTAATGAGTGCGGACTTCCAGCGTATACGTGCCGGAAGGCAGCGAAGGCAGCATGACGATTCGTCAGTGTACGAAAGGATGTTCGTCGGAATCGCCGTCTGATCGTCGGGATCAGGGGTCAAATGGTTGTCTGTCAAAAAATAATCCATGAGAAATAATGGTTAATTGTTAATGATTGATTCACTGTCCGGAGCGACGGTTTTGTCGAATCCGAACAGTGTGTAATCCAGCTGTATGTTGCCGGTGCTGTCGTACACGTCCTGCCGGTCGCGCGTACCGTGCGGATAGTGTTCTGCACGGTTAAGTGTCGCTTGCCAGTAGCCGACAAGGTCGTCGCGGTTGGCTTTCAGTTTCTGACGCAGCAGACTGACCGCTACGCCGCCCACACCAATGGCGCTGGTCAGCAGCGGATTCGTCTCGGCTAAAACGGCGCCTACGGAGGCGACAAGTCCCTTAAAAGCGTCGCTCTGCATTACCTTTTCGGCATCCAAAGCAAATTTCCGCACGTCTTCGTCCGATTCGATGACCCATACCTGCAAATGCAGATTGTCGGGGATCGTTTCGCTTTGATAGAGCACCAGCCCCGCTTCGTCGAAAATCAGGGTTTGATTGTCTTTTATGCCGTTGATTTCGAGGCTGTGGCTCTGGGTAAACCGGCCGGCTTCGGATAGGACGGCGTCCAGCAGTTTTTGCCTGCGGGCGTTGTCGTCCAGGTCGATCAGGTCTGCCGGAGTCAGCGGAGGGATAGGTGGGACAGAGGGGACTGCCCCGATAGAATAGCCGGCGACATGGCCGTAAATGCGCATTTCTGCTCGGTTGAAGAGCCCCAGAAAGCCTTCGCGGTTGTTGAAGACTTTGATTTTGTTGATTCTTACGTAAAACATGTTTGTTGTGTTTTTAGTTTTCAATTCTTAATTTCATACTGCACTTCTTCAAGATTTGGTTGAGGGGCGGTCGTGTCCGTTTATTGTGGCAGGTTAAATCCTCTGCGTCCTTTGTAACCGAATGACAACCGTCTCGAACGTACAGAAAAAATGCTACATTATATTCAAATTCTTTCCTTAAAAAGCAAAGTCCCCGATTTGCAGGATATGCAAGCTGGGAGACTTGCTTTTACAGGCTGGATTCCGATACAGCAGGGAATTGGCCGGATTGCCATCAGACGAAAATACTTCCGACCACACCCTCTTTTATATTATTTCAGCCTTTCTTTCATTTTTAATATCCATTATTTTGCCTCATATTCGGATTAATTTCTATCTCAGAAAGAGGAATAGGCCATAACTCATTTATACCTCTTTTAAAGTTCGTTTTCTTATAAAGGATATAACCTTCATCATCTACCTCATAATTTGTTGTATTTGTAGAAGGACTGGTTGCCACTTTCATACCCGTAAACTGACGGTTTTCCAGTTCGTCCGCAATGATATCCCATCGCAACACATCAAAATAACGTACGCCTTCAAATGCCAGTTCTATTCGACGTTCACGACGCACAATTTCCCGGAGTTTGTCCCGATCCGTTTCCGTCACACCCGGCATACCGGCTCGCTGGCGAATCGGATTGATCGTAAGATTCAATAATTCCTGGTCTATCATATCCCCAGCTTCCAACTTTGCTTCTAAATAACTCAATAATACTTCCGCATAACGGATTAAGCTAAAATTATTCCCTGAATTATACAAGTCGGCATTCATTTCCGGATCCATAAACTTCCGGATGGAATAACCGCTCCACTGTATATATTTCGTTACGTCATCCGGAGCGCCGGATCCCGGATAAGAAACATAAGTGTCACCTCTAAATTCAGTATAGCCATCAATCATGACTGTTTGAAGAAGTCTCGGATCTCGATTTTCATACGGAAAATCCTTATTATACAGAGGCGATTCTTTTATGGGAAGGCCATCTATACATAGAAAATCTTTTACAAACTCATTATAGGGTGAATATTGATGCCATCCTCCCCATTTCTCCGGAAAAACATATACAGTGAATACATGTGCGTAAGTATCCGCTGTATATTGGGTCGCGTAAATAAACTCCCTGCTAAGCTCATTAGAAGAATAGAATAATTCTACAAACGGCACCATTTCTATGATATGCGCTTTAGAATCAATGATCCTTTTATAGGTAGCAGCGGCAGCAACCCAGTCTTTTTGAGCTAATTGTATTCTTCCTAAAGAAGATAGCGCTGTTCCTGCAGTAATACGTCCATTTTCGGTATTACTGCGCGTCCAAGGCAAACCAACTGCAGCTTCTTCCAATTCTGCCGCAGCAAAATCCCAGACCTGACTACGAGGCGTACGTACAATCGTATTTGCTTCTTCCAATGTCAGGTTTTTGGTAGTCAGGGGAACATCTCCGAAATATAATGCCAGATTCAAATAGGTATAAGCTCGAAGTGTGCGGATTTCGCTGGCAAACTCGGCTTTTTTTTCGGCATCCATGTCTACTTCGTCAATATGTTCCAGAAAATTATTGCAACGAGCAATTTTTTCGTATGCCTGATTATAATAGCTGGCTGTTACCCAATTATTTGAATTTAAATTTCCATTCGTAACATCATCGGTTCTCGACTCTTTTTCGGAACCGTTTCCTGCCATCAAGTCCAGATAAATCACACCGTCTGGATTCCAGAAACATTGAGATCTCCATTCTCCTCCGATATTATAACAACCGACTAATGCCATATAAGCATCGTTTTCATTATTCCAGAAGGTTCCGTCGGAAGGTTGACTCAACGGATTTTTGTCAAAGAGATCCGAACATCCTTGTAATGGGAGTACTAAAACAATTATAAATGATATAATGTTCACTGTTTTTTTTATTGTTGTATTCATAAAAATTCCTTTTAAGATAATTAAAATTTGATATTAAGCCCAAAAGTGTAAGTCGCGGTGACCGGATAAAAGTTTCCTGAACTGATTTCAGGATCCCAACCCGGATAAGAAGAATTAATACAGAATAAGTTTTGTCCACTGAAAAATACCCTGAATTGGCTTAATTTAATCTTCTCCAGCATACTTTGAGGTAGTGAATATCCAATTTGAATATTTTTTGCGCGTAAAAAAGATGCATTCCGGATCCAATAAGTAGAAGTCATAATCGTTCCTGCATTATCATTGAGTGATGTTAATTTCGGATAAGCCGCGTTTCTGTCGGGATTCTCTTCCGTCCAACGATTATCAGCTTGCCAAGCCTGAATCTGTCCGCTATTATAAAAAGCATATCCCTGATAAGATCCTAATCTTTGTTTATGCCCTCCTAATCCCTGCAGAATAATCACAGCGTCAAAATTCCTGTAATCAGCTGACAAAGTCAATCCATAAGTATATTTAGGCATCGTACTACCCAACACTTTCCGATCGTTACCTGCATCTGTTACACCATCGCCGTCCAAGTCTTTATATCTTACAAAACCACGTTCTGCGCTATAGGGTTGACTGGCATAGCTGTCAATATCGGCCTGGTCCACGAATAAACCATCTGCCACGTATCCGTAAATCGCATTAATCGGCTGTCCTACAAACAAATTGTTTCCATAATCAGCAGTAATACCCCCTCCCAAATTAGTTACCTCATTTTTTACATAAGAGAAATTGGGAGTTATGCATAGTTTAAATCCTCCAATACGGGGGCTGTATGAAGCCATAACTTCAAAACCCTTATTACTAACATCCGCACTATTACTTTCGGATGTAGATAAACCTAATACTGCAGAACTGGCTACACCATATAAAATATCACTTGTTTTCTTAACAAAATAATCCATCGTAATATCCCATAACCCATCCATAAAAGAGAAATCTATTCCAATATCGGTAATCGTTGTTGTCTCCCATGAAATATCCCTGTTTACATAGTTGACTGTGGCTAAACCAGACGCAACCGTCCCTCCAAACGTATAATTCTGATTACTCAACACGCTTTGATAGGGATAATAACCAATATTCTGGTTTCCTAACTGTCCCCATGAAGCCCTGAGTTTTAAATTATCAATCCATGCCGCATTGTCCTGGATAAAGCTTTCTTCTGAAATCCGCCATCCTAATGATACGGAAGGAAACAGTCCCCATCTGTTATTTTTCGGAAAACGGGACGTTCCGTCATAACGAGCATTTATTTCCGCCAAATAGCGCTCTTTATATGAATAATTTATCCTTCCCAAAAACGAACGCAACCCATACTCCTGCCCGGAACCTTCGTTGCTCATCCCGTCTTTACTGCCGGCGTCCAACTCATATAAAGAATTATTCGGAAAATTCTGACGATAAGCTTTGTACCATTCCTGTTTATATTCTTCTTGCGAGACTCCCAACAAAACGCCCAATTTATGATATCCAAATGCTTTGTTATAATGAGCTAAAGCCTGCAATTGAACTAAGTTGATGAATTCGTTATCAATGTAAAGTTTGTTTGGCGCATAAGTCTTATATTCATCGAATTCCACTTTTGCCACAAAGTCCTTCTGCAGACGATTATAGTGTTTATATCCAGCTTTTCCGCTGACCGATAATCCTGAAAGGATTTCCCATTCAAGCTCAGCACTTCCCATAAATTGATTTTTGCGATACCTCATAAACGATTCACTATCCAGCCATGCCTCTGGCGAGTAGTTGTCTTGATAGCCAAATGTTCCGTCCAATTTTTTTCCTGCGAACTGAGGCCCTTCACGTACTGCGAAATTAATCATATTCGTCATATCGCCATCACCATGTCGAGGCTCGTGCCGGTCAGACGCATATCCGCCAATGTTAGTATGAATCTTTAGATTACTAAGCAATTGGTTATCAATATTCAGCTGGAAGTTATATCTGTCGTAATAGTTCTTCGTAACAACGCCATCCTGATATAAATATCCGGTAGAAAAAAGATATTGTATTTTATCATTGCCTCCAGTAAAACTTACATTATGGTTCGTCTGAAAACCGGAATTAGATGTCAGGAGATTTTTCAAATGGGGAACATTCGGATGGTTGTCCGGATCCGATCCGCTCCTGAAAAGCTCAATTTCTTCCTCCGTATAAGTGATCCCTCGTCCTTGATTCTTATTTGCTTCATTTCGTAGTACGGCATACTCCCAGGAGTCGACAAAATCTGGTAATTCGCTTACTTTTTGCCATCCAAAATAGTTGTTGTAACTAATCTGGATTTTACCTTGTTGTCCCTTTTTGGTTTCTACCAGAATTACTCCATTGGCAGCTCTGGTACCATAAATAGAGGCGGAGGCTGCATCTTTCAACACAGAAATCGACTTGATATTAGCAGGATCAATATCATCGAAAGAAGCATCCATACCATCAATTAATACCAATGGACTGGAACCTGCACTGGAAAAGGTTCCCAAGCCGCGAATACGAATAGTGCTTCCATCACTGCCCGGACGACTGCTTGATTGACGAACCGTCACACCGGCTGCCAGTCCGGAAAGAGCTTGAGAAGCCTGAGTAATGGGACGGCTATCCAACAAATCCGAATTGACACTGGACACTGAACCGGTAAGATTTACTTTCTTTTGAGTGCCGTAACCGACAACAACAACTTCTTCTAATTTTTGTAGATCTTCCGCCAGTGTGACAGTAAAATTCAGTTGCTTTTTTACCGGGATTTCCTGCGTGATATATCCGATAAAGGAGACTTGCAAGACGGCATTGTCCGCCACCGTCAGCGAGAAATACCCGTTCACATCGGTCACGGTGCCGTTTGTCGCCACGCCTTTTTCGAGGACATTCGCCCCGATGACCGGCTCGTTTTTTTCGTCGACTACCGTGCCGGAGATGCGTTTACCTGTTTGCTGTGGTGCGACAATCGTTTCGGGCAGAGCGTCTCTTTTCGTAATGATCACGTTGACGCCTTCCACTTCGTAGGAGAGGTCGGTATTTTTGAACAGCCGGTCGAGCACTTCGCGCACGGGCATGTTCTTTACACGTACGGAGACTTTGCGCTCCAGATTGACCTCCGTGTTCGAAATAAAGAGGTAATCCGTCTGCCGCTCAATCTCTTCCAATACATCCTTGAGTAGCGCCTGCTGTATGTTCAGGCTTACCCTTGCGTTTTGCGAATTGGCGTTTCCGGCAAAAACAAGACCGGAAAACAGAAGCCAAAAACAAATCGTCAGTTTCATAATTTTGTTAAAATGGAGACATTTGCCGATATTACTCCGCAATAATATCTCCGGTATAAAAATTTTATTCATATCTTTGTAAGTGTTTTATTAGTAAATAGGTATATTCTCTCAGAATGCGCCTGTTATGAGCCGGTAAGCGTTGCTGCGCTGCCGGTTCTTTTTTCTTTCATCAACTGGAGTCCAGGTTTACTTTCATGGCTGAAAAATTTTCATGTTAATGGATACGGATGATATTCAGATCCTCATCGCGCCGGTAAGCGAAACGAAAATCTTTTTGCAACACTCTGAGAGCATGTTCGACGCCGTCGGCTATGCGGAGTTTGCCGCGGTAGCTGAGCGTTTTTACCCTGTTGTTTTCGACAACAATCTGCTGTCCGAAATATTTTTCGAAGAGCTGCATGATTTCTTCAAACGTGCGGTCTTCGATGACAATCAGTCCTTCGCGCCAGTGAGAATCGCCTGTTTTAATGGGCGATACCTGCAGCAAATCGTGGGTCAGTGCAGCCGATTCTCCGGGATTGAGACAGAGCGGAGGTTCGTGGCTCTGTTCGTTGTAGAGAATCACTTTTCCGCTGTACAGGGTGGTGGAGAAATCCGGTTTGCCGGCGTAGGCGTCGACGTTGAAGGAGGTTCCCAACGCTTCGACGTGATACTTTTCGGTTTTCACGACAAAGGATTGTCCGTTGCGTTTCGCGACTTCGAAATAGGCTTCGCCATCCAGTTCTACCGTCCGCGCCTTACCGTCGAACGCAGCCGGATAGCTGAGCGTCGAATTGGAATTCAGCCATACGCTGCTGCTGTCCGGCAGGGTGAGGAACGCCCGGTTTCCCGGCGGGACGTAAAGGCTTTGCATGGCGGATTTCACCGGCAGAGTACGATAAAGATTGAAGAAGTAGCTGCTGCCGACCAGCAGCAGGACGACGGCGGCTGCTTTCAGCAGGGTCAAAGCGACGCTTTTCGCACGGACGGGCTGTTGCTGCGGAAGGCCGGTTTCACTCATCGCCACGGACGCATCAAAGCGGATGCGCTCGTGGACAAACGTTTGCCGGTGCGCCTCGCCGCTTTCCAGCCACAGGCGGATGATTTCCTTCTCTTCTGAGGAACAGCGTCCCAGAAAATAACGGACAAGCAGATGACGGTCTATCTTCATCCCATTTGGTTTTGGTTCCAACAGTAGAACAACTCAGAGACCGAAAATCCCAAACGCTAACCGAAAAAAATTTGAAAAAAAATGACAAAGAGGGGTGAATAGTCTTTCAACTCATTGTACAGATGTCGGGTAGCCTTGTTGATATGATAGTCGACTTTTTGCAGCGAGACGCCCAACTCGTCGGCGATTTCCCGTCGCGACCTGAATTTGAAGCGGTGCTGTTCGAAGATGTGGCGCGTCTGCTCGGGGAGTTGTGCCAGCGCGCTTCGCACGATACGCTTGATTTCGTTCGCGAAAATGTCGTTGTAATGCTCGTCTTCGAGTGTCATGATACGCGCATTGATTTCCCATTCGTACAGTTCGATACACTGCCGGCCGTATTCGGCTTCGATCTGCAAGTGCTTCAGGTGATTCAGGCATTTGTTCTTGATGGCCGACAGGACGTATCCCAGCATGTCGGTATCGGGAGGCAGTTTGCTTCTGTTTTCCCAGCAGTACAGAATCGCGTCGTGCGTGAGGTCTTCGGCCGTCCGGACATCGTCCACATAGTAACAGGCATAACGGATGAAACGCTTATAGTAGGTATTATAAAACGTACCGAAATCCGATTTCGAGAAGATTTCGCCGGGTGTAATCATGTCTGCTTTTTTTTCAAAGGTAATGAGTAAATATCGGCGAACAAAGATAGAAAAACTTCCTTCTAACGGTACAAAAAATGAGATAAAAAATTCAAGGGACTATCACTTTCTTTTTGAAAACAGCATCAGAATCAGTCCGGTCACTTTCAGCGCGATTGCGCCGCAGAAAAGTATCCCGGACAGCGCCGGTACAAGGAACGCCGTCAACCTTTTGCACTGACCTGCAGCCAGTGATAAACAGCCGGTTGCCGTCGATGCCCAGACCGCGCGGATGCATGAATCCCCTCTCCGTATGCGCGAGTTCGAGGTTGTAGCCCCAGCGTCCCCAGCGTCCCCGGAGTCCCAAAAGTCTCTCCGTATGCGCGAGTTCGGGGTTGTAGGGGTCGGAAATGTCGTACACGCGCAATTCGTTGGAGGCGCGTCCGCACCCCATACGTTTTCGGAATTGAGCGTCACGTACGCATGACAGTCCGAAGCGACGACCGGATCGCAGGCGGTGATATGCGGTTAGTATGCGATTTGCTGCGGAAAACCGTCGCGTATTACATTAATATATATACATGCCGATCTGTTAACCGATGAACAGAAGCGTGTCCATCGAGAAAACCGTTTCAATGCCTGCCTCCATATACTGCACTTTCTGCGGCAAATAAACCGGATTGTCCGTCCTGGAGATGTCGAACTCATGCAGTCTGGAGTTGTCCTCCGTGTAGAGATGGTTGCCGTTTATGGTGAAACGTGCCATCGAGCCGCCCTGTCCGATATCTTCTCTCAGGACTTTATTTTGTCGAGAAGCAAAGAGGGAGAAAAACAAGCCTGCTCTCGCAAGAATGCGACAGCAGGCCGTTTCCTTCGGAGGCATCGCTATATCTTTCTTCGTTCAATTCGGGGCGCGATGTAGAGCCTTTTTTTCATACATACAACTTTATCACCAAAATAATTGCATTACAGATGCATTATTTGGAATTATTATAAAAAATATATCATTCTAACAGCTTGAATAAAAATTATTAAGAGATGTGTTTGGTGCGACATCCCGAATTGCACTCTTTTGTTGACAACTGTCAAATTATTTTATTTTTTATGCGTTGTCCCTGAAATGTATGCGCTTTTTTCTTTTTTACGTGAAATCTTCGTACTTTTGCACCGTTATTTCGACCCGTAAACAAAGAGATATATGGCAATATACTTGAATGACGTATCCAGAACTTTTGGGGAATATCTGTTGATTCCCGGTCTGACGACCAAAGAATGTATCCCGTCCAACGTAAATTTAAAAACGCCGCTCGTCAAACACGCCTTTGGCGAGACGCCGGATATTGAGTTGAACATACCGTTCGTTTCGGCGATAATGCAGTCCGTGTCCGGTACGGAGCTTGCCATCGAACTGGCACGCAACGGCGGCCTCTCGTTCATTTTCTGTTCTCAGCCTGTTGAAGATCAGGCCGAAATGGTGCGGAGAGTGAAGAAGTTCAAGGCCGGATTTGTGATAAGCGATGCAAATGTGAAGCCGGAGCAGACGCTGGCCGACGTGATCCGGGTGGCGAAGGCGACCGGACATTCGACGATTGGCGTGACGGACGACGGCACGTCGAACGGAAAACTGGCCGGCATCGTCACCAGCCGCGACTATCGCATCGAGAAAGACCCCCTGAGCATGAAAGTCAGGGATTTCATGACGCCATTTTCCAAATTAATCTACGGCCAGTCGGGCATCCCGCTCAGTGAAGCCAACCAGATACTGTGGGAGCATAAACTCAATGCGCTTCCCATCATCGACAGCGACGGCCATCTGGTATACTTTGTTTTCCGCAAGGACTACGACAGCCACCGCAACAATCCCGAAGAACTGTCGGACAGGACAAAAAAACTGCTCGTAGGCGCAGGAGTCAACACGCGCGATTACAGGGTACGTGTCCCCGCACTCATCGACGCGGGCGCGGATGTCCTGTGCATCGATTCGTCCGACGGCTATTCCGAGTGGCAAAAGGAGACGCTGGCCTGGGTGAAACAGCAATACGGCGACAAAACGTATATCGGCGCAGGGAATGTGGTCGACAGCGAAGGTTTCCGCTATCTGGTCGACGCTGGCGCGGACTTTATCAAAGTAGGCATTGGCGGCGGTTCCATCTGCATCACCCGCGAACAGAAAGGCATCGGGCGCGGACAGGCCACAGCCCTGATAGACGTAGTACAGGCGCGCGACGAATACTGTCGGGAGACAGGCATTTACATCCCGATTTGCAGCGACGGCGGACTGGTGCACGACTACCACATGGTATTGGCGCTGGCAATGGGCGCCGATTTCCTGATGATGGGACGTTATTTTGCACGTTTCGACGAATCGCCGACAAAAACGCTCCGCATCAGCAACAACTACGTCAAGGAATACTGGGGCGAAGGTTCCAATCGCGCACAAAACTGGCAACGCTACGACATGGGCGAGACGGAAATACTCAAGTTCGAGGAAGGCGTCGACAGCTATGTCCCCTATGCAGGTAAAATGAAAGACAACATGGCCGTCACGCTGGGAAAAATCAAGGCGACGATGTGCAGTTGCGGAGCGACCACCATCAAGACGCTGCAAAAGAATGCCCGGATTACGCTCGTTTCGTCGACAAGCATCGTGGAAGGCGGTGCGCACGATGTCATCCTGAAAGAACAGAACAGATAGTACCCCACACGTGCAAACCGGCTATCTACAGGTAGACAGACTGAGCAAGCGCTATGGCGATTTGCTGCTTTTCGACGACATCACCTTCGGTATTTCACAAAGACAGAAAACGGGACTGATCGCAAAAAACGGTGCGGGCAAGACCACACTGATGAACATCATCGCGGGAAAGGAAAGTGCGGACGAAGGCAGTGTGACATTCCGTAACGACCTGCGCGTCGGATACCTCGAACAGTCGCCCTGCTATCCGGCGGAATTGACTGTGCTGGAGACATGCTTCTCGTCGACGAACCCCGTCGTACGCCTGATTGCCGAATACGAAGCGGCCGTCGCTTCGGAAGATGTGCAGCGACTGGAAGCGCTGGCCGTCCGCATGGACAGCGAAAAGGCATGGGACTGCGAACGCAGAGCAAAACAAATTCTCTCGCAACTGAAAATAAACTGCTTCGATGCCAAAATGGGCGCTCTCTCCGGCGGACAGGTCAAGCGGGTGGCACTGGCACATGTGCTGATTACCGAGCCTGAACTGATTTTGCTGGACGAGCCGACCAACCATCTCGATCTCGAAATGATTGAATGGCTGGAAGCTTATCTGAACCAGTCCGGCGCCGGACTGCTGATGGTCACGCATGACCGTTATTTTCTTGATCGCATCTGTAACGAAATCATCGAAATAGACCGTCATTCGCTTTACCGTTACAGGGGGAACTACAGCCATTATCTTGAAAAGAGGGAAGAACGCCTTTCCGCCGACCGGGCAGAAACCGAACGTGCGAATAATCTGCTGCGCAGAGAACTTGAATGGATGCGCCGCCAACCGCAGGCGCGCGGTACGAAAGCCAAATACCGCATCGACGCGTTTTATGAACTGGAAGAAAAGGCGCGCCGGAAACAGGAAACGGGCGACATGCGGCTGCATGTCGAATCCGCCTATATCGGATCGAAAATCTTCGAAGCGATCGACGTCTGCAAACGCTTCGGCCAAACACGCATACTGGACGGTTTCAACTATACGTTTGCACGTTACGAAAAGCTGGGTATCGTCGGTAGCAACGGGACAGGCAAATCTACCTTTGTCAAGATGCTGACAGGCGAAATCTCGCCCGACAGCGGACGCTTCGACATCGGCGAAACCGTTCGCTTCGGTTACTACAGTCAGGACGGGCAGGCGTTCGACGACAACCTGAAAGTGATTGATGCCGTGCAGGATATTGCAGAATATGTGACGCTTGGCAACGGCAGGACACTGAGCGCATCACAGTTTCTGAGTCATTTTCTCTTCGCGCCCGACAGGCAGCATCATTTCATTCACAAACTGAGCGGCGGAGAAAAACGGCGGCTGTATCTCTGCACGACGCTGATGCGCAGCCCGAACTTTCTGGTACTCGACGAGCCGACGAACGACCTCGATATCGTTACGCTCAACGTGCTCGAAGAATATCTCCGGTCGTTCAAAGGATGCCTGATCGTCGTCTCGCACGACCGGTATTTTATGGACAAAGTCGTAGATCATATTCTTGTTTTTCACGGAGAGGCAAATATACAGGACTTTCCAGGCAACTACACGCAATATCGCGAATGGAAAGAAAATGCAGACCGCGAAAAGAAGAAGGAAAGCGCACCGGAGGTAAGAGAAACGCCCCCCGTACGGCCGGACAGGAAAGAAGAGAAAAAACTGTCGTACCGCGAACGTCGCGAACTGGAATCGCTCGAAACGGAAATCGCTGCGCTCGAGGCCGAGAAAACGCAACTGGAGACTGCCTTGAGCAGCGGCAATCTGTCCGTCGACGAACTCACACGCCAGTCGACCCGCATTGCCGAAATCATCGAAACCGTCGAACGGAAAACCGACCGGTGGCTCGAACTGTCCGAATATGAATGACCTGCCGCAAGACTATTCCGGATCGCAGGCAAGGCGGAGGCCGATGAACGGATCGCCGGTGATGTAAAACGGTCTGCGAAAGCGAATCGTCACACGCACGAGTTGAGAACCGGCATTCCAGCCACCGCCGCGAAACACAATGTCGTTGCCGGAAGTCTCGCCTTTCGGATTGGTTTGCGGGCTGCCGCCGTAGTTGCCATACTTGTCGCCGGTCCATTCGCTTACGTTTCCGCTCATGTCGTAAATGCCTAATTCATTGGGTTTTTTCGTGCCCACCAGATGTGTCTTGCCGCCGGAATTGTTACCATACCATGCTACGTCACCCACTTCGTCGCTGCCGCTGTATTTATAATTCCTGCCTGCCGCTCTGCCGCGCGCGGCATATTCCCATTCCGCCTCCGTAGGCAAACGGTAACTTTTCCCTGTCATCTCATTCAGACGGCGAATAAATTCCTGCACTTCAATTAAGTTAACCTGTTCTACGGGCAACCCGTCGATGACGCTTGCCCTGTTCCATTCCGTTTCAGTCGGGACAGCATAATTTGTCCTGTTGAATTTGTTGACGCCGGTCATAAATATTTTCATCGTTTTCCAGTTCGAAGGCGCCAGCGTGAAATACGACGGATTACTGTTCATCACGGCGTCCCATTCCGCTTGTGTGATTTCATATTTGCCGATATAAAAATCGCTTACCGTCACTTGGTGCACAGGCTTTTCGTCCGGCGAACAATCATTACCCTGCTCGAGAACACATCCCATCGCAAAGGTTCCGCCTTTCACAAATACCATCTTGATATCAGGCGTTTGCGCCCGCCCGTTAAACGGGTATGCGATTGAGGCGAATATTACCAAAACATGAATCAGGCGTTTCATAAGAAATACTTTTTAAATGTTGTTATTATCATAGCGTCATTATTTTGAATTGCATGCAAGGCGAAATCCGAGATTGCTGCGACAGTCGTCGGGCGAGGCGTATGAGCGAATCGAGATGCGTTGCACGATGCTGTTCCAACTGCCGCCGCGAAACACCCGGCTGGAACCGAATACGGAGCTTTTCGGGTCGGTTTGCGGATAGTCTGCGTATCTGTTGTACCAGTCGCTGCACCATTCCCATACATTTCCATTCATGTCGTGGATGCCCAGTTCGTTGGGTTGTCTTGTGCCTACGGGATGTGTCTGTCCGTCGGAATTGTAGCCGTACCAGGCGACTTCTTTCAGGGTGTTACTGCCGCTGTATTTGTAGCCGAGGCTTGCCACTCCGCCGCGCGCGGCATATTCCCATTCCGCTTCCGTAGGCAGGCGGTAGTCCTTGCCGGTCAGTTCATTCAGGCGGCGGATAAACTCTGCCACTCCGTTCCACGATACGCATTCTACCGGCAAAACCGCTTTTTCCCATTGCACCCTGGTCGGAATCGCGTAGTTTGTGCCGCTGCGTTCATTGATTTTCTTTACATAAGCCTCCATGTCTTCCCAATTCAGCGGGCGAAAATACGACGGGTTTCTGCCCATCACCGCCTCCCATTCGACTTGCGTGACTTCGTATTTGCCGATGTAAAAATCGCTTACCGTCACCTGATGAACCGGCTGCTCGTCGCTGTTGCAATAACTTCCCTGTTCGGGAGTGCAACCCATCACGAACGAGCCACCTTTCACAAAAGTCATTTCAATTTCAGGGAGTTGAGAGACTGCCACAGTCGGCAGAAAGAAAAAAGACAGCAGACAGAAGCCTTTCATCGTCATACATTTAGCGAGATTCGCTTTTTCTCTTGTTTTCATAATAATATATTTTAAAACAACAACTCGCAAAATTTTGGGCGTTCCGAAATCCGCAACTTTTTCATCTCTTCCTGTTCGTATCCGGCCAACAAAATATATGCTTCAAAGGTGCATAAATACATATCAATCTGTCTGAATATGTGCGTATTGTATTTAAACAATCATGCAGCATACCGGATTTTCGAAAATCCAAAACGCGATTATCTTTTTAAATTAATGGTAAAAGTAGTTTTTTTCTTCGGATATAACGGTTTAAAAACAGATAAAAAACCGCAAAAATATGTAAGCGGCTGAAATCTATTTGTCGGCTACGAAGTCAATCATCCGCAGAATAGCGCGGCGGCAGACGGGACAAAACGGCGCCATGTCGCGCATTGTGCAATGGTCGACAGGGCGGTAAATGCCTTTCGCCACATATCCGCCGCCTTCGAACACGCCCGTTCCGTCTATATAGGGAGCTTCTGCCGGCGTTGGAACAGGTGTGCCCGGCGAGAGCATGTCCTGCCATTTGGATGCAAAGTCGACCAGCGTAGTGATGTTCGGTTCCCACGGTTCCAGTTCAAGGTTATAGAAGTCGTTGTATGCCACTTCCGACTGAAAATATTCGTCTGCCAGTCCGGCAAAGCTGTGTCCCAGTTCGTGCACAAACACGCGAATCGTACGCGGATTGTCGGCCGTACCGACGGCGTAAAAATTGTACATCCCTCCGCCGCCGTAAATCTCGGAATTGACCAGCACGAAGATGGCGTCGCAAGGCACGTTCCATACTGCATCGCGAATGGATTTCATGTCGGCCGTTGTCAGGTAACGTTCGATGCCGAAGGTATAAAAACCGGCATTGAGCGCCGTATTTTTGAATATGTCTTTGCCCGATATGTCGACACCCGATTCTTCGGAAGGCAGACGGACAGCCCAGATATTGAAGTCGTCCTGTCGGGTATCGTAAGGTGGCGTTTCGAACAGTGCCCGGGCGAAGCGGGCGGCGTCTTTGCCGAATTTATCCATCTCGGCGGCGGTATATCCTTCGGGAACAAAGACCAAATCGACTTTTCCGGCGGGGTCGCCTCTGTAATGAATCTTTTCCGCGGTCAGGTCTTTCAGCGGACTGCGATCGATATAAATGCTTTCCGGATCGACATCTAACCGCATCAGTGGAGAGAACAGGTTGGAGGCGCGGTCGCGCGCCAGCAACTCCAGCACAATTGCCTTTTTCGGGTAGGGAACCGATATGCTGTTTGTCCACGACTGTGTTTCCGTCTTCGCCTGATCCGTCGTACGCCATTCTTCGAACAGCGTATTAAATCCTCTGGAATAAATCAGATTACCCGTTTCCCCGTCAAATGCTCTGATATAATATCCTCCATATCCGAACGTATCGGTCAGATTTTTCACGGGGCCGCCCCAAACCGGTTCTTCACGCAATTGCTGCAGGGCGGCCGACTGCGTGAATGTGTTGCCGCTGAGCGCAAAATCGACACGCAGGCTTTTCGCTTCGAAATAAGTATCGAAATCCGTCTGCGCCAAAACAGGCGCGACGCAAAGACAGAACATGGCTGCCACCGTCCGAAGGCGCGCCAAACAGACTGAGCGCGGGATAAACCTGTTCATCAACACACGGAGTGCTCCTGTTGAAAACCTCTGCGTCTTTGAATTTTTGAATCTTTTAACTCTAAATTCAATGCGCAAAATCATGCCGTGTGCAGTATATTCTTTCTGAAATCGCATCTTTTTCATAGTCAATAAAATTTACATATACGGGAAAGAATATTTCCCGCAGCAAAAGTAATTTATTATCGTGAAATAACACCGTATTCGTTCCGTTTATTTATGTAAAAAGAACAAATATCCCGGTGTCGGACGGTTGCTGGCGGTCATGGACAAACGCTGCCATCCACATCCCGCCAGCCCGTTTTACATCTACAAACTGTTTATACTTTACGAAATAACCGGAGGTGAATTTACGAAAACATTCGATATCCTCGACAAAGGGTTCTTTGCCCCGGACAATCTGTCTCCTCTTTCGCCGGACCGCATCGTGCCGGAACAAATCCGGCTGATAGACAAGTTGCGCCGCGATCCGTCTCTTCCGGTCTATATAGACTGAAACCGGTTCAGAACGAGAACGATATACCTGCTTCTATAGGTGCGATACCGTAGCCCATCTCGCCAAATACCGCCATGTTGTCTGCAAAGAAATAGCGTGCGCCGACGAAAATCGAATAGCCTATTTCGCTGCCGTTGACCTTGTAGCTGCTCCAGTCCGAGTGAGCGCCGTAGGCAGACGAGCCGACTACGTTGTAACCGAACATGGCGCCGCCATACGTATCCAGTTTCGGAATGGGCGAATAGTGGAATGCGCCGCGTGTTCCTATGATAAAGTAAGAATACTTGTGTCCGTAGTCGGGTCCGTATTCATACTTGTTGGCCGTGTATGCCAGATAGCCGCCAATGCCTATCGATGCTTTTCCGTCGATCAAGTTGTCGACGATGCCGTATTCGAACGAGCCTGAAACGAGGGGCATGCTTATGGAGTAACCGCGTCCGCCCAGATAGGTCGGCAGACCCACTCCCAGATTAATCACCTTATCGCCTTTCGCAAAGGCGGTTTGTGCAAACACCGGCACACTGCAACTTGCGCAGAGTAGACATGCGCAAACAATCTTCAATAAACTTTTTCTATTCATAATACATTAATATATTTGATACCGGCCTGTCGAATAGCATCGGTATCACGGTTATAAATTCCCGACAAAGATATGAAATTTGCGTGGAAAATAAAAGGGGAAAAATAGAATCTTTGTATCTTTGAATCTTTTAACTGTCTTGTTGCCGGTTTTCCGTTTCTCTTTTCTGCGGACGCTCAGGTCTCGTCTGTCTTCAGCATGTATCCTTTTTTTGACAGCGACACGATGGCTGCGGAGGAGTCGTTTTTCAGCGCTTTGCGGAGGTATGATATCTGGACGTTCAGCGCAAGGGAGTTGGCATAGGACGCGTCGCCCCAGACGGACGAGAGGATGGCTTCGCGGCTGACGGCGGCGTTGAGGTTTGCGGCAAGCATTCGGAGTATGTCCGCCTGGCGCGAGGTGATCAGAGTCTTGCTGTTGCCCGTCCGCAGTTCGTTGGCGCTGTAGTTGAATACCGTTTCGCCGAAGGTGCAGGTTTCTTCTCCGGCCGTGTCCGCTGTCGCGCCGAAACGCTCTCTGATGCGTGCAATCAGTTCTTCGGGATAGAACGGCTTGGCCAGATAGTCGTTGCCATGCAGACCGAATCCTTTCAGCCGGGCGTTTTTGTCCGAGAGGTCGGTGAGGAAGAATATCAGCGTGCGTCTGTCTTTTTCTCTGATTTTTTCGGCCACCTCGAAGCCGTTCATGCCGGGCATGTTGATGTCGAGCAGCACCAGGTCGGGCTTTGTCCGGTTGAACTGTTCCAGCGCCAGCAGGCCGTTGCCCGTGTAGGTCACATCGTATCCTTCTTTTTCCAGGAACCGTTTCAGTACCAGAGAATATTTCAGGTCGTCGTCGGCAAAGAGTATCTTCAGTTCCGGTTTCACTGGGGGATGAATAAAGTGACCGATGTTCCTTTTCCCGGCCGGCTGTTCAGGGAGACGTCGCCCTGATGGGCTTTGGCTATCAGGGCGACGTAGCTCAGTCCCAGTCCCAGGCCGGGCATATCCTTTTCGGGCAGATTGGCGCCGCGGTAGAATTTGGCGAATACTTTATCCTGTTCGGCCGGTGGGATGCCTATGCCGCTGTCGGATACGGTCAGGCTTATTCCTTTCCCTTTTCGCGAGGCTTTTATTTCGATGTCGACCTCCTGTCCGGAATATTTGACGGCATTTTCTACCAGATTGTTCAGCACGTTGGCGATATGTACGGGGTCGGCCTCGACAAGTGCGGATTCGCCCATCTCGCAGGATGTGGAGAACCGCACGGTTTTTCCGGCCGGCACGGGGGTGAGACGGACGATTTTCCCGATCAGTGCAGGCAGGTCGAAGCGCGTGCGGTTCAGCGCCGTGGCCTCGCTGTCGGCGCGAAGCATGTCTTTCAGTTTGTTCAGGTAGACCGACAAGTTGTCGAGTTCAAACATGGCATCCTGCGAGACCTGCTCCGTAGCGTGTTCGTCGCTGCGCATCTCCCTGTCGCCCAGAAACGCAACAAACGTTTTGAGCGTCTGCACCGGACGTTTCAGTTCGTGTATCATCGTATTGACAAAATGCTCGCGCAATTCGCCTGTCTTCTTCTGCTTCAGGATGGTTTTTATCTGGAAGACGAAGCAGCCTGCAAGCAGCATAATCAGCCCGCAGGCCAGCGCCCACTGCACAGCCATTCGCCGGAAAACCGGTTGACCCGGAATGAGTGCGCGTATGACTATCCCTTTTTTCTCCAGCGGATTGCTGGCGTAGCAGACCTCAACCTGCGGTCGAAGCAGGCGGCCTTTCCGTTCCCAGTGCGAGACGTAGCGCACGGAATCGTCCTCGTGCCAGGGCGAAACCGTGTATCGCAGGTCGGGCAATTCCGTCGCAAGGAGGGAATCCAGCAGTTCCTGCCGGAACGGGCATACCAGGTCTGCGACGGCGCGGTCGAGTCCCGCGCGCAGTTCCTTTTCGGAAATGCGGGAATCCCAATATAACTTCAGATGCGTCAGTTTCACCGTGTCGTGCCGGTTCATCGAAATCAGTATCCTCTGCGTGCGAAAAGGCTGCAGGCTGTCGTTTTTACCATACATCGTATGTTGCTGGATGACGTACTGAGTTGCCGCATTCTCCTTTGTCCGGCGGATTTCAAATTCCCTTTCGCCCGCTTCCAGAATCTTTTCCGCCAGTTCCTGCGCGCAGGAATCAACTACAAAGGCATACTGATTATACAGCCAGTATCCCTGCACGCCTGTCGCCAGAATGGCCGATACCAGAGACAATAGCCAAACTATTCTGATTTGCTTTTCCATATTTATCCTGTTTGCCGTCGCAAAAATAAAAATAAACCGCCAGAGAAGAGGCCTGGGGCGCAATATTTTTTCCGTGCGGTAATAATTCCGTAATAAAATGCGCAGGCAATGCGACAAAAAGACATTAAGTCTGATGACCGAGCAGTCGCTGTACGGCGCGCGTTTCGTATCCTGTCCCGGGGCGTCCGTAGTTGCAGTACGGATGGATGCTGATGCCGCCGCGGGGCACGAAAAGGCCTGTCACTTCGATATATTTCGGATCCATCACACGAATCAGGTCTTTCATGATCAGGTTGACGCAATCTTCGTGGAATGCGCCGTGATTGCGGAAACTGAACAGATACAGTTTCAAACTTTTGCTTTCGACTAACCGCAGGTCGGGGATATAGTCGATCACGATGGTCGCAAAATCGGGCTGTCCGGTAATCGGACACAGGCTTGTAAATTCCGGGCAGTTGAAGCGTACGCGGTAATCGTTTTCCGGATGCCTGTTGGCAAACGTTTCCAGCGTTTCCGGCGCGTAGTCCGACTTGTAATCAACCTTACGGCCCAGTGCCGTGAATGTTTCTTTGGGGTTCATTTTTTTCATTTCCTGTTTTTAACGTGGTTTGCAAGCACACGGGGACAAATGTACGACAAAAAGTCCGAACAGGCGACGATAAAAAACGGAGGCATTTCAATTTGTCGCATTGAAATGCACCCGTTTTTATCGCCCGCTTGGAAAACCCGAGTTTTTCATGTAATTTTGCGCCGTTTTCTTGAAACACTTACAGGATTGAAAAGATAGAATTATATAATGGAATACAATTTCAGAGAAATCGAAAAAAAATGGCAGACAGCGTGGCGCGAAAACGGTGTGTACACGGTGACGGAAAGAGCGGACAAACCGAAATACTACGTGCTGGACATGTTTCCGTATCCGTCGGGTGCGGGGTTGCATGTCGGTCATCCGCTGGGATATATCGCGTCCGACATCTATTCTCGCTACAAACGGCTGCGCGGGTTCAACGTCCTGCATCCCATGGGTTACGACGCCTACGGCTTGCCGGCCGAGCAGTATGCCATCCAGACCGGACAGCATCCGGCCATCACTACGGAAGAGAATATCCGCCGCTACCGCGAGCAGCTGGACAAGACGGGCTTCAGTTTCGACTGGGGGCGCGAAGTCCGCACCTGCGATCCGGACTACTACAGATGGACGCAGTGGGCTTTCATACAAATGTTCGAATCGTACTACTGCCTCGACGCGCAGCAGGCTCGTCCGATTGCCGAACTCGTCGAAGTTTTTGAACGGCAAGGCTCGCACGACCTGCATGTCGCCTGCACGGAAGAACTCCATTTCACCGCCGAAGAATGGAAGGCCATGCCGGAGAGAGTAAAGCAGGAGACGCTGATGAACTGCCGTATTGCATATCTGGCGGACACGGTGGTGAACTGGTGCCCCGCGCTGGGAACGGTACTGGCCAACGACGAGGTGAGCGAAGGCTTCTCCGTCAGAGGAGGCCATCCGGTCGAACAGCGCAGGATGCGGCAGTGGAGCCTGCGCGTTTCGGCCTACGCCCGGCGACTGCTCGACGGACTGGACAACCTCGACTGGACGGATTCGATGAAAGAAACACAGCGCAACTGGATCGGACGAAGCGAAGGAGCAGAGATGGTTTTTCGCCTCGCCCCCGGCTACTCCCCACAAGAGACGTGCATCAAAGTCTTCACCACCCGCCCCGACACCATCTTCGGAGTAACTTTCATGGTTCTTGCACCCGAATCGGAATACGTCGAGGCCGTCGTCACGCCCGAACAGAGAAGCGAAGTGAACGCCTATCTGGAAGCCGTCAAACGACGCACCGAGCGCGAACGGATTGCCGACCGCCGGGTGACAGGCGTCTTCAGCGGCTCGCACGCCGTCAATCCCGTGAACGGCGAAACCATCCCCGTCTGGATTTCGGACTACGTCCTGGCCGGCTACGGCACAGGCGCCATCATGGCCGTACCGGCGCACGACAGCCGCGACTACGCTTTTGCACGGCATTTCGACCTGCCCGTCGTCCCGCTGATTGAAGGAGCGGACATCTCGACTGAAAGCTTCGACGCAAAGGAAGGCATCATGATCAACTCCGGTTTCCTGAACGGGCTGACCGTGAAGGACGCCATCCGCGAAGCCGGAAAATACATCGCATCGCACGGGCTGGGACAGGCCAGGGTCAACTATCGCCTGCGCGACGCCATTTTCAGCCGCCAGCGCTACTGGGGCGAGCCTTTCCCGATTTATTACAAAGACGGGATGCCCTGCCCCGTGGCAACGGAAGACCTGCCCGTCGAACTGCCGGAAGTAGACAAGTTCCTGCCGACCGAAACGGGCGAACCCCCCCTGGGACGCGCTGCCGTGTGGGCATGGGATGCCAAAAACAGAAAAGTCGTCGAAACGGCACGCATATCTTCACGCGACGAAATCTATCCGCTCGAACTATGCACGATGCCCGGATTCGCCGGCTCGTCGGCCTACTATCTGCGATACGAAGACCCGCACAACAGCGAACGGCTGCTCTCGCAAGCCTGCAATGCTTACTGGCGAAACGTCGACCTCTACGTCGGCGGGACGGAACATGCTACCGGACATCTCATATACAGCCGCTTCTGGAATAAATTTCTCTACGATCTCGGCTGCGTGGCCGACGACGAACCGTTCCGCAAACTGATCAACCAGGGAATGATTCAGGGGCGGAGCAATTTCGTCTACCGGATCAAGCATACGAACACGTTTGTTTCCTTCGGACTGAAGGACGGCTACGACGTGACGCCCCTTCACGTCGACGTCAACATCGTCTCCGGCGACATCCTCGACCTGGAAGCATTCCGGAACTGGAATCCCGAATACGCCGACGCCGAATTTATACTTGAAGACGGGCGATACGTCTGCGGCTGGGCGGTGGAGAAGATGTCGAAGTCGATGTACAACGTGGTCAATCCCGACGACGTGATCGAGCGTTTCGGCGCCGACACCCTGCGACTGTACGAAATGTTTCTCGGCCCCATCGAGCAGTCCAAGCCGTGGGATACGAACGGCATCGACGGCGTCTCGCGCTTCCTGCGCAGGTTCTGGAACCTGTTCTTCCGCGGCGATGTCTTCACCGTCTCCGACGAACCGCCCGCGGCCGGCGAACTGAAGGCCATCCACAAGCTGATCCGAAAAGTGGGGCAGGACATCGAATCGTTCTCTTTCAACACGTCGGTCGCCGCCTTCATGATATGCGCCAACGAGCTGACGGCGCTCAAGTGCAACAGGCGCGCGGTGCTGTCCGATTTCGTCGTGGTGCTGTCGCCTTTCGCACCGCATGTTGCCGAAGAGTTATGGCACAGGCTGGGACACGACACGACGGTCTGCGACGCCGTCTTTCCCGCATACAACGAAGCGTACCTGAAGGAAGACACGGCAACGTATGCCGTCTCCTTCAACGGGAAGACGCGGTTCAGCCTCGAACTGCCTGTCGACATGCCGCGCGGAGAAGTCGAAAAGACCGTGCTCGCGCACGAAAATTCGGCCAGGTGGACGGACGGCAAAACGCCGAAAAAAATCATCGTCGTGCCCGGAAAGGTTGTCAACATCGTGCTCTGAACCATTATGAAAAGCAATCCGCTGTACAAAATCTATCATCCCCTCCGCGACTATATCTTCATCCTCGTCGGGACGCTGATATACGCCTTCGGGTTCAACGGCTTTATCCTCTCGAACGAGATAGTGCCCGGCGGAGTGACGGGTATCTGCTCGCTGCTGTTCTTCATGACCGGGATACCGGTATCGCTCTCGTACGCCGTGATAAACGTGGCGCTGCTCTTCCTGGCATACAGGATGCTGGGCATGAGATTCATGCTCAATACGATTTTCGGCGTCGTGTCGCTCACCTTTTCGCTGATGTTCTTCGAATGGCTGCTGGGCGGCCGTCCCGTCATCGAGGGCGAGCCGTTCATGTCCATCCTGATTGGCGGCGCGCTCTGCGGCACGGGGCTGGGAATCATCTTTTCGTCTAACGGCAGCACCGGCGGCACCGACATCATCGGCGCCATCGTGCACAAATACCGCCACATCTCCATCGGACGGACGCTGCTGTTCTGCGACTTCTTCATCATCGGATCATCGTACTTCCTTTTTCACGACGTCAGCAAAATCGTCTTCGGATTCGTCGAGATGATTTTCAACAACTATATCCTCGACAAGGTGCTGAACGCAAACACGCAGTCCGTACAGTTCTTCATCTTCACGCAGAAATACGAAGAAATCGCCGAACGCATTATCCGCGACCTCGGCCGAGGCTGCACCATCCTGGACGGGCAGGGCGGATACACGAAAGAGCCCGTCAAGATCGTCGTTCTGCTGGCCAAAAGCCGCGAGAGCATCTCCATTTTCCGCCTGATAAAATCCATTGACCACAACGCCTTCATATCGCAAAGCGCCGTGCGAGGCGTCTACGGCGAAGGGTTCGAACCGATAAGATAACGGTACGGAACGGGGGCCGGATTCCATCCGGAATCAATGATTCTGTTCGGAACTGGGGCCGGATTCCGTCCGGAATCAATGATTCTCTCCGCCGTCCCGTTCATCCGGCCAGATACACCGCTCCGGCGCAACTGTCGGCGTCTGCGCCGGTCACATCGCGCAGGCAATTTGTCTCGCCCCTCATGCGCAGAACGCCCAGGAAGGCGAAGATGATGGCTTCCTTGAAGTCAACAGTCTGCATATCGGGAATGACGACCGTCCTGCTGCCGAGTTCGCGCAGCCGTTCTGTCAGGAAGACGTTTCGCGCCCCGCCTCCCGTCACAAGCATGGTTTCGCCCGCTGTCCCGTCCGAGGCGCGGGCAATCTGTACGGCAATATGCTCCGTCAGCGTGCGGAGTTTGTCGGGAACGGACAGAGGCGCCGCTTCCAGACAGGGACGGAATACGGCATCGAACCATTCCCTTCCCAGCGATTTGGCTCCGCGCCGGTGATAGAAATCCAGCGCATTCAGTGCCTCCACAAGCCTGCGGTCTACCCTGCCGCTGCGGGCTGTTTCCCCGTCACGGTCAAAGGACATGTCCAGCTGTCGGGCAAGGAAGTTCAGCGCCATGTTGCACGGCGAGACGTCGAAAGCGACCCTCCGGCCTGCACGGCGAAACGAGATATTGGAGAATCCACCGAGATTCAGACATGCGTCGTAGTGTCCGAAGAGCAGTTCGTCGCCGATGGGCACGAGCGGTGCGCCCTGTCCGCCGAGCGCCACGTCGCGCGTACGGAAATCGCAAACCGTCGTAATACCCGTATGCGACGCCAGCGTGGCGCCGTTCCCGATTTGCGAAGTGACGCCCAGCGCCGGCTGGTGAAACGTCGTGTGCCCGTGCGATGCCAGAAAGTCGGGTCTGACCGTCTGCTTCGCGAGGAACGCACGGACTGCAGCGGCCATCATCGCGGCCAGCTCGACGTCCAGCTTCACAAAATCGTATGCCGGAATATCCGTCGCTTTCGCCAGCCGCGACTGCAGCTCGCCGGAATAGGGATGCGTTTCGGCGGCAATCACCTCGTACATCCAGCGTTCGGGCAGCTTTTCAAAACGGCACAGCGCCATATCCAGACCGTCGAGCGATGTGCCCGACATCAGTCCCAGTACATTATATTCATTTTTCATCGTCAGGTATATGTATATATTTTATGTATATGGTGCGAAGATAGTGTTTTTTGCAAAAAAACGTGTCCCTGACGGGTCGAAATGTGGATTTCCCAACACATTCGTCCCTGACGGGACGGGAGCGGGGTGTGGGGCACGCATTTTCTACCAGCATTATGTCTCTACGGGACATGGAATCGAACCGTTACATGCTGTTTATTTCGCGTGCCTGAAAAAAAAAAGCGATAATCTGAAATGCACCCTTATGGAAATTGCTTTCAAGTCGTATCTTTGCAGTGTATATATAACAACGGAATTGAAACCTGTTCAATAAAAAACAACAACATTATGAGACGATACATTTTTCTGTATACGGTGATAACCGGATGGCTGGCGGCGGCGGAACTGCCGGCACAGATGCCGGTCATGAAAACATCGGATAAAAACATCCCCGACGCGTCGATAACGCTCGAACGGATGAATATCGAAGTGGAAGTATTCGGTAACATTGCCGTCACGACAATGACGATGGATTTCCGCAATCATACGACCCGCATCCTCGAAGGCGAGCTGACGTTTCCGATGCCCGAAGGCGTAACCGTAAGCGGGTATGCGATCGACATCGACGGCCGTCTGCGCGATGCCGTACCCGTACCGGCCGACAGAGCGACGGAGGTGTTCGAAAGCATCGAGCGCCGCAACGTCGACCCCGGATTGCTGGAGCGAGTGGGAGGAAACAACTTTCGCTCCCGCATCTATCCGCTCAACGCCGGAAAAATCCGTACCGTCCGCGTGAGCTATGAAGAAACGCTCCAGTTTCGCAACAGCCGCGAGATGCAGTATCGCCTGCCCCTGAAATATCCGCAAAGCATCGCATCATTTTCCCTGCGGATGAAGGTGTATAATGCCGTCCTGCGACCACGGCTTGTCGAACAGCCCGACCACAGTTTTTCGTTCGCCGGCTACGAACACATCTACGAAGCATCCATGCACAAAAACGGTTTCCGACCGAACAGCGCTCTGACGGTCAACCTGCCGAAAGACATGCGCGTCCCCGAAGTCATCCTGCAGAAAAATACGGACGGCTCGTCGTATTTCCTCATCAACGCCTGTCAGCAGCAGGACGGGGGAAAAGCGAAAACGTGGAGCAACACGCTTGGCGTCATCTGGGACAGTTCGCTGAGCGGACTGCAGCGCGACAGAGAGAAAGAACTCGACTTGCTGGGAAAAATCATCAGCCACAAACAGAACCTGACAGTCGAACTGGGACTGCTGAACATATCGTACCGGAAAGCACGAACCTTTATAATCAAAAACGGCGACTGGAGCGAGCTGAAAACGTATCTCCTGAATGTGGTGTACGACGGCGGCACGGATTTCAGCAAACTCGACGACAGGGAATTTTCTGCCGGCGAATACCTGTTTTTTACCGAAGGGATGTCCACGTTCGGCGACGGCAGCGTATCCATCCGCCGGCCGGTTCACTGCATCGCCTCTTCGCTGCAAGCCGACTACAGCGCCTTGAAAGCCCTCGGCAGCCGCACGGGCGGAAAGTTTGTGAACTTGTCCGCCTCATCGGTCGACGAAGCTTTCGGGCAGCTCTCGCAAAACGACCTGCATTTCCTGGGCATCGAAGAAAAAAACGCCGTGTCGGAAGTCTATCCCTCGATTCCCACGGAGGTGAACGGTCACATTTCGGTAGCCGGAATCGTCCGCGCAGGACAGAAAGAACTGACCTTGCTCTTCGGCCGCAACGGGAACGTGACCGTGAAACAAAAAACAAAATTGAAACACACAGCCTCCGATGTGGATATATACCGCGTCTGGGCGCAAAAGAAAATCGCCGAACTGGACGTGAACTACGACCGTCACAGGGATGAAATCGAACGTCTGGGCAAGCAGTTCGGACTTGTCACACGCAATACAAGCCTGATTGTACTGGAAAACGTGACCGATTACGTGCGGTACGAAATTACGCCTCCCGACGAACTGCTCGACGAATACAACAGCCTTGCAAAGGCCCGGCGGCTGGAAAAGGAAGAACGCATCAACGACCTGCTCGAACGCTCCGTCGCCATGACCGACGACCTGAAAGCATGGTGGAACACGGATTTCACCCGGAAGAAAAAATATCCCCAGCCCGAAAAGGAACGCCGCGCCGTCCCGTCTTCCGACGAACTGGCCTCGTCGGAAGACGTAAGTAGCGCCCGCCCCCGACAGGGTTATGTCGCCCCGACAGTGGTCGAAGAAATGGAGATAGTGGAAATCTCGGCAGAGCCTCCTCCTCCGCCCCTGTACCGCGAAACAGCATACAGGAGAAACAAAAATCAGATGCTGTCTGCGGACGGAAAGCCTGCTCAATCGGGAATCACAATCCCGGACATCAAAGTCGACCGGGATTATATCCGCCGTCTCGAAGCCGCCTCCGACCCCTATGCCACATATCTTGTCCTGCGCGAGACGTATGCCGAAACGCCGGCCTTCTTCTTCGACGCGTCGAACTTCTTCTACTCGCGAGGACAGGACGACAAAGGCCTGCTGATACTGAGCTGTCTTGCCGACCTCGCGCCGGAAAACGCCGAACTGTTTCGCACGCTGGCCTACAAGCTAAAGGAACGAGGCGAATACGCCGCCGAACTGTTCATCACCGGAAAGATAAAGGAATGGCGCCCGATGGATGCGCAGAGCCACCGCGATCATGCGCTCGCCCTGCAGGACAACGCGCGCTGGCAGGAAGCGCTCGACTGCCTGTACGGCGTGCTGACGAAGTCTTACACGCCCGAAGCCGCAGAACGCATCGCCGGCATCGAAGAAATCATTGTCTGCGAAATCAACAACCTGGTCTCCCGACACGGCAGCAGGCTGAATCTCGACGAAATCAATCCGAAAATCCTGGCCGGACTGCCGGTAGACATCCGCGTCGTCATCAACTGGAACAAAGACAATACCGACATCGACCTGTGGGTAACAGACCCGGACGGCGAAAAGTGTGACTACAACCACAACCGTACCGAAACGGGAGGCCGCCTGAGTCGCGACTTCACGCGAGGCTACGGCCCGGAACAGTTCCTGCTGAAAAAGGCCATCGACGGAAAGTATACGATTATGACGAACTTTTTCGGCGAAACCCAGTTGACGCTCTCCGGCCCGACCACTATCATGGCCGAAATATTCCTGTACTACAGCAGCGGACGCGAAGAACGCCGGCTGATCACCTTTCAGGACAGCAGCGCAGTAGGCAGGGGAGGCAAAGGCGTTCTGATTGGCGAATTTTCGTTTGAAGATACGCCTGTAACCGCAGTGCAGACCGAACAGTCCGAACATTCGCATATCATGCACAAGACGGCTTCTCCGCTCGGCAATCCGTATGTCTGGGGTGTCGGGATGGGGGTCATCGTTTTTTTTCTGATAACAAGAAAAGAACAGGACCGGCTATAAATCGACATCCCCGGATTTCATCGCCGAATGACCGGGGAAAACTCCTGTATCGGGTGACAGATTCAAGAAGACAGTATTTTCAGAAATGACGAATCCAAAGAATATTCAAATCTCCGGCTACGATTACGACCTGCCGGACGAACGGATTGCAAAATATCCGCTTCCGCAGCGCGACATGTCGAAGCTGCTGGTATACAGAAACGGCGAAATCGGCGAAGCTCATTTCGGACAGTTGACGGAATACTTGCCCGCCGGTGCGCTGCTCGTTTTCAATAATACGCGCGTCATTCAGGCGCGGCTGCCGTTCAGGAAAGAAACGGGCGCACATATCGAGATTTTCTGCCTCGAACCGGCCGAGCCGCACGACTATGCGCTCGCTTTCCGGCAGACGCGGCAGTGCACCTGGCTGTGTCTGGTCGGGAATCTGAGAAAGTGGAAAGGCGGACTGCTTCAACAAACCGTGCAACTGAAGGGCGAAACCGTACGGCTGACTGCCGAACGGAAAGAAACCCGCGGTGACGGCCATCTGATTACGTTCTCGTGGGAACATCCGTCATGCACGTTTGCCGACCTGCTGGATGCCGCAGGTGTGTTGCCCATCCCGCACTACCTGCACCGCGAAACGGAACAGGCCGACATGCAGACATACCAGACCGTCTACGCCAAAATAAAAGGTTCGGTAGCCGCGCCGACGGCAGGCCTGCATTTCACGTCCGACACGCTCGTGGCCATGGAGAAAAAAGGCTTCACCCGCGAAGAAGTGACGCTGCATGTGGGCGCGGGAACGTTCAAACCCGTGCGGAGCGAAATGGTCGGAGGACACGACATGCATGCCGAGCATTTCTCCGTACAGCGCCATACGATCGCCCGGCTGCTGCGTCACGAAGCGCCTGTCATTGCCGTTGGAACGACTTCCGTGCGCACGCTGGAAAGCCTCTACTGCATCGGCGCAATCCTCTCCGGAAACCCGGAAGCGACGGAGAGCGACCTGCAGGTCGGACAGTGGATGCCATACGAAAACTGCACCCGCAGTCTTTCCACGCGCGAAGCGCTGCAACACATCCTCGATTATCTGGACAGACGGCAAACCGACCGCCTCGTCGCGCAAACACGGCTGCTGATTGCTCCCGGATACACTTTCAAAATCGTACGGGGCATCATCACCAACTTCCACCAGCCGCAAAGCACCCTGCTTCTGCTCGTTTCCGCGTTCGTCCGCAACGACTGGCGACGCATTTACGATTATGCCCTCAGCCACGATTTCCGCTTCCTGAGTTATGGCGACTGTTCGCTGCTGCTGTGAAGATTCAAGATTCCGTATTCTTTTTGAACGAAGTTTGCAGCAAACATGTTATATTTGCAGTTCAAAGAACAAACAAAACAGAAGATATGACCACCAGACGGAACTCACGGACAAAACCGGCAAGCCAGCCCGCCGCGCCGGTACTGCCGGAAGGACGTGCACGGTACATTGACCTGCATACCGATTTCGGCTTCAAGAAACTGTTCGGCACCGAAGCCAACAAGGACGTCCTTCAGGAACTGCTCCCTGTGCTGCTCCGGAAAGACGACAGCATACGGACGCTGCGCTACATGAATCCCGCACAGCTGGGACGAAGCGAAGCAGACCGCAGCGCAGTGTACGACATATACTGCGAAACGGACGGGGGCGAGAAGTTTATCGTGGAGATGCAGCGCTCTTACCAGGAGTTTTTCAAGGACAGAAGCGTCTACTATTCCACCTTCCCGATACAGGAGCAGGCGAAAAAAGGCCAGGAATGGAACTTCGAACTGAATGGAGTATACATGATCGGGATACTGAATTTCGAGTTCAGGGACGACGGGGGAGGCCTCAGGCCGTATCCTTGGCTCCATCATGTACAGCTGTCGGATACCGAAACGGGGAAGGTCTTTTACGACAAGCTGACATACATTTATCTGGAACTGCCGAAGTTCACGAAGAGCGAGGCGGAACTGGAGACACTGCTGGACAAGTGGATGTACGTGTTCAAGAATCTCGCTCTGCTGGACGACCGTCCGAAAGCCCTCCGCGAGCGGGTATTCAGGCGTCTATTCCGCATTGCGGAGATAGAGCAGCTGGACGAAGCGGAACGGTATGCCTACCGTGAATCGCAAAAACACTACTGGGACTACCTGAATACTGTCCGGTCGGCCGAAAAAAAGATAGCCGAACAGAAAGATGCCGTCATCCGGGAGCAGGAAGCGGCGCTTCGGGAAAAGGAAGCCGCCATTCAGGAGAAAGACGCGGCCATTCAGGAAAAAGATGCCGCCATTCAGGAGAAAGAGGCGGTGCTTCGGGAGATAGTGAAAAGATTGTCGAAAGAAAAATTCCCGGCAGAACAAATATCTGGAATCACGGGCATGGATATTGACGAAATCCTGAAAATGCTGTAGACCGTTCGCACGCAGACTGCTTTTGCTTTCCGGAAAAGAGATGCAGGAACGGGCGCTACTCCAACTCAAACACGTCCGACGGCGTCATCCGCTTCAGCACGTTCAGCAGCAAATCTTTTCCGACGCGAATGCCTTCCTGCAACAGACGCAGGTCTACCGTTTTGTAGGCCAGTTCGGGATGGTTGTTTTCCCGGCTCAGGTGACACAGCCATACGGCTTTCCATTCCCGCGTATAGAAGGTTGCAAGAAATTCGGCAGCCTCGCGGTTGCTCAGGTGGCCGTACCTGCCCGAAACGCGCTCCTTCAGAAATTCGGGATAGTTCCCTTGCTGCAGCATCTCTTCATCATAGTTGGCTTCGAGTACGAGATAATTGGAACAGCAGAGATACCGGACGACGGTATCGGAAACGAAGCCCGCATCCGTAGCAATCGTAAACCGGAGACTGTCACATTCAATCATATAACCCACATTGTCGCAACTGTCGTGCGGCACCTCGAAGGCTTCGATACGCAGGTCGCGAATCGCGAAGGGTTTTTCCTTTTCGATGATCCTGCGCGACTGATAGAGCGTCTCTTCCACGTAGCGGCTCCGGTCGATGCCGTCGTGTACACGTTCGGTAGCATAAATCGGAATATTGTATTTTTCGCCCAGACAGCCCACCGTCTTGATATGGTCGGCATGGTCGTGCGTCACCAGCACGGCCACGATTCGCTCGAAATCGATGCCTTTATCCTTCAGCGCCTTTTTTATCTGCCGTATGCCGATGCCCGCATCGATCAGGATGCCGTATTCGGATGTGCCCAGATAATAGCAGTTTCCGCTGCTTCCGCTTGCCAAACTCAGAAAAGATAGTTTCATGCTTTACTTTAATATGTCGGAAAATGATAATACTTCAGTTTTTCTCCGCGCAAAAATAATCATTTATTTCCGGACTGATTATGTCTTTATTTTCAAACGCTGTTACCGGTGCCGTTATTATATGAAACCGCGTGATGTGTTTCCAATTAATCATAAACAAACATAATACTGAAAACAAATTTTTTTTTAGCTCGACCCTGTCATTCCACAAGCAGCGCCAGCCCCTTGAGGTATTCGCCTTCGGGATGGCAGATGCTGACGGGATGGTCGGCGGGCTGCGTCAGCTGGTGGAGTATGCGTACATGGCGTCCTGTCCGGGCGGCGGCGCTGAAGACGGCCAGGCGGAAATCGTTTTTCGATACGACCTGCGAGCATGAAAACGTGAAGAGGATGCCGCCCGGTCTGATTTTCCCGATGGCGACGGCATTCAACTTGCGGTAACCCTGCAGGGCGTTTCGCAGGACGTTCCTGTGTTTGGCAAAGGCCGGCGGGTCGAGCACGATCAGATCGTAGCAGTCGCCCGTCGCTTCGAGAAAGTCGAACGCATCCGCAGCAAACGCGCTGTGGCGTGCATCGTCGGGGAAATTCAGTTCGACATTCTTTTCCGTCATGGCAACGGCTTTGGCCGAACTGTCTACCGAATGTACGGCGACGGCATTCCCGCGCATGGCATATACGGAGAAGCCGCCCGTGTAGCAAAACATGTTCAGCACGGAACGGCCGTGAGCGTACCGTTCCACCAGCGCACGGTTTTCGCGCTGGTCGACGAAGAATCCCGTCTTCTGCCCCTTCAGCCAGTCGATGTGGAACCGCAGACCGTTTTCGGTCGCCACCGCATCGTTCTCTTCCCCGCCCAGCAGATATTCGTTTTCCTGTCCGAGCGCAGCCTTGAACGGCAAAGTGCCCTCCGACTTGTAATAGACGTGCTGCAGCGCATCGCCCAGCACTTCTTTCAGCGCCGCCACCACGGCCGTCCGCGCGCGATGCATCCCGACGGAATGTGCCTGCATGACCGCCGTCTGTCCATACATGTCGACAACCAGACCCGCCAGCATATCGCCTTCGCCGTATACGAGCCGGAAGGTATCATTGCCGGCCGTGCACAGTCCGAGCGTGCGCCGCACATCGTATGCAGAGCGCAGACGGCGCGTCCAGAAACCATGGTCGACCGTCTCGGGACGGAACGAGAGTATCCGCACCGCGATGCTCCCCACCTGGTAATGCCCGACGCCAAGGAAACGGCCGGCGGAATCATGAACCTCCACCACATCGCCGTCCTCCACCTGTCCGCTCACGGACGCGATCGCGCCGGAAAAAACCCACGGATGAAACCGCAGCAGAGACTCCTCCTTTCGAGGTTTGAGAAATATCCTGCCGACGTTCATTTCTGCAGATTCAGGAATTGATAAATCTGCAGACATGTCCATGCATCCAGCGCCGCATACTGCATCTGTGCTTCGGTCAGCGTGTCGGCATCCCAGTTGCTCAGGCGCGACTTTTTCGATATTTTCTTTCCGAACAGGATGGCATAAATCTTCTGCAGACTGATGTCCGAAATTCCAAACGCAGGCACCATCTTTTGCAGGTCGACGAAACTGGCCGGCTCGATGGCTGTGCGTCTGCGTATGGAATGAAAATCGTCCTGAAGCGAAAGACCCACCTTTATCACCTTCCCGTCACTGATAAAATCGATCAGTTGCGGAGGAAAACCCTCCAGACGGTTGATGCGGAACAGATAGCACACATCGTTCAGTGCAAGCTGTACCAGCGCGATTTTATGATGCTGGTTTTTCGTAAAGTTCGGCCGCGTCTCGGTATCAAATCCCACGATGTCGCTCGACGACAGGCGCGCCATCGCTCCATCAATCATCCTCCGGTTGTCGACAACAACGATTTGCCCCCGGTACATTTCTACCGGCAGGCGGGCGACTTCTTCCTTTGTGATGGACGGCTGAAAATTCATTTCTCTTTCCCCGGACATATATCTTCGTTATAACGAATGGAATGGAGCGCTTTCAGTGCATTGAGCAGCGACTGCCCCCAGTAGAGACGGAAACTCTCAACACACTGCGACAGGGCTATCAGCATCGTTTCCTCGTAGCCCTGCCGGAACAGGGCGATAAAGTCTCCGAGATCCTGATAAATGTCGGCAATATTTTCCGAAACGAATGCGGCAACCGGCGTGTCGCTGTACTGCATGTCGGGCGCGAACGTTTCAAGATAGCTGTCGTGTTCACCCAGCAGACCGGCGATGCGGCTGCGCAGCGCTTCGTAGGTATCTTCCGTGATGAAATGCCTCGTTTCGGCGTCATCCGGCGCGTCAACTTCGGGAAGCAGCGTCGCTTTCACGTACAGCAGAGGCAGTATTTTCGTCGTATTGTTGACAAACGAAAACATGTCGTGTTCGTGAATCCTTTCCATCGAGGTGCAGAATTCCAGCGCTACCTTGACAAATTCCAGCGTATTGTTGTCGTATATCAGACTCATGACTTACTGAAAACTTTCTGCCGAAACATTCGGGTCTATCTTTTTTATCAGTCCCTGCAGCACGTTGCCGGGGCCTGATTCGACAAAGTGCGTAGCGCCGTCGTCAATCATGTTCCGCACGCTTTGTGTCCAGCGCACGGGCGACGTGAGTTGCGCAATCAGGTTGCTGCGGATGGCTTCGGGTTTCGTTTCCGCTCTGGCATTGACGTTCTGATATATGGGACAGACCGGTTCGTCGAAAATTGCCGACCGGATGGCCTCTTCCAGTTCGACGCGCGCCGGTTCCATGAGCGGCGAATGGAAGGCTCCGCCGACGTTCAGCCTCATTGCGCGTTTGGCGCCTGCCGCAAGCAACTGTTCGCAAGCCTTGCCGACGCCTGCCTCCGTGCCCGAAATCACTACCTGCCCCGGGCAGTTGTAGTTGGCGCAGACCACGATTTCGTCCGTTATTTCCGAACAGATCCGTTCTACCGTTTCGTCGGGCAGCGACAGCACGGCCGCCATCGTCGACGGCGTTATTTCACATGCCTTTTGCATGGCGTTGGCGCGTTTGGCGACCAGAATCAGTCCCTCTTCAAATGATAGAGCCTTCGCCGCAACCAGTGCCGAAAATTCGCCCAGCGAATGGCCGGCGACCATGTCGGGCGCGAAATCGTCGCCCTGTGTGTTGGCCAGAATGACCGAATGCAGGAATACGGCGGGCTGCGTGACCTTCGTCCGTTTCAGATCCTCGTCGCTTCCGGCAAACATTACATCCGTGATACGAAACTTCAAAATATCGTTCGCCTTCTCAAAAAACTCTCTGGCTAAAGGGTTTTGCTCGTACAACGCCTTACCCATTCCTGCAAATTGTGCCCCTTGTCCGGGGAATACATACGCTTTCATTCAATCTTCAATTTATTTTATCTCGGTGCAAAAGTAATAATTTTGCAGAAAAAACATGACCGTGTCATTTTAAATCGTATCTTTGCACGCAAATATTAAGTTTATTTTAATCTGAAAAATATGAACCTGTTAATGAGTTTAAACGGAATTGTCCATCTTGGACTGCTGGGACCTCTTGGGACGAGCGAAATTATTATCATTGCGATTATCATCCTGTTACTTTTCGGCGGAAAGAAAATTCCCGAGTTGATGAAAGGTCTCGGCAAAGGAGTTAAGAATTTCAAGGAAGGGGTAAAAGGCATCGAAGACGATATTAAGTTAGGCGATTCCGACAAGCAGTAAGCCGTAACCGAGATGTCGCAGTCACAAGATGAAATGTCCTTCTGGGATCACCTGGAAGATCTGCGCTGGACATTGTTTCGCTGTATTCTTGCACTTCTTCTTTTTACTATCGGCGGATTCTTTTCCATGCGTTATCTGTTTGACCATGTAGTAATGGCACCGTGTTCGTCCGATTTCGTCACATATCAGTGGATGTGCAGGATGGCTATTAATTTGCCGTTTTTTCCGGATTTCTGCGACGATACGTTCCGAATTACAATTGTGCAAATCAAACTGGCGACGCAGTTTTTCACACACATGTCGTCGTCGTTCTGGTTGGCGGTAGTGCTTACGTTTCCTTATTTGATGTATGAGATATGGAAATTCGTTCGCCCCGCTCTGTACGACCATGAGCAAAAAAGCGTGCGCTGGGTCTTTTTCTTCGGCACCATCATGTTTTTCGCGGGATGTCTCGTAGGTTATTTCGTCGTGTATCCGATGACGTTGCGCTTTTTGGCTACATACAACTTGAGCGAGGCCATCACGCCGCAGGTTTCATTAGAATCGTATATGGACAGTTTCCTGATGATGATATTCATCATGGGAGTTGTGTTCGAGATGCCTCTGCTCTCGTGGCTGCTGTCGCAAGTGGGGATGATTAACCGTTCGTTTTTCCGCAAATACAGGCGATATGCAATTGTGGGATTGCTGGTTGCAGCGGCATTCATTACGCCCAGCGGCGACCCGTTTACATTGTCTGTCGTATTCCTGCCTTTATACGGACTGTACGAAATGAGCGCGTTTTTCGTCAAGGAAGCGCCGCGCGAAACAGATGATGACGAAGCTTACCGAACAGCGTAAATACAACATTCTTTATGGATAAGGCAAAATACTTAAAATCCCTTGAGACGCGGATGCATTATCGCTTCCCTGTCAAATGGCGTAAATACATCATCTTCACCATTTGGAGTGTTTTTTTGCTCTGCCTGACAACCATTGTTGGCGTCTTTACGGCCATATCCACGGGGGCGATAGGCTATGTCCCGCCCATCGAACAACTCGAAAACCCGATTGACAAGTACGCTTCGCAAATCATCTCGTCAGACGGCAAGATGCTTGGGATGTTCTCGTTCATCAGGGACAATCGTCTCTACGTGAGTTATCACGACCTGTCTCCCAACCTGGTGAAAGCCCTGATCGCCGTCGAAGACAAGCGTTTCACGAAACACAGCGGGATAGACGCCAAAGGACTGTTCAGGGCGATCGTAAAGCGCGGCATCCTGTTGCAGCGAAGCGGCGGCGGAGGAAGTACCATTACGCAGCAGTTGGCCAAACAACTGTATTCGCCACACGTAGAAACGCTGGTGGAACGCCTGCTGCAAAAGCCCATCGAATGGGTCATTGCGGTACGTCTGGAACGCTACTACACGAAAGAGGAAATCATCAACCTGTACCTTAACAAGTTCGATTTCCTTTACAATGCCGTCGGCATTCAGTCGGCTGCGCGCGTATATTTCGGGACAACACCCGCCGACCTGAAAATCGAAGAAGCAGCCATGCTGGTCGGCATGTGCAAGAATCCTTCTTACTACAATCCCGTCCGTTACGGCAAACGCTCCCTCGAACGCCGCAACATGGTATTGCAGCAGATGAAAGAGGCCGGATACCTCTCCGGCGCCACATGCGATTCTCTTAAGAACATTCCCTTAAACCTCAATTTCACGCGAATAGACCATAAGGATGGCCTGGCTCCCTACTTTCGCGAATATCTTCGCCTGACGCTGACAGCAAAAAAACCCGTCAGAAGCGATTATGCCGCATGGCAGGCGCAAAAGTTCTCCGACGATTCGCTGGCATGGGAAACAAATCCCCTGTATGGCTGGTGTAACAAGAACAGAAAATCGAATGGCGCTACGTACAATATATATACCGACGGCCTGAAAATATACACGACCGTCGATTCTCACATGCAGCAATATGCCGAAGACGCCGTAACGGCACACATGAAGGAGACGCTGCAACCCTCGTTCTTCAAAGAAAAACAGGGACGCACAAAGGCGCCGTTTGCCGGCACGGAATCCAACGAAAACATCGAAGGAATCATGGCGCGTGCAATCCGCCAGAGCGACCGTTACCGTGCGCTGAAAAATGCAGGCCAGAGCGAGGCCGAAATCAACAGGATATTCAATATCCCTGTCGAAATGCAACTCTTCAGCTGGAAGGGACTGATAGATACGGTTATGACGCCGATAGACTCCATCCGCTACTGCAAAAGTTTTCTGCGGACGGGTTTTATGGCGATGGATCCGCGCACGGGGCATGTCAAGGCATACGTCGGAGGAATCGACTACAACTATTTCAAATACGACATGGTGACGACAGGCCGCCGACAGATTGGTTCGACCATGAAACCGTTCCTCTATTCGCTGGCCATGATCGAAGGATTCAGCCCCTGCGACAAAATGCTGCACGTTCCGCAGGAATTAGTCGACGAAAACGGCATCATCTGGTCGCCAAACAATTCAAACCCAAAAAGAGTCGGCGAAGAGGTCACTATCCAGTGGGGACTGCAGCAGTCGTCAAACTGGGTGACAGCCTATCTGATGAAGCACCTTTCGCCCTACACGCTGACACGCATGTTGCGTTCTTACGGAGTGAAAGGCCCGGTCGACCCGGTCGTGGCGATGTGTCTCGGGACGCCGGACATTTCCGTGAGCGAAATGGTGAGTGCATATACCGCCTTCCCCAATAAGGGTATTCGCATTGAACCGCTGTACGTCACGCGCATCGAAGGTCCGTACGGCAATACGATCGCCTCGTTTGCCCCCGCAATGAACGAAGTCCTGACGGAAGAAGCGGCATACAAGATGCTCTACATGCTGCGCAGCGTCATCGACGGTGGAACGGGCAACCGCGTACGTTTCCGCTACGGCATCAAAGCCCCGATGGGAGGCAAGACCGGTACGACGCAGGATCATGCCGACGGATGGTTCATGGGATTCACTCCCAATCTGGTTGCAGGCTGCTGGGTGGGCGGCGAAGACCCGTCCATACGCTTCGACCGGATGTCCGAAGGACAGGGTGCAAGCATGGCCTTGCCCATTTTTGCCATGTTCATGCAGAAAGTATTTGCTGACAAGACTTTGGGCTATCTGGAAACGGAAACATTTGATGTGCCCGAAAACTTTATCCGTATCTGCGACTCGCCGGACGAAGAAATGCCGGAAAATATCAGGCCTTCAGGTTTAGACGAGTTTTTCAACTGATGCAGGTTGATACATCGTTGATAAGTTTTCCTTTTCCGATGATGGAAGGCTCTCGGGAAACCATTACTTTTGCATCCCCAACAAAGAAATTATGGCAGAAAAACAAATGAGAGGGACGGCCGGCAGGAAAGCGCCCGTCGTCGTACAAGTATCGGATATCGGCAGACTGCAACCTCAAGCCAGAGAACTTGAGGAAGCGGTGCTGGGCGCCATCATGCTCGAAAAAGACGCCTATTTCGTCGTCAGCGAAATACTCAAGCCCGAATCGTTTTACGAGAAAATACACGAGCTGATATATCAGGCGATTGTCGACCTCGCTGTCGGCCAGATGCCGATAGATATGCTCACCGTCGTAGAACAACTGCGTAAAAACGGCCAGCTGGAAACGGTCGGCGGACCGTTCTATATCTCGCAACTGACAGGGAAAGTGGCAAGTACGGCGCATCTGGAATATCATGCAAACATCATCGCCCAAAAATTCCTCGCTCGCGAACTGATACGCTATACGGGTGTGATACAGGGCAAGGCGTTCGACGAAACCATCGACGTCGAAGAGCTGATGCAGGAAGCGGAAGGAGAACTCTTCAAAATCTCGCAGCGAAACATCAAAAATGAAGCCATTCAGATCAATCCGATCATCAAGCAATCCCTCAACCTGATACAGAAAGCCGCCGCGCGGAAGGAAGGCCTGAGCGGCCTGAGCAGCGGATTTACGGATCTGGATAAAATCACGTCGGGATGGCAGAACTCCGACCTTATCATTATCGCCGCCCGACCGGCTATGGGAAAAACGGCTTTCGTACTGTCCATGGCCAAAAACATGGCGGTGGGACATGGGACACCCGTAGCCATGTTTTCACTTGAAATGAGCAATGTGCAACTGGTAAACCGTCTGATTGTGAACGTAACCGAAATATCCGCCACGAAAATCAAGAACGGTCAGCTCGACCAGTATGAATGGGAACAGCTGGATTTTAAACTCAAAGACCTGTACGACGCCCGGATCTATGTGGACGATACGCCCAGCCTCTCGATATTCGAACTGCGTACGAAGGCGCGCAGACTGGTGCGCGAACATGGCGTGAAGAGTATCTTCATCGACTATCTGCAACTGATGAACGCCAGCGGCATGTATTTCGGCAGCCGCGAACAGGAAGTCAGCATCATTTCGCGATCGCTCAAATCGCTGGCTAAAGAGTTGAATATCCCGATTATCGCCCTCTCGCAGTTGAACCGCAACATCGAAAGCCGCGTAAATCAGGCCGGCCAGAAGAGCGAAGGCAAACGTCCGCAACTGGCCGACTTGCGCGAATCGGGCGCCATCGAACAGGATGCGGATATGGTCTGCTTTATCCATCGTCCGGAGTATTACAAAATCTTCGAAGACGAAAAAGGCAATTCGCTGATCGGAATGGCGGAAATAATTGTGGCGAAGCATCGTAACGGCGCTACGGGAGAGGTAACCCTGCGTTTCAGAAGCGAATATGCCAAATTTATGAATCTCGACGACGACCAGCCCGTCCGCGAATTTTCGTCGCGCATCAGAGGACAGGCCGACCCGTCGCCCGTGCCTTACTGAAAAATATTCGAAACGTTAAACTTTGTTTGCAATACGTGTTTTTTTGCTTTCCGTTTGGTGAAAACTAAAAAATATACGTACCTTTACATCGTTTGATTTAATAATAAACAAAAAAAGAGATGACGATGCAAATAATGCATAACTTAATGACGGAAGGCGCAAAAACACCTGGTTTCCGCAATGCAGAAAACACGTTTTTCCCTTTACAGCTGTTTCTGTGTTGCAGAAAACGCGCCTTTTTTCCTTTTGGCCGTTTCTGCATTGCAGAAAACGCGCCTTTTTCTCTTTTGCTCATTTCTGCATTGCAGAAAACGTGCTTTTTTCTTTTTTGCCCGTTTCTGTATTGCAGAAAACATGTTTTTTACTTTTGCACCGTTTCTGCATTGCAGAAAACAACCTGCGATTCCGAAACCGGCTGTCCGCTAAACCGAAACAGACAATCCAAATAAAATAAAGCAAGCTATTAACTCTAAAAACAAATCGGTATGAAAATTAAAATTGAACGTGTACGCTACACCGCATTGAGAAACGACGAATTTCCCGTAATCTACGAGCAAACGCTCAACATCTGCGAAAAACATGACATGAAACAACTCCATCTGGATAAAAGCTACGGCGAACTGCTCACGTTTCGCCCGTCGATAGAACAGATGACGGTTTATCTGCGTAAAAACAGTAAACTGGCAGCTGCCGGCAAGGTGGAATATGAACGCGACCGGCTAATCAGTGTCCTGAACAAAGTCGTAAAGGGATTTGAGACAGCAGATTTACCGGAAACACATCCGCATTATGAAGTGCTTGACGCATTGCTGTCCAAGTATCAGAGCCGGACAATAGCCTCGGTCTCGCGCGCGGCGGAAACGGAACGACTGCAAATGCTCGAAACCGAAGTGAATGGAAACCAGGCCGTGCAGGTCGCTTTCGCCGCCTTCGGATTGACGCCGGTCGTCTCGCGCCTGTTTGCCGCCAATCATGAATATGAAACGCTTTTCCGCGAATACATCGCCGGGTTAAGCGAAGCGCAACGTATCGACATCACCGCTCTGCGCAAAGACTGTTCGAAGGCGCTGTCGCAGTTCTTCGACGCACTGCAATACAGCGCGTATCTATATGAAGAACTGGATTATGCCCCGCTGATAAATGAACTGGAACAGTTGAACCGGTACTACAACCGCAACCTCAAAGCCCGCGCCACCCGTCGCAAAAACGGCAAAAAAACGGACGAAGAACCATCCATTCCGCCTATGGGAGAATCGGATTCGGCAGTTTAATGGATTTATTCTTAAGAATTTCTGCCTTGTATGGATGCGATAGACCACCCGTTTTACGAGTATTTGCTGAAAAAATACGACTTGGGATATGCCTTGGAAATAAGTAATGACGACAGTAAAAAAACAGTAATAACGGTATGTCTAACAGTGACGACAGTTGCTTGGGATTGATTGTCCTCTGGATAGTAGTGATTTTTATAGGCGTGATTATATTTATTTATGATACAGCCTGGGGGATAGGCTTTTTTGTTTTTATCATTACAATATCTATTGCCGCACGACAAAAGAAAGAACCAACGCGCAATAATCGGGTGAGCGGAGTAGCGAATGTTACAGGCCGTGAAATATCCAGGACTTATTTTACAAGTGTTACTCAGGAAGTTGAAAAAATAATTTCGTTATATGAGGATTTGTCAAGCAATCCTGTATTTCTTAAAATATTTGAAGAAGGGACGAATATAGGATTTATTCTTGATGGCGAAAAAAAAGGAATAAAAGATCAAATAAAAGCGCTGTTTTGGATTGATATGACAAGGTGCTTCATTGATTTGGGGCATGAACTGGATTTGAAAAGCAGGGAAGGCTTCGGACTATTCTATTTCTATGCCCGTACTTTGGGGCTACGGAGCAAGTTTGAATACGCCCATTTGTCCACATTGACCGACGATATATATCAATCAATAACCGATTTTGGAAAGCAAATTGAAACCGCCATTAAAGAAAATCCAACAGTAGAGGGTGTTTTTTTACTTCCCAAAATATTAGCAGATTATGACGCTGACCAAAGGCAAAAATATCTTGTGATGCTGTATCGTTATGCCTCTTTAACCGCCAAAGCGGATGGCATGGTGCATGAAAGGGAGGCAGAATGGTTGAGCAAAATATTACATTTATCGCAAAAGCCTTCAGTTGAAGGTAATGTTGTAATCTCAAACGAAGAAGAACAACAATCTGCAAATCTTTCAACGCAGAGCAAGCAATACAGTATGCAGGAAACACCAAAAACGGTAACACTCAATTCTCTAATCGGATTGAAATCCGTAAAAGAAGAAATTGAAACATTAGCTAATTTCATCAAGATTCAGCAGGCAAGAGAAGCAAAAGGATTAAAGACATCTTCCGTATCATATCATTGCGTTTTCACAGGTAATCCGGGAACGGGTAAAACAACGGTTGCGCGTATCGTAGCTAATATTTACAAAAGTTTTGGCATACTTGCCAAAGGTCATTTGGTTGAAACAGACCGTTCCGGTTTGGTTGCCGAATATGTTGGGCAAACGGCAATAAAAACGAACAGAATAATAGATACCGCCCTGGATGGCATTTTGTTTATTGATGAGGCATATTCGCTGATTTCCAACAGTGAAAATGACTATGGAAAAGAAGCCGTCGCAACCCTGCTTAAACGCATGGAAGACAACCGTAACAGACTGGTTGTAATTCTTGCCGGATATTCGAGAGAGATGCAGAATTTTATTGATTCGAATCCCGGACTGCAATCGCGCTTTAATCGCTATATTGAATTTCCCGATTATTCCGCCGAAGAATTGTATCAAATCTTTGAATTGATTCTAAGGCAATTCGATTACACTATTGCCAAAGATGCAATAGCGCCGCTGAAGGAATATCTGGAGAAAACAGCCGCCAATAAAGACAAGCATTTCGGCAATGCGCGTTTTGTCAGGAATCTATTTGAGAAAACTATTGAAAGGCAGGCAAATCGCTTGTCAACAGAGGTCAATTTGACAAGAGAAAAACTTTCCGAAATATGTTCTGTTGACATACCAATGTAAAAGAAAACAAATCATTTCATACACAGTATAATCTCCCGTATCCGCTTCTCCACCTCCTCCATCAGCCATTTGGGTGTCGAGGTGGCGCCGCAGATGCCCACGCTGCGGATGCCCGGCGGTAGCGGCTCGGTGATTTCGGCGGCTTCGGTGATGAAAATCACGTCCGGATTGGCGCGGCGACATTCCTCGAACAGTATCCTGCCGTTCGAACTTTGCTTTCCTGCAACAAAATATATCCTGTCGTGCCTTGCCGCAAACGCCCGGATACCGGGCAACCTATTGGCAACCTGACGGCATATCGTATCGTAGTAACGAAACGTCACGCCGGGCAAAACGCGCCGGGTAATGACGTCCACCATTTCCCTGAATCCGTCTAACGGCTTGGTTGTCTGCGAAAACAAAATGATGTCTTTCCCGAAGTCAAGCATATCGAGGTCTTCCATTTTCTCGACCACGATAGCCGTACCGTCCGTCTGTCCCACCAGCCCATTCACTTCGGCATGTCCTTTTTTTCCGTAGATAACCAACTGAACGGAAGCGCCTTCGGTTTCACGATAGCACTGACTGATACGGTGCTGCAACTGAAGCACCACCGGACAGGTAGCGTCGACGATTTTAATGTGATGCTGTCTGGCCAGATGGTAGGTCGAGGGCGGCTCTCCATGCGCCCGGAGCAATACGGTACGGTTTTTCAACTGCGGCAAGTCTTCGTGCCGGACAGTCCTGAGTCCCAGCAGCCGCAGACGTTCCATTTCCAGGCTGTTATGCACAAGGTCGCCGAGGCAGCACAGTTCGTCCGTATTTTCCAGTTCACGCTCGGCGCTCTGTATGGCCTTGACTACGCCGAAGCAGAACCCCGAATTACTGTCTATCGTCACCTCGATCATACCTTTCCGTATTTCCCGCCACACGATTAAACTGTTCCAGCAGCCAGATTTGCTGTTCCCGAACGGTCATATATGAATTATCCAGTTCAATTGCATCGGCAGCTTTCGTCAACGGACTTTCCCTGCGGGTCATATCCATCCGGTCGCGTTCCCTGACATTATTCAGCACCTCTTCGAACGGGACTTGCATTCCTTTCATTTTCAACTCGTCCACGCGACGCTGTGCACGAATGGCAGGCGAAGCCGTCACAAAGATTTTAAGCTCGGCATCGGGAAACACGACCGTCCCGATGTCGCGTCCGTCCATCACCACGCCTTTGTCGCGTCCCATCGCCTGCTGCCTGACCACCAGTACGCGGCGAACAAAACTCACCGACGCAATCAGACTCACACGGGCAGCCACTTCCATGCTGCGTATCTCGTTTTCCACATGCTCGCCATTCAGATATGTTTCTGTCCGTCCCGTTCCGGAATGCACTTCAAACGCAATGTCTATCTTCGCAATATCGTCGCGCAACTTTGCTTCGTTCACACCGTCGCCGTCAAAACACCGGTTCCGAAGCGCATAAAGCGTCACTGCACGATACATCGCGCCACTGTCTATATACGTATAGCCCACCTCGCAAGCCAGGTCTTTTGCCATCGTACTTTTTCCGCAGGACGAAAAACCGTCAATAGCTACATTTATTCTCTTCACGCGCGTACATTAAAATAATATGCAAAAATCAAGGTTCGGAACCGAACAGGGTCGTTGAAACGCTCAACATCAGCGAATAGGCCGACGGATGATGGCGCGCCGCGGAAGCGCTCACATCAAAACGGCTGACTTTCAGGCCTGCGCCCATGGAAAAGCCGCTCAAACCGTTTCCACCGTCCCGCAATTTCATATCCAAGCCGGTCTTCGGATTAAACCCTGCCCCAAGCCAAAAGTTTTCGGAAGGAATCCAGTCCACGCCAAAAACCAGATGCTTCGCAAGCGTCTGCACAAACGTGTCGTCCGTTTCCTGCGCCGTCAATGTGGCATCCACATACTTGAACTTCCAGCGATTCAGATACATGGCCGTCACCGAAACACGTATCGGCGCATGAGCCATCTTTTTCGTGATTCCCGTCTGGATATCCCACGGCATTTTTTCGCGCCGGGAATCATATCCTTTCAACTGCGCCCCGACATTCTTTATAACCAGTCCGTACGAAAACTCCCTTTCCGGATCGTAATAACTCAGTCCCGCATCGACGGCAATGCCGAACGACGTATACTCGGCAAGATTCGAGTAAAGCACTTTGAGCGAAACGCCTCCACGCCAGCTATCCGTCAGGTCATACGAAAAAAATCCGTTTACGCTCAAATCTTTGGCCGAAAAACTTCCCAAAACCGCATTTTCGGCGCTTACCTCCTTCATGTTACCGTAGTTGATGAAGGCTGCTCCTGCACCCCACGCACTTCTTTCGCCGAGCGCTTTCGTAAAAGCGACGCTACCCACGTTGATATCCGAATAGTAATTCATGTAATTCAAATTCGCCATTCCATCCATTTCGCCACCCAGCAATGCCGGATTGTGGAAAATCAGCGAAGGGTCGCGCGCTATCAGCGAAACGGAATGTCCTCCCAGAGCATTGATGTGCGAAGACGACGGATAGCGCAAAAACGCAAATACCCGGTCGCCTTCCTGCGCCCAAAGCAGCAGTGGAAACAGCCACAAAAAAACAGTCGATCTTATATGTTTCATCCTCATTTCCAATCATAAAACGCGCAAAAGCACGCATTATTGCGACCGCATGCATGCCGTCGATTATATCAATAACGAAGAAATCCTGAAAAAGGTATATCCGGTTTCCTCTTTTTTTATTTCTAAAAAAAAGTGAAATCACAATTTTTTTTTCATTTTTCCGTACATCGGATTAAATTTATTCATATCTTTGCTACCGAGTAGAACATTTATATAATTAGAAAAGCTATGGAAATTAAGAAATCGTCTAAAGCAGACTTGGAGAAGACCAAAGCTACTGGTCTCTTGATGGGTTTGGTCGTAGGCCTGGCCGTTTTGTTCGTTGGCTTTGAATGGGGGCAAAAAGAACTGAACATCTCGAAAAATGAAGGTATTGCCGACATTATCGTCGAGGATGAAATTGAAATGACTACGCAAAACGAGCCGCCACCACCGCCGCCACCGCCGCCACCTGTGCAGGAAGTTGCAGAGGTATTGAATATCGTGGAAGATGATGCAAACATTGATCAGGTTGACATCCTGTCTTCGGAAGATAACCAAAGAGATGCACAAGTGCAAACATACGTTCCGCCTGCTGTCGTGGAGGAAGAGGAAGAAGACGCACAGCATATTTTCCAGGTAGTAGAAAAGATGCCCGAATTTCCCGGCGGACAGGCCGCGATGTTGAGTTTCATCACGAAAGCGCTGAAATATCCGGTTGTAGCGCAGGAAAACGGCATAGCGGGACGTGTAACATGTTCATTTGTCGTAAACAAGGACGGTTCCATTGTAGACATTGAGGTCGTACGCGGTATTGATGCTTCGCTCGACAAGGAAGCTATGCGTGTGATCAGTACCATGCCGAAGTGGCAACCAGGCCAACAGAGAGGTAAACCGGTACGCGTGAAGTTTACCATACCGGTTAATTTTAGATTGCAATAAGGTTTTTGTTTTCCATAAATATTTTGATATTAAAGATTATTTACGAAGAAAAAGGTCGCTTGTGCGACCTTTTTTTAATGTGGTATACACATAATTGCGAGGTTGATGCTGTCATTTGAACAAATATTACAAGTCATCGACGGCGCCATTGGGCAGCTGGTGTTTGCGAGTCGCGCCCAAAGGCTGTTCGACCCGATAAAATACACTCTCGCCAACGGCGGCAAACGTATCCGGCCGGCATTCGTGCTGATGACATGCGATTTGTATGGCGAATCGGTAGATAAAGTCCTGCCGACTGCGCTGGGACTGGAGATTTTCCATAATTTCACTCTGCTACATGACGACTTGATGGACGAAGCCGACATCCGGCGAAACCGTCCGACCGTACATAAAAAATGGAACCGCAACACGGCCATCCTGTCAGGTGACGCCATGCTCATTTCGGCTTATCGTCTGATAGGCGAAACCCCCCAGCCCTATCTTCGGGAAATACTTTCGCTTTTCACACAAACCGCCATCGAAATCTGCGAAGGACAACAGTTCGACATGGAATTTGAAGCGCGTGAAGCAGTGACGGAAGCCGAATACATCGAAATGATACGTCTGAAAACGGCCGTCCTGCTGGCATGTTGCCTCAAATCGGGGGCGATCGTCGGAGGCGCGCCAAACGTCGAAGCAGAAAAATTGTACCGTTTCGGATTGCACCTCGGACTGGCTTTCCAATTGCAGGACGATTTACTGGATGTATACGGAAACCCTCAGACATTCGGGAAAAACATCGGAGGCGATATCCTCTGCAACAAAAAGACTTTCCTGCTCATACATGCATTGAAACAGGCATCCGCAGAACAGAAAGACGTCATCAACCGTTACTGCCGGTCTGTGTCGGGCGACTTTACGCCCGCCGAAAAAATAGCGGCCATCACCTCCCTGTACGACCGGTTGCAGATAAAGGAACTGACGGAAAACAGAATCGCGTACTATTATGATAAAGCAATGACCGATCTGGACAGTTTAGGCGTACCGGCAGAACGCCTCACCGTCATACGCGATGTAAGCAGGCGCCTGATGAAGCGCGAATCATAAATTCCAGGCATGAAGATAATTGATACACACACACATTTATATCTGGATGCGTTCGACGGAGACCGCGAACAGACGATTCGTGCCGCCAAAGAATCGGGAATAGAAGCCGTGCTGTTGCCGAACATCGACGCATCGACAATCGCGCCGCTGCTGCAACTGTGCGATGCGGAACCCGGTTTTGCCTTCCCGATGATGGGATTGCACCCGACGAGCGTCGACCATGCGTATGCTGCACAGTTGAAAGCGGTCGAATCGGCGCTTGCTCAATGGAATTATTGCGGAATTGGAGAAATAGGAATAGATCTGTACTGGGACAAAAGCCGTCTGAAAGAGCAGAAAGCCGTGTTCGAGGAGCAATTGCGCTGGAGCATCGACCTGCGCCAGCCCGTAGCCATCCACACGCGGAATGCTTTTGCCGAAGTGCTTGACTCCATACACAAAGTCGGGGCAGGCCGACTGAAAGGCGTCTTCCACTGTTTCGACGGGACACAGTCCGACCTTGACGAAATCAGGCGGTTGAATGGCTTTAAAATAGGAATAAACGGCATACTGACGTTCAAAAAATCTCACTTGCCTGAAATCATCGGCCGTACGCCGATCGAAATGCTGCTTTTGGAAACAGACGCCCCCTATCTGGCGCCTTCACCGTACCGGGGGAAACGGAATGAACCGTTTTTTTTGTGGGAAACGGCCAAAAAACTGGCCTCCATCCTCGAAATCAGTCTGGAAAGCGTCGCAGAAGGCACAAAAAAAAATACTCTTGAACTGTTTAATATTCAAATGAATAGCTTATGAACCAAAAAGAAATTTTCATCGGGGGTGCATTTTTTTTGTTTAAGTTGCCTTTTCTTTCGAGTAAAAAACTGATATTTGTACACTGAAAAAGTTGGTATGGTATATTTTTTACGTAATTTGCACTCGTTTTCGAGACGATGCTCAAAGAACTATAAAAGGAGAGATGCTCGAGTGGTTGAAGAGGCACGCCTGGAAAGCGTGTATATGCCTAAAGCGTATCGCGGGTTCGAATCCCGCTTTCTCCGCGGTATATACTGCAAATGATTAGAGATGAACAAATTAAATTATTAACAATAAAAAACGAAACTGAATTATTTATTAAATTTTCAAACGCTATGAAAAAGTTATTTACAAAAACACTCTTGGTATTGTGCGCACTTGGAACTTCTGTTGCCATGTTTGCGCAGGAAGTTGCTGCTATTGAAGGTGAGAGTATGCATCAGGCTCTTAAAACCAAATTTATTGAAGGTAGTGCGGACTTTATGAGTACGGTTGCCATCGCATTGATTTTGGGTTTGGCATTTGTGCTGGAACGTATTATCTATCTGAATCTGGCAGACACTAACGTTAAAAAGATGCTGGAAGGCATAGAGTCGGCGCTTGTAGACAAAGGCGACGTGGAATCGGCCAAAGCCATCGCCCGCGATACGAGAGGTCCGATTGCATCGATTGCCTATCAGGGACTGTTGAGAATTGACCAGGGCGTCGACATCGTGGAGAAATCCATCATTTCATACGGCGGCGTACAGGGCGGTCTGCTCGAAAAGAACTTGTCGTGGGTTACGCTGTTTATCGCCATGGCTCCGTCACTGGGATTCCTTGGAACGGTGGTAGGTATGGTGATGGCATTCGACAAAATCGAACGCGTGGGCGACATCAGCCCGACTGTTGTGGCCGGCGGTATGAAAGTGGCGTTGATCACGACCGTGGGCGGTCTGATTGTAGCCCTTATCCTGCAAGTATTTTATAATTATCTGTTGAGCAAACTGGAAGCCATCCTGAACAAAATGGAAGACGCCTCCATCACTCTGCTTGACATAATTATCAAATACAATGTGAAATATCAAAAGTAAAAGCCATGGCCGTAACAAAAATAAGGAGATTTTCAAGCTGGATACTAATCCTTTGTACAGTAATCACGGTAGTCGTATTGGGTTTTTTCTATCTGGGCGGAGTTGAAGACCCGGCCGCAGAAATTAAAGCGCCGATTTATACGTCACTGCTGCTGTACTGGTGCTATGCGCTTGTAATTATTACGATTGCAGGGATGCTTATTTTCGGAATATTTCAATTCCTGTCGTCCCTCAAGGCAAAACCTAAAGCCGCTCTCGGGTCATTAGCCGTCATTATCGCCTTTGTGGGCCTTCTGGGTATCACGTTTGCAATCGGCGACATAACGAAGTTGCCCAATATCAATGTGGATTCAGCCCATTTCAATACCGATTTTTGGTTAAAAGTATCCGACATGTGGTTGTATTCCGCATACATAATGCTAATATTGTGTGTATTGGCAATGATTGCGGGTTCGATTAAAACGGTATTCAAAAAATAGCCATTAAAAAAAAGAGGAAGAAAAATGGGTAATAAAAAAAGAAAAGTTCCCGGAGTAAATGCTACTTCTTCTGCCGATATTGCGTTTATGCTACTCCTGTTCTTTCTGTTGACGACGTCAATGGATACCGACCAGGGGTTGGCAAGGCGTCTGCCACAACCGCCTAATAACGAGACTAAAAAAGATGAACTCGATATCAAGAAGAGGAACATTTTGCCTATCCTGCTCAATACATACAATCAGGTATTGTGCGCAGGCGAATATGTGGAACTAAGCGATTTGAGAGAAAAGGCAAAAGAATTTATCGCGAACCGTGATGACGACCCGAGCCTGCCGGAAAGAGTAGAAGAGGATGTTCCGTTCTTCGGACTGGTGAAGACAAGCAAACCGCATGTCATTTCACTGATGAACGACCGTGGTACGCAGTATCAGAAATATATTGACGTACAGAACGAACTGGCCGCGGCATACAACGAACTTCGCGATGAAGTATCTAAAGACAAATGGGGCAAGGCTTTTGCCGAACTGCAAGAAGAACAGCAAAAGGCGGTGCAGATGATTTATCCGCAAAAGATATCGGAAGCCGAGCCTAAAAACTATGGAGATAGAAAGTAATGGGAAAATTTAATAAAGCGGGCGGACGCGGAATGCCCGAATTGAATACATCGTCATTGCCTGACCTGGTTTTCGCAATCCTGTTCTTTTTCATGATGGTAACGACCATGCGCGAAGTGACCCTCAAGGTGCAGTTCAGGGTGCCTCAGGCTACAGAACTCCAGAAGTTAGAGAAAAAATCGCTGGTGACGTTCATCTATGTCGGTAAACCCACATCGGAGTTTGCGGCAAAAATGGGTACCGAGCCACGCCTCCAGTTGAATGATCAATTCGCCGAAGTATCGGAAGTCGGTTCATACATCGCACAGGAAAGATCGAGTATGAAAGAGGAAGACCAACCCTTTATGACGGTCTCCATCAAAGGTGATTATGAGACAAAGATGGGACTGGTGACAGACCTCAAACAGGCGCTACGTAAAGCTTATGCGCTTAAAATCAGCTATTCCGCAAGAAAACGAGTTGACTGAGATCGAGTGCGTTCACAATATTGAAGCGAGGTTGTCCGGAAAGAGGGCAACCTCGTTTTTTATGCAAATCTCAAAGTCTCAAAAATCCAAAGCAAAACATAATTATACTGTGTACGGCATGGTTTTGTGTATTGAATTTAAAGTTCAAAAATTCAAAGATTCAAGGGTTTTCGGCAGGAAATGCCCTTGTGCCAATGAACAGGTTTATGCCGCGCGCAGTATAAAAATCGGCGCTTTCCTGCCGCCAACAGGAAAGAATCAACATAAAAAAGATAAAAAAACAACATAAAAAAACGGACAGGGAAATATATTCCAAAATAAATACTAATTTTGCAACCGGCATGAAGAAAATATAACATCTAATAAATACTCACTATGCATTACAGATTGGACGAATTAGACAGAGAAATCCTGAAACGGATTGCTAATGATGCACGAAAACCATTCCTCGAAGTAGCGAGGGAATGTAATGTTTCGGGAGCCGCCATTCACCAGCGAATCCAGAAACTGATGAATGCAGGAGTTATCAAAGGCTCCGAATTTTTGCTGGACAGTTCCATGATTGGCTATGAAACGTGTGCGTACATGGGCTTGTATTTGCAAAACCCCGGACAATTTCCCGTTGTCATCGAGGCGTTGCAGCAAATCCCCGAAGTGGTGGAATGTCACTATACGACCGGACAATACGACCTTTTCATCAAAATCTATGCGAGAAACAACCAACATTTGCTGGACATTATCCATCACAAACTCCAACCGCTCGGACTGGCGCGTACGGAGACGCTGATTTCTTTCAAGGAAGAATTTAAGAGGAATATTCCGGTTGGCTGATTCCTTTAAATTCAACATCCCAATATCGTTATCTTGCTTGCCTCATCGACTGTCCACGAAATTTTTTCGTCCCACGACAGTTCTTCTGCTTTGGGACGACGGTCGAAAATCACTAAATAAGCAGGAACCGAAGCGTCTATTGTATCACGATATTTCCGAATCTGTTCCAAACCTTCTTCTTTGACAGCGGCGGGACTGTCGTAATAATAAATGATTTTTATTTCGATGATATAATATTTCCCGGCATATTCCACCAATAAATCCATACGCCCCCGACCGGCGGCTAATTCCCGGTCGATATCTCCGCCTCCATTGGTGACGCGTTGCAGATATGCCATCAACAGAAGGTGCGGAAAGGCTTCGGTATAATCGGCTTTTTCTTCCCATATCGCTGAATGACGACGCCAGAATTTTTGAAATTCCTGCAATAATTTGTCCATATCCAGTTCGCCATCCGGTTTTTGCCATTGCCATGC
>JAISXP010000080.1 GCA_031270465.1 Tannerella sp. | reverse complement strand
AAGTCGCTTCCGATGAGTTCGCGATACATTTCCTGCTCGCAGGGCAGCCATCGGAGCGGCGGCAGCGGATCGCGTCCACCGCCGGGATTGTAGAACCAGTCGAGCATGATGCCGTCGATACCGGTTTTACGGATGGCATCGGCGATGGAGGCGCAGAGGTAGTCGAGATACTGCTGCGTGAGAGGTATCTGTTGCCCGTCCATGCGATAGCAGAGGTCGGGATGGTCTTCTTCCCACTTGTTGTTGGCGCCTACGCAGAAGTAACCCATCACCTTTATACCGAGTGGATGGGCAAAGCGTACCTGCTCGGTCAGGAAGTCGTGCCGGAGTCCGGGCTGTTCGGGGACGACGCCGTTTTTGTACCATGCGTAGCCGTTGCAGGATACGCCAAAAGAGTGGATGACGTTGCATCCGAGATCGGCATACCAGCGGACAAGCGCTTCGGGATCGGCGTCGGCCCACAGCCCCGGACGTGCAAATCCGTGTGCGCCGCCTTCACCCCAGTTATAGTCTATGTTGTATGCCCTGACAGGCTCGTCGGCGACGGCCTGCGGCGTTTTTTTGCACGATACCAGCACGCATAGCGGCAACATGCAGAGAATTGTTGTTACGATTTTCATGTGTTTGTGTTTTTATCACAAAGAACGGGATTTTTTCTGTCTCTGTCGTCTGCAATGATTATTTTTTTTCAACACAAAGACACAAAGAACACGGAGTCTCCGTGCTCTCCGTGCCTTCGTGGTGAAATTTACTCAGTCATTCGGTTATTCAGTCATTACTTCTACTTCAGTATAGCGGATTCTGTATGAGCGCGCTGTTGCGGTTCATCTCGTCGAGTTTGATCGGAAAGAAGTAGAAACGGTCTTTCCAGTCGCGTTCCTGCACGTGGATGATGTTGTATTCCGGCCGTGTCTGTCCGAGACGGTACTGAATTTTCAGTCCGTAGGCATCGACGATGACCTGGGGAGCAATCATCCACCGGCGTATGTCGAAGAATCGCTGGTCTTCAAAAAGCAGTTCTATCTTGCGTTCGTGGCGCAGAATGTCGCGCAGTTCGGCATCGCTTCCTTTGGCGTTGGGCATACCGGCACGCGTACGGATTATGTTGATATACGTGCGCGCCTCGTCATATTCGCCGAGTTCGATACACGCTTCGGCGTAGCTCAGCAGGATTTCGGCATAGCGGATGAAATGCCACGGCGTGGTGGTGAGTTCCTTGGGAGAGTCGATGGCGATGTCCTGGAATTTACGCAGGTAATAGGATGTGAACGTGCCGTTCCATGTCGTTACGGGGTTGTCGTAGGCATCCAGTCCTCCCAGAAACGAGCCGTCGGGCTGTTCGTAGTTGCCGGTCTGGATTATGCCTATCGGGTCAGCCGCCTTGACGTCGTCCGGCCGCGGTCGCCAGCGCGAGCCGTCGAAGAAGATGTCGACATAGAAGCGCGGGTCGCGGTTGAGATACGGATTGGCCGCGTGTTCGGGGTTGTCCCAACTGAACTTGTCACCGTTAGCCATTTCGAAGTCGTCGACCAGGCTGTTGATGGGGCTGACGTTGGCCCATCCCTTGTATCCGGCCGGGAGGTTCTGCTGCGCGATGTTCATCGTCCAGTACTGGTTGGCCTGGGTGAAGTTGCGCGTGAAGATATTCTCGCTCGTCTGCTTGAGGGTGAAGACTTCGTCGTAGTTTCGTGCGACGGAATCGCCCGGCGCAGGCACGGCCTTGTGCAGGCTGTAGACGCCGAGGTCAATCACGGCGCGCGCCGCGTCTTTGGCAGCTCTCCACCGCGCCGTCCGGTCGCCGCCCGTGTAGCCGACGAGTTCGGGATTCGAGTATCCGGATGCCCAGGAGGCGTTGCAGTTGTAGAGGTCGCTGGCGGCATAGAGCAGCACCCGCGCCTTCAGCGCCAGGGCGGCGCCCTTCGTTGCCCGGCCGTAGTTGCTGCTCGTATGAGCGAGCGGCAGCAGCGCGGCAGCCTTGTCGCAGTCGCTCGCTATGAAGTTGATACATTCCTCGAACGAGTTGCGCGGCGCCAGGAAGTCGTCGTCCAGCCCGTAGGCATGTTCGACGATCGGCGCGCCGCCATACAGGAACACGAGGTTGTGGTAGTGGTATGCCCGGAGGAAATACACTTCGCCCGTCAGCCTGTTCTTCAACTCTTCGTTGGCGTAGGTATTCTGCGCGACCTGATCGAAGAAGAGATTGCAGGCTCTGATGTACTTGTAGTGATGTTCCCACCTCATTTTCTGCGAGCGGCTCCAGGAATCGAAGACGCCGTAGTCGCTCGGCGTGATAAGGCTTTTCAGCACGTTGCCATGCCCCTGGTCGGAGCCGGGGTCAAACATCGACTCGTCCGTAAATACGCCCAGCATCGGCCGGTCGAAACTGTGGCCGATGTACCAGTAAATGTTGTTCACGAAATGTTCGATCATGGGCAAGTCGCTCCATACGGCTGTTTCGCCATACTGGTCGAGCGGTTCTCTGTCCAGAAAATCTCCGCACGAGCCGAGCGACAAGGCTATGGCCGTGCACAGGATGATGTTTTTGATTTTTGAATATGTTGTGTTCATGACTTGATGTTATTTAAAAGTGAGACTGATTCCTCCGTTGATAACTTTCTGCGAGGGAAATGGCTGGCCCTGTCCGCCGATGTCGTTGTTGTTGGATTCGGGGTCGAAATCCTTCATTTCGCGCGACGTGAAAGTGAGCAGATTGTATGCGCTCGCAAAGAAGCGAATGTTCTGGAAGCCGAGGCGTCCGGCAAGCGGTCTGGGCACCGAATACCCCAGTTCCAGCGTTTTCAGTCGGATGTAGTCCGAGTTGTACAGGAAGAAGGTATTGCGGTTGTTGCGCCAGTATTCGGCATCGCGGTTGTAGGCTCTCGGGCCGGAAGCGTCGGGATTGTCGGGCGTCCAGCGGTTGTCGTAGAAAGACTTCGTGAAGTTGCCTATCAGTCCGCTTTCCATCGACACGAAGCGTACGGCTCCGGCCGCGCCCTGTAAGAGGGCGGAGAGGTCGAACTGTCGGTAGCTGATGCCCAGTTTGAGTCCGCCCGTAAACCGCGGGACGTTGTTTTTGTCGCTGCGCACACGGTCCAGCCCTGTGATTTTGCCGTCGCCGTTCACATCCTTGAAGATGACGTCGCCGGGGCGGGCGTTTTCCCAGTGCGGATATGCATCCACGGCCGCCTGGTCGCGGAAGATGCCGATGGCCTGATAGTAGAGGTCTTCGTCCACGTTATCCGGATTGGTCGGAATGGGATGTCCCGTCGATACCTGCCACGCTTCGCGGCCGGGCGCTTCGTCCCAGAACGTGATTTTGTTGCGGGCATAGCCGCCGTTGAGCGAAACGTTGTACCCGACTTTTCCAACCTTGTCCTGATACCTTATCTGGAAGTCGACGCCGTGGTTGGTTACCTTGCCAATGTTTTCGCGCGGCAGGGTCAGACCGGTCGATTGCGGGATGGAGGCGTTCCTTCGCCACAGGATATTCGAACGGCGGTAGTCGAAGTAGTCGAACTCGAAGAACAGTTTGTGATTCAGCAGATACGTTTCGAAACCCACGTCCATCTGGTTGGCTTTCTCCCACGTGATGTTCATGTTCGGGATACGCGATTCGTACGATATTTTTCCCGCCTCGGTGATCCCGAAGTTGTATACGTTCGACGAATAGGCGTATGAGGAGAGGTACTGCCACTCGTCGATGCGGTCGTTACCCGTCTGTCCGAACGAGAAGCGGAGCTTCATTTCTTCGAGGAACGAGAGTTTCTCTTTCCAGAAGCCTTCTTCGGATATGCGATATCCCAGCGAAACGCCGGGGAAGAATCCGAAACGGCTTTCTTTGGGGAAAATATACGAGCCGTCGTATCGCCATACAAATTCAAGCATGTATTTCTCCAGATAGTTGTAGTTGACGCGGCCGAAATAGTTTAGCCTCGCCCTCTGGTACGACTCGCCGGTGTTGTCCTTGTCCTGCGTGCCGCCGGCAAAGAGTTCGGGGATGGCCGTAGAGGCAAAGTATCGCCGGTAGGCCTGGAAGTTGTTGCCCGTGTTCTCGATTGTTTCCATACCGGCCATGAAGTTGAGCGCGTGGCTGCCGAATTTCGTCCCGTAGTTCAGGATGCCGTTGATCAGCAGTGTCTGGTCGTCTACCATGTAGCGCGTCAGTCGCGGGTCGTTGAACGGTACCATGGCCGAGGCCAGTTGCGGCGTGCCGTCGGGCTTGAGCGTTTTGCCGTCCCAGGTATTGACTTCCCACGGTGTTTCCCAGCGCGTGCGGTTTTGCATCGACTTGTCGTAGTTGACGCTTCCGTCGAACGACAGACCTTTGACCCATGGCACGGTGATGTTGATCTTGGCGGTAGAGTTTACCGAATACACTTTCCTCCGGTCGTAGCCGGCAGCATTGGTCGAAATGGTCAGGGGATTGGAGCCTTCGAGCACGTCGGGTCCGGGCGTACCGTCAGGCCACACGGCGTGCACGTTGGGGTTGCCTATGGTTGCAGTCCTGAAAATCGTGCCGTATCCGCGCGTCGGCGATGTCCGGTCTTCCATCCGGCCGTAGATATCGAGAGATGTCTTGACGTATTCCGACAGTTTGATGTCGATGTTGCTGCGCAGGTCGAACTGCCGGTAGTTGCTGACACTGTTGCGATAGTAGGCATCCTGATATTTCGTTCCGGCCGCGACGTGGTATTTCACATCGTCGCGTCCGCCGCTGATGGCGGCATTGACGTTGTTCTGACTCGACCACTCCTTGAACGTCTCCGCCAGCCAGTCCGTATTCGGATACTTCCACGGGTCTGAGCCGTCCGTAAAGCGTTTGATTTCTTCGTCCGTATATCGCGGAGCCCGTCCCTGGTACATGTCGATTTCGTTTATCAACGTGGCGTATTCCGAGCCGTTGCTCATCTTCGGCAGACGTGTTGGCTGGTTGAATCCCTGGTTCAGGTTGAGCGTGACGGTCGGTTTCCCGTCCTTTCCGCGCTTGGTTGTAATGAGGATTACGCCGTTGGCCGCCCGCGAGCCGTAGATGGCCGCCGATGCGTCTTTGAGGATGGTGATGCTCTCGATGGAGTTCTCGTCGATACGCGAAAGCGAACGGCCGGGCACGCCGTCGACGACAATCAGCGGGTCGTTGTTGCCGAGCGTATTGACGCCGCGTATGCGAATCGTGTTTGCATCGTCGATGCCCGGTTCGCCACTCCGCTGGATGACGGACAGTCCGGGCATAAGTCCCGTAATCATCTGGGTAGCATCGATTGCAGGCGATTTCACTATGTCTTCGCCCTTCACGCTACTGATGGATCCCGACAGCGTTACTTTCCTCTGCGTGCCGTAACCCACCACAACCACTTCGTCGAGTATCTGCGTGTCTTCCTGAAGTTGGATGGTGAGCACGCTGCCGCTCTGGGGCGTGACTTGTACTTCCTGCGTCACGTAGCCGATGTACGATATTTGCAGGACGGCATTGTCGGCCACGCTGAGCGCGAATTTCCCGTCGAGGTCGGTGATGACTCCGTTGCCCGTACCCTTTTCGAGGACATTGGCGCCGATAATCGTTTCGCCGCTCATGTCGGTCACTGTTCCGCTCACACGCTTTTGCGCATGTAGTGCGAGTGAACAACTCAGGACACACAGCGCATACAGCGCTTTCCGCCATGTATCCCGTCTACACAATAAAAAATTTCTTTTTCTCATAAGATTAATGTTGAGTAATTAAGTAATTAATAAAATTGTTTATATACACAGTGCTTCCTCAGGAGACGGGGACAGAGTCCTTCTCTCCGGAAAGCGTTATTTTCTCTCTCCTCAAAACTGTTGCGAATGCGAAGAAAACAGGGTGAGAATACTTTTTTAAATGACTGGTATGTGCGATTATACGCGCGCGCAAGGCCAGGCGTAATCTCTCTCTCTCTCTCTCTCTCTCTCTCTCTCTCTCTCTCTCTAACAAATAATCAAGCGCTACCAAATCACATCCGTTAAATATGACTAATGCGTTGCTGTTTTTCGAGAGTGTCTTCATTATTACTTTTCGTTTGATAAATTTGCGTGCAAAAATACGCTTCTTTGTATTACCCCGGCAATGTTTTCCCGGTATTTTTTCGCCGTTTATACATTTTTATGTTAATGGCGGATTCCGGCGATATGCGGCCGGCCAGAGCACCGAATTGTTTACTTAAATCGCTGTTCTCTGTTTCAGACTGTTTACTGTTCACGTAAAGATAATGTTACCCGTGTTTCGCTCGGTGATGAAGCACCGGCTGTCGGATATTTTCTCTGTGTAAGAAAACAAATTACACAGAGAAAGAAGACATAAAAAATCTTCGTGTTCTCCGTTCTCCGCGTCTTCGTGTTTAAGGGAAAGCAATGTTGATCCGAGTCTTTTTTTCGTGCGCCGGATTAAACCTTTGCGCCCGGAATGCGTCTCATGACGTAATATGATGGTTTTTTGCAATTTTATTTAGTTGAGAAGAATTTATGGGAAAACAGGTCAAGTGGATTCTTATTGTGATTATCCTGCTGTTCATCGGCGGGATGTTTGTCTGGCCGCTCGTAAAAGGGTATTTTCTGAAGGAAGATACGCCGGATATTGCTTCCGCGGGGACGGGACAGCAGCGGCGGGTACTGAATATCAGCGCCATGATTATTGACATACAAACGCTGACGGACAAGACTGTTACGACTGCCGACATTATTCCCGACGAGGAGGTGAACCTTTCGTTCGAGACGTCGGGCAAGATCGTCGAAATCTATTTTCAAGAAGGTTCGCACGTGCGCGAGGGCGAGCTTCTGGCAAAAATCAACGACCAGCCTCTGCAGGCGCAGTTGAAAAAGTTGGAAGCTCAAATCCCGCTGGCGCGCGACCGCGTGTTCCGACAGCGCACGCTACTCGACAGGGATGCCGTGAGCCAGGAAGCTTACGAACAGGTGACAACCGAATACGACAAGCTGATGGCCGACATCGATCTGGTCAAGGCCAACATTGCACAGACCGAACTGCGTGCGCCGTTCGACGGCATCATCGGACTGCGCTACGTGAGCGAAGGCGCATACACCTCGCCTGGCACCATCATCGCCAAACTGACGAAAATCTCGCCGATAAAGATCGAGTTTTCCATCTCCGAACAGTATTCCGACGATATCACGCCGGGTGCCGACATCGTCTTCCGCCTCTCCGGCTCGCTCCGCGACTATCAGGCCAAAGTATATGCCGTCGAGTCGGCGGTGACGGTCGAAAACCGCTCGCAGAAAGCACGCGCCATCTATCCCAATACCGACGAATCCATCAAGCCCGGACGCTACGCCTCGGTCGAGCTTACCAAGAAGGAAATACGCAACGCCCTGGCCATCCCCAGCGAGGCAATGATACAGGAAATGGGAAAAAGCATCATATACTTGTACAAATCAGGCAAAGCGCAGCCCGCGGAAATCGTCAGAGGAATGCGTACGGAATCGAAAGTACAGGTCGTCAGCGGACTGCAAAAGGGAGATACGGTGATCGTTTCGGGAATCATGCAGCTGCGCACCGGCCTGCCGGTTACCATCGATAAATTCGTCAGCCCGATATGAATATCTCCGAGTTAAGCATCAAACGACCGGTACTTGCAACGGTGATGACACTGGTGATTCTGCTGTTCGGACTCATCGGATACAACTTTCTGGGCGTGCGCGAATTTCCGAGCGTCGACCAGCCCATCATCTCCGTGCAGGTATCTTATCCCGGCGCCAATTCGGATGTGATTATGAACCAGATCACCGAGCCGCTGGAACAGAATATCAACGGCATCCCGGGCATCCGTTCGCTGTCGAGCGTCAGCAGCCAGGGAAACAGCCGTATCACCGTGGAGTTCGAACTGTCGGTAGACCTGGAAACGGCGGCCAACGACGTGCGCGACAAGGTGTCGCGGGCACAGCGGTGGCTGCCGCGCGACTGCGACCCGCCGACCGTCTCCAAGGCCGATGCCGACGCTACGCCCATCATGCAGATTGCCATCCAGAGCGAGAAACGCTCGCTGCTCGAACTTAGCGAGGTAGCCGACCTGACCGTGAAGGAACGCCTGCAAACCATATCGAACGTGAGCGCTGTCAGCATCTGGGGCGAAAAACGCTACGCCATGCGCCTCTGGCTCGACCCCATCAAGATGGCTGGCTACGGCGTGACGCCGCTCGACGTCAAGAACGCCGTCGACCGCGAAAACGTCGAACTGCCCTCCGGCAGTATCGAAGGCGACAAAATCGAACTCTCGATTCGCACCATGGGACTGATGCATACCTCGCAGGAGTTCAACGACCTGATCATAAAAAACAGCGGTTCCGGCATCGTACGGTTCAGCGACGTGGGTACAGCCGAAATCAGCCCCGAAGACATCCGCAGCTACATGACGAAAAACGGCGAGCCGGCCGTGATGGTAGTAATCATCCCGCAGCCCGGCGCCAACCATATCGAAATAGCCGACGAAGCCTACCGGCGCATCGAACAGATAAAGAAAGACCTCCCCGAAGATATCGACATCGGCATCTCGTACGACAATACACGCTTCATCCGCGCATCGATTTCCGAAGTGCAGGAAACAATCTATATTGCCTTCGCGCTGGTGGTTATGATTATCTTCGTCTTTCTGCGCGACTGGCGGGTGACACTCGTGCCCGTGATAGTGATCCCCGTCTCGCTGGTCGGCGCGTTTTTTGTGATGTATCTGGCAGGATTTTCAATCAATGTGCTGACGATGCTGGCCGTCGTGCTCTCCGTCGGACTGGTGGTAGACGACGCCATCGTGGTGACGGAAAACATCTACGTGCGCATCGAAAAAGGCATGACGCCGAAGGAAGCCGGTATCGAAGGCTCGAAGGAGATATTCTTCGCCGTCGTTTCCACCACCATCACGCTGGTGTCGGTGTTCATGCCCATCGTGTTCATGGAAGGGATGACAGGCCGGCTGTTCAAGGAATTTAGCATCGTGATAGCCGGCGCGGTGATCATCTCTGCCGTTGTGGCGCTGACGTTCACGCCCATGTTTGCCACCAAGATACTCAAACGCCGTGACAGGAAAAACTGGCTGGCCGAAAAGACGGAGCCTTTCTTTACGGGGATGAACAGCGGCTATGCAAAAATGCTGACGTTCTTCCTGAAATACAGGATTGCAGCCATTTTCGTCACACTCGCCCTGCTCTTCTCTATCTACTATTTCTGGAACAGGATACCGTCGGAACTCTCGCCGCTCGAAGACCGTTCGATGATTACCGTCAACATGCGCGGCCCCGAAGGCGCCACGTTCGAGTTTTATCGCGACTATGCCCTGCAGATCGAACATATCGTAGACTCGTTAGTGCCCGAGGCCGTGTCGGTCGTCAACCGTTCGTGGAACGGCAGCGCATCCGTGAGCGCCACACTGTCGGACATCCGCGACAGAAAACGCCGGCAGATGGAAATAGCCGAACAGCTGTCGAGAATCGTACAGAGACAGACCGACGCGCGCGCCTTCGTCCAGCAGCAGTCGACCTTCGGCGGACGGCGCGGCGGAATGCCGGTACAATATGTCCTGCAAGCGACCAATCTGGAAAAACTGCGTGAATTTCTTCCCGCGTTCATGCAGAAAGTCAGCGAAAGCCCCGTACTGCAAATGGCGGACGAAAACCTGAAATTCACCAAACCCGAAGCGCATATCGAAATCAATCGCGACAAAGCTACCCTGCTGGGCGTCAGCACGCGCACCATCGCGCAGACTCTGCAATACGCGCTGAGCGGCCAGCGCATGGGCTATTTCTACATGAACGGCAAACAGTATCAGATACTCGGCGAAATCAACCGCCAGCAGCGGAATACACCGTTAGACCTGCGCTCCATCTACGTGCGTAGCGACAACGGCAACATGATACAGTTGGACAACCTCGTGTCGCTGACCGAAACCGTCGCGCCGCCCCAGCTGTACCGCTACAACCGCTTCGTCTCGTCGACCGTTTCCGCGGGACTGAACGAGGGTTACACCATCGGCGACGGCCTGAACGAAATGGACAGAATAGCCAGAGAAGTGCTGGACGGCAGTTTCCGTACAGCACTCTCGGGCGAATCGAAAGAATTTCGCGAGAGTTCTTCCAGCCTGATGTTTGCCATGATACTGGCGCTGTTCCTGATATACCTTGTCCTGGCCGCGCAGTTCGAGAGTTTCAAAGATCCGCTGGTGGTGATGTGTACCGTGCCGCTGGCCATCGCAGGCGCATTGATGTACATGAGCGCCGAAGGCATTACGATGAATATCTTTAGTCAGATAGGTATCATCATGCTGATTGGACTGGTTGCGAAAAACGGCATTCTGATTGTCGAGTTCGCCAACCAGCGCCAGGGAGCAGGATTAAGCAAGGCGGAAGCGATACACTCGGCCTCCGTGCAGCGTCTGCGCCCCATCCTGATGACAAGCATATCAACCGTTCTGGGGCTGGTACCCATGATACTGGCTTCGGGCGAAGGCGCCAACGGACGGATCGCCATGGGGGTAGCCGTGGTGGGTGGGATGATACTGTCCACGTTCATGACGCTGTTTATCGTCCCCGCCATGTACAGTTTTATCTCGACGGACTTGAAAAAGAAAAATACAAAAGCATGAAGAGATTAAGCCTGACCGCAATCATAATCGTATCGACATGTGCAGGCGCTGCCGCCCAGGAAATGTACAGCCTGCAACAGTGCATCGAAATCGGACTGGAACGCAATTATTCCATCCGTATTGTCCGCAACGAAGCGCAGATTACGGCAAACAATGCCATCCCCGGCAATGCGGGCTATCTGCCCTCGCTCGACCTGAGTTCCGGGTTCAGCGGCTCGCAATACGACTACCGCTACAACTATACCGACGGCACGACGTCGACATCGAACGGCGTACGCTCCGAAACAGCCAATGTCGGACTGAATCTCGACTGGACGCTTTTCGACGGCTTCGGCATACAAGTCAGCTACGCCCGGCTGAAAGAATTGCAGCGGATGGGTGAACTGAATACCCGCATGGTCATCGAAGATTTTGTCGCCGACATCGCGAGCGAATACTACAACCTGATACGCCAGCATATACGCCTCAGCAACCTGCGCTCGGCGGTAACCCTGTCGAAAGAACGGCTGCGCATCGTCGAGGAACGCTACAACATCGGTTCGATGTCGCGCCTCGACTTTCAGCAGGCGAAGGTGGATTTCAATGCCGACAGTTCCAAGCTGCTGACACAGTTCGAAGTAGTACACGCCTCGCGTACGAGACTGAACGAACTGATGGCGCTCGAAGATATTGACGGCAACATCCAAATCCGCGACTCGTTCATCATTCCGAACTCCTCGCTGAACGAAATCGAGTTGTGGGACAACACTCTCGTGCACAATGCTTCACTGCTCGTGTCGCAAAAAAACAGGACGCTCTCCGAACTGGACTACAGAAAAGCGCTGAGCCGCAACTATCCGTATCTGAGGCTTAACGCGGGCTACGGCTACACGCTCGGCTGGAACGGCACGGGCACTACCGATCTGCAGAAAAGGCTGGGATTCAACTACGGACTGACGCTTGGAGTCTCGCTCTTCGACGGCATGAACCGTCGCCGCGAACAGAGAAACGCCCGCATACAGATACAAAACAGCGAACTGCGCACACAGGAACTCGAACTGTCGCTCAAAACAGACCTCTCCAATCTCTGGACTGCATACAGGAATAATCTGGAACTGTGGACACTGGAAAAGGAAAATCTGACTGCAGCACAGGAAAACCATGCTATCGCCATCGAACGCTACAAACTGGGCGAACTGGCGGGTATCGAACTGCGCGAAGCCCAAAACAGCCTGCTCGAAGCAGAAGAACGCCGCTCCATAGCCGAATACAACACGAAACTCTGTGAAATATCACTCATGCAACTCAGCGGACAGATTTTGAGTTACTTCTTTGACTTTGAACAGTAAAAATCCAAGAGATTTCCCCGGAAGCCGGAAGTAATCAGGAGACGGAAATCCTGAAAATATCCTTATCCTGCATTTGAATTGCGCCCTAAAAAAGAACAGCGATTTCTTTGAGACTTGATTTTTTTCATTGAATATACTGTTGTAAAAAGATTTTTTGTCTATCTTTGCATTTGTTTATTTTTTTAGCGCAAAAAGAATTGTTTTTTATATAAGTGTTTACTAAATTCCGACATAATGAGTTTTTATGAGATTATTGCAACTGTAAGCGCGCATGTAATGGGTGTGCCGTTTATTATACTGCTTATTGGTACAGGTTTATATTTTTCGATTCGGACAAACTTTCTGCAACTCCGCTATTTGAAAGATATGATAAAAATGCTGTTCAAAGGCAAATCGTCGTCGCGGGGCATATCGTCGTTTCAGGCGTTCATGCTGGCGCTGTCCGGCCGTGTGGGCACGGGCAACATCGCGGGAGTAGCCACGGCCATTGCGCTGGGTGGTCCGGGCGCCGTTTTCTGGATGTGGATTACTGCATTTTTTGGCGCCGGCACAGCTTATGTCGAGGCTGCGCTGGGGCAGATATACAAGGAGGAAATCGACGGACACTATCGCGGAGGCGCTGCATACTTCATACTGAAAGGCCTGAAAATAAAGCCCTACGCAATAGCCTTTGCGATAGTGACCATCCTGTCGCTGGCCGTCATGCTGCCGGGCGTGCAGGGCAATGCCATCGCCATCGCCTTCCACAATGCCTTCGGGATGGACAACATGCTGACCGCCGGGCTGGTGGCGTTTCTGCTGGGGCTGATTATCTTCGGCGGCGTGAAGCGGATTGCGCATGTAGCGGAAATCATTACACCGTTCATGGCTGCGGGCTACTTGATTATTGCCATCATCATCATCGCCCTCAACTTTCAAATCATACCGGACATGTTTATGCTCATTGTAAAGTCGGCGCTGGGCTTTCACCCCGTGCTGGGAGGCATAATCGGTTCGGCCATCTCAATGGGAGTCAAGCGCGGACTGTTCTCCAACGAAGCCGGTCAGGGTACGGCACCTCATGCCGCGGCGGCAGCCCACGTTTCACATCCCGGCTCGCAGGGACTGGTGCAGGCCTTCTCCGTATATGTAGACACGCTGCTCGTCTGTTCGGCTACGGCGTTTATCATCCTCGCCACCGGCATGTATCGCGTGTACGACGGAGCGGGCGGCGCCATCGTCTTCGATGGCGGCGGACTGCCGGCAGATGTGGTTGAGTACGGACCCATCTTTACGCAACTGGGCGTAGACAAGCATCTCCCCGGATTCGGCGCGGCGTTTGTGGCTCTGGCTCTTTTCTTTTTTGCCTTTACCACGATAATGAGTTACTATTTTCAGGCGGAGACAAACGTGTACTTCTTGACGAGAAACAGGAAGCGACGCGTCGGATTACGGGCAGTAAACGTGCTGAGGATCTTGATACTGGCCGTGACGTTTTTCACCTCCATCAACGAGATGCAACTTGCCTGGAACATGGCGGATATCGGTATCGGAGTGATGGCCTGGTTCAACATCATAGCGGTATTGCTGCTGCAAAAACCTGCGCTGAAAGCATTCTTCGACTACGAAAGACAGCGCAGGAAAGGCATCGACGACCCCGTCTTCAATCCCACAGAATTGGGAATTACCGGTGCGGATGAATGGACAAAACCGCATTGAACGCATTGCATCATCATAATTCAACTGTTCGAAAATGGAAGATAAAACAGGCATATACATCTCGTTTTTTGCCTACATGCTCGTATTGCTGGCAATAGGGGCATATTTCTACAGGAAGTCGAAGCGTGGCGTTTCGTCGTATTTTCTTGGCGAGCGGCAGATGGGCCCGTGGGTGACGGCGTTGAGTGCGCAGGCATCGGACATGAGCGCATGGCTGTTCATGAGTGTGCCGGCGATGGCCTACCTTTTCGGCTATCAGGCCTGCTGGATTGCCATCGGGCTGATTGTCGGCACGTATCTGAACTGGAAAATCGTGGCGCGCCGCATCCGCAATTTCACGTACTGTTTCGGCAATGCGATTACCGTGCCCGAGTATCTGCATAATCGATTTCATACCGGCTCGCCAGCCATCCGCTTTATCTGTTCGGCCACGGTGCTGTTTTTCTTCCTCCTCTATGTGGCTTCGGGATTCAGCGCCGAGTCCAAGCTCTTCCAGGAACTTTTCGGGATGGACTATCACACGGCGCTGTTTGTCAGTGCGCTTACGATTCTTGTGTACACATTCATGGGCGGCTTCATGGCGGTGAGTTGGACGGATGCTTTTCAGAGTGTGCTGCTGTTTTTTACGATTATCATCGTTCCCTTCATCCTCTTTGCGCGGATTCCCGAAGGCAGCATCATGCATGTCGTATCGGGCGACTTCGTCCGCGAGACGTTTTTTTCTTCGCAGACAGACAACTTCACCGGCGAAATCATTTCCGGTCTGGGCTGGGGGCTGGGATACTTCGGGATGCCGCACATACTGGTGCGCTTCATGGCCGTACGTTCGGCAAACGACATCCGCCGCTCGCGCATCATAGCCATGCTCTGGGTGTGCCTTTCACTCTGCGCTGCCGTGGCCATCGGGTTGCTGGGCAGGGTTTATTTAGACGGCCAGGGATTTACATACGCGACGCAGGCCGAGGCCGAACGTATCTACCTCAAGTTTGCCTCCGAACTGTTTTTCCCCTGGATGGGCGGCATCCTGATGTCGGGTATTCTGGCAGCAATCATGAGCACCGTTTCGTCGCAGCTGCTCGTCGTCGGCTCGGCAATGGTGAACGACGTCTACATGGCCGTCTTCCGAAACACGTCGGAGAAGAAGGCCGTGCATTTCAGCCGCATGTCCATCTTCATCGTCGCCGCTGCCGGCATTGCGCTCGCATGGTTCCCCGACAGTTCCGTGATGGGATTCGTATCCTATGCCTGGGCAGGATTCGGCGCCACTTTCTCGCCCGTCATCCTCCTTTCGCTCACATGGAAACGGCTGACACTGAACGGAGCGCTGGGCGGAATGGTGCTGGGCGGACTGAGCGTGATAGCATGGGAATCGTTCGACATACACGCCGTCACGGGATACACTTCCATCGTTCCGTGCTTCCTCTTTTCCGCTGCAGCAATCATACTTATCTCCCTGTGTGACAAAAAACCGTCGCCCGACATCGTCAACAGTTTCGACGAGGCTTCGAAGATTTAATTTGATTTTTCTATGGACGTTAGAGAGTCCTCTAAAAATGTCCGAACGGTGCGACAGTTTGAATTGAAAATCGACGAAATTAAATGCAAAAAAACTGTCGAGCAGGCCGTTAAAACGAAGTCATATTCAGCCGTCAATGCATTTGTTTCGTTTCAGGATTTCAAGAACAGCGTTTTCGTTCAGGCCGGAAAAAAGCCGGATCTGTTCGATGGAAAAGTTGTTCCGGTACGCGGTTAAAACGGTTCTTTCCTGTTCTTCAGCCCGTCCTCTGGCTTCTCCTTCAGCCCGTCCTCTGGCTTCTCCTTCGGCCAGTCCTTCGGCTTTTCCCTCGGCTTTTCCTTCAGTTTTTCCTTCAGCCCGTCCTCTGGCTTCTCCTTCAGCCCGTCCTCTGGCTTCTCCTTCGGCCAGTCCTTCGGCCAGTCCTTCAGCCAGTCCTTCAGCCAGTCCTTCAGCTTTCGCGGTGTCCACCAGCCCCTTTTCCGTTCGCACCCAATCCCAGTAGTGTTCATACCATTCCAGTTCGCCCGTCGTGAAGGCGCCCTCCTCGCACAGCGTGAGCGCTTCCTTTATCTCTTCGTTCGCCAGCAGGTCGGGCGAGAC
>JAISXP010000020.1 GCA_031270465.1 Tannerella sp. | reverse complement strand
AATTATAAAAATGCAGCGCGACACTTCTCACGCTTTCCAAAGTAATATTCTCAGGAACGAGATAAGCAACCTTGTTTTTGAAGCGCTGAATATCAGGATAAAGAGGATTAAAAACTTGCCGCCGCCGGATAAGTCGGAACGCAAAGAGGGTGTAGTCCGTGAATTTATCCGTTTGCTTTTCGCTAATTGTAAAAAACATCACGAAGTATCTTTTTATGCCGAAAAACTGTGTATGACGGTGGGCAATCTCTCCCGCATTACAAAAGCATACAGCGGTAAGAAGGCAATAAAATGGATAAATGACGTATTGATAACAGAATCCAAAATGCTGCTCCGCAAACCTGACAACACGATACAACAAATAGCGGACGAACTGAATTTCGGCGACCAGTCGTCGTTCGGCAAGTTCTTCAAGAAGCATACCGGACTTACGCCGAGGGAATACAGGAAGGCTGTTCAAAAATGAGGGTATTTTAATACCGGCCTGATTATTACAGTTGTAGTGCATCAGGGAAGGCGGAGCAATTCACAGCCACTGCCGGCGCAACATGCGGACACCTGCCTGAAAATCCTTTATTATCAACATTTACTCCTCACTTTCAGTCTGCGACGTTTCGTCTCATATTCCTGATTACGGACAGAGGTTTCTTCTTCGTAATCGCTATTATCCGGTTGAGGCATATCCAACAGTTTGCATCAAATTTGAAAGAAAGAAGAGTTGAAAACCGGCAGGACTGTGGTTTACCGACAGGGCAAGGTTATTTTTTCCAATCATCCGTCCCGTTTTCGCATCCCATCCGGAGGCATCCGCTTCCAGCTTCGCACCAAACTGCGCAATCGTCCTGCCGATGGTTATCCTTCTCATGACGGGACATAACCCGTTCGCTTTCGCCCGGTTCTTTTTCAGGTAGAACAACACCTTCAATTCTTCTTTCATTGACTCACTTTTTTACTGTTACAAAATTATTTCCCAAGTGAGTTATTTGAATGGAGCAACATGCAGGCAAGAGATGAACTAAAATGACATGCGGCGACAGTAGAAAATGTTAGATGCGTGACCGCCCGCTGTGCCACCGTCTGCAATGCATTTCAGATGTCATGCAAAATATGCCCCATCCGTTCCTTTTTTGTCTTCATGTAAAATTCGTTGTGCGGATTGGGGACGATTTCTATGGGGATGTTTTCCTCGACCGTCAGTCCGTAAGCCTCCAGGCCGACGCGTTTCACAGGATTGTTTGTCAAAAGTTTCATCCGCGTCACGCCAATCTGTCGCAATATCTGCGCCCCCACGCCGTAGTCTCTTTCGTCGGCTCTGTGTCCGAGATGCAGGTTGGCGTCTACCGTATCCAGTCCGTTTTCCTGCAGTTTGTAGGCTTTCATCTTTTCCATCAGTCCGATGCCGCGCCCTTCTTGCAGCAGGTAGACGAGGATGCCGCGCCCTTCGCGTTCAATCATTTCCATCGCCTTGTGCAACTGTTCGCCACATTCGCAGCGGAGCGAGCCGAAAATATCGCCTGTAGTACACGACGAATGTACACGTACCAGTATGGGTTCGTCACATCTGATATCGCCTTTTATCAGAGCGACATGTTCCAGTCCGGTCGTTTTCTGGAGGAAAGGAATCAGGCGGAAATGTCCGTAGCGTGTCGGCATGTTGACTTCGACGCCGCGTTCGACCAGCGATTCGGTCTGCAGGCGGTAGGCAATCAAGTCGCGGATGGCAATGATTTTGATGCCGAATTTTTGGGAAACGTCCATCAATTGCGGCAGGCGCGCCATGGTACCGTCGTCGTTAATGATTTCTATCAGAGCGCCGGCGGGATAAAGCCCGGCCAGACGCGCCATGTCGACGGTTGCCTCCGTGTGTCCCGAACGGCGCAGGACGCCACGCGAACGGGCGCGAAGCGGATTCACGTGTCCGGGACGCCCCAGGTCGGAAGGTCTGGTCGACGGGTCGGCCAGCGCCAGGATGGTTTGCGCACGGTCATACATGGAAACGCCCGTCGTGCAGCCGCCGCCTAACTTGTCGACCGTGACGGTAAACGGCGTCTCGAGCATGGACGTGTTATGCGTCACCTGCATCTCCAGTTCCAGTTCGACGCATCGCTCTTCGGTGACGGGAGCGCACAGCACGCCCCGGCCGTATGTCATCATGAAGTTGACTTTTTCGGGCGTGATCTTTTCAGCGGCCACGATGAAGTCGCCTTCGTTTTCCCGATCTTCGTCGTCAACGACAATCAGGAATTTACCTTCGCGAAAATCTTCTATTGCTTCTTCAATTGTATTTAATTGATACATACTTGTCAGACTTAATTTATGTTTTACGAATAATGTCCAGTAATTCTTCGCTGACCCGCCGGACGGCACGGATGTCGCGAAACAGGTATTTCCGTCCGAAGCAGGCGGGAAGATAGACAAGCAGCCCAAGCGGAAAAAACCACCCGGCAGCTATACTCTGTTTCCTGTATTTCGACAGGCCGCGCCACAGACGGTAATGGCCGACAAAAGGATAATCCATCAGTTTGTTCAGTACCAGATTTTGCTCCGAATTGTTACCTTCTTCGACGATGGCTTCCACTTCGCCGGCGATTTGTCTGGCCGCGTCGTCTTCGCCGGCGTTTTCCCAGAACGTGAAATACGGAATCCATCGCCTGTTTTGCTTCAGGAAAGCATCGCATTTTTGCAGCAGGGCATCCAGGCGCAGGGCGAACGATGCATAATCGAGGTTATACATGATGATTTCCTTTTTTTCTATCTTGCGGGCGACGGGTTGTCCGAAGATTTTTTTCAGTTTGTCGACATACACTTCGCCGTTCAGCAGCACGGAGTCGTGGGCAGCCTTGTATGTCAAAAACATACCCAGCACGAACAGTACCGCCGAACTGAGCCACATGCCTTGCCACGGCCGCCACATGCCGTTTGTGGCCATTGTAACGCCTATCCGGTCGATGATGTAGTAAAAAATAAAAAGGGAGACGGATATGATCACGGCCATCCCCAGCCCGCCCTTGCGAATAATGGCGCCCAGTGGCGCACCGATAAAGAAAAACACCAGGCAGGCCAGCGAGAGCGTGAACTTCTTGTGCATCTCGACATGGTGGCGGCGAAGGTCTTTTTCTTCGTTGACCAGCACAATCGAATGGTAGCTATAATCGCCACTGACACGTTCTAGCGCCGATTTAGTCTGATTGAGAACCGACAGGCGGGCGCCGGCCGGCCGGGCTTCGTACATCCTGTCGAAGTCGATATCCTCGGCGCGCATCAGATCCTCGTTCTTACGCCTGTTCGGGGGCGTGTATTCCCGCAGGGATTTTCGGTACGACGAGACGTAAATCTGACGCGCATATTCGTGCCTGACGCTGTCCAGACGCGCCGTCACGGAATCGATGGAGGCCTGTAAATTGCTCAAGTCCTTACCGATATAGCGGTCTTGCATAAGCGATTCGCTGGTGCGGTTGAAATTTGCGTCGAAGGCGATCAGCAGTTCCTTGTAATTGAAAGTTTCTTTCCGGTAGGGCACGGTTTCGGAACTGTTCGCCGTACGGTTTTGTTTCCGCATGTTTTCGAACGATTCGCCGTGATAGAGCATGAGAATCAGGTGCAATTTGTCGGTCGACATCTTGAGTCTTCCTGAATCTGCTACCGTAACCTGTGCATTATTAAAGCCTTGCGAATAGTCGTAAATCATTATGTCACGCAGCAGGCCGTTGCTTTCCTTTTCCCGCACATGAATGTTGTATCCTTCGATTTCACTGTTAAACGAGCCTTCGGGAATTTCCAGTTCGGGCGATTTCTGCCTCATGGAGTGGAGCAGCGTATACATCTTCACCTGTGAGGCGGGAATGATATTATTCTGAAAATAAAAAGAACCTGTGGAAATGAAACACAGGAAGACGATCAGCGGTTTCATGGTACGGGGCAGCGAAATACCCGATGCTTTCATTGCCTGCAATTCAAAGTGCTCGCCCAGATTCCCGAATACCATCACCGACGCAAACAGGATGGCAAGCGGCAGCGACATCGGTACAAAACTCAGAGCAGCGTAAAAGAAAAACTCGCCGAGCACGTCAAGACCCAGCCCCTTACCCACCATCTCGTCGACATATTTCCAAAGAAATTGCATGAGGACAATAAACAGGCAAAGACCAAACGCCATGACGAACATCGGCAGGTACGTCTTCAGCAGAAAAATGTATAATCTCTTTATTCTCATTATCTTTTTCCGAAAAGATTACAAAAGTAATACAATTCGCGAACAAAAAGGCATTTTCCCGTCAAAAAAAACGTCAGATACCCAGCGTCCGTTTCAGTACTTCGATTTGCGAATCCCACAGCGCTATGGCGTCTGCTTTTTCGTCCGGTTCCGCAAAATCCGTAATTTCGAGAGACGTGGCGCCCGTCAGTTCGATGTTGTGAATGATAAACTCGAAATAATAGTTCGCATCATCACCGTTCAGCCAGCGGTAACGCACCTTCACTCCGGTTTTTTCTTCCAGCAGTTTCGCTTCTTCGTGCACTTTATTCCACGTAAAGATATATCGGTCGCCGCTGATACGTACTTCGTCTGCAAACCATGACGACAGCCCTGACGCCGTAGTCAGATGGTTCCACAAACTGCGAGCCGAAACCTTGTCAAAAACATATTCGATATGAAACTTTTCCTTTTTAATCATGAGACCAACTTTTGCGCAGCCAAGATACAAAAATAAATTCATACAAAAGAAAAAAGATGCATTTTTTGAAAATTGATTGCTTTTTTATATATTTGCGTCCGTAAAAGAGGAGACGAGGAGGTGGGGGCGCTAAAGTCCCCCTTCTTTTTATATGGTGATGATTGAAAAAAAAGAGATAATAGAGATAGCGGAAACCTTCCTGAAAACGACGGAATGTTATCTTGTAGATGTGACGGTTAGTTCTGACAACCTGATTGTTGTGGAGATAGACAGCGATGGGGTGGTGGGGATTGACGACTGTGTGGCGCTAAGCCGGCACATAGAGGAAAAAATGGACCGTGAAGCGGACGATTTTGAACTGGAGGTAAGCTCGGCAGGCATATCATCTCCCTTCAAATTGACGCGTCAGTACATCAAAAATATCGGGAACGAAATAGAAATGATGTTAAAAAACGGGGGAAAATTGACAGGCATATTGAAATCGGCGGACGAAAACGCGGCGGTAATTACAGTTTCAGGAAAAGAAAAACGTGAAAATGCCAAACGCAGGACGGCCGTATACGAAGACAGGACTTATGCGTACGACGAAATAAAGTATACAAAAAATATAATCAGATTCAAATAGAAATTATGGCAAGAAAAACAGAAACAATCAGTATGATTGATACATTGCAAGAATTCAAGGAATTAAAGAACATCGACAAGGAAACAATGATAAACGTGCTGGAAGAATCGTTCCGCAACGTGATTGCCAAGATGTTCGGGACGGACGAAAACTACGACGTCATCATCAATCCCGAAAAAGGCGACTTTGAGATTTGGCGCAACCGTATTGTGGTCAAAGACGGCGCAGTAGAAGATTCCAATCTGCAAATCGCAATCAGCGAAGCACAGGTGATCGATCCCGACTGCGAGGTGGGCGAGGAAGTGACGGACGAAGTGCATTTTGCCGATTTCGGCCGACGCGCCATCCTGAACTTGCGCCAGACTCTGGCATCGAAAATCCTTGATCTTCAGAAAGACAACCTTTACGCGAGATACAAGGAAATGATTGGGAACATCGTCGTGGCAGATGTCTATCAGGTATGGAAAAAAGAAATCCTGTTGCTCGACGACGACGACAACGAACTGCTGCTTCCCAAGAGCGAGCAGATACCAAGCGATTTCTACCGCAAGGGCGAGTCGGTACGCGCCGTCGTGCAGCACGTCGAGAACGAAAACAGCAACACCAAAATCTACCTCTCGCGAACAGACAAAAAGTTCCTGCAGAGACTGTTTGAACTCGAAGTGCCCGAAATCAACGACGGACTGATTACCATCAAGGCCATTGCACGCATACCCGGCGAAAGGGCTAAAATCGCCGTCGAATCGTACGACGACCGTATCGATCCCGTAGGTGCATGCGTGGGAATGAAAGGGTCGCGCATTCGCAACATCGTACGCGAACTCCGGAACGAAAATATCGACGTAATCAACTATACAACAAATATAAAGCTGTTTATACAACGCTCTTTAAGCCCGGCCAAAATCTCGAATATACGCGTCGACGAAGAAGAACGCAGGGCGGAAGTCTTTTTGCGTCCCGAAGAAGTGTCGCTGGCCATCGGAAAAGGCGGTCTGAACATCAAACTGGCCTGCATGTTGACAGATTATATGATAGACGTATTCCGCGACATCGACGTGCACGACGAGGAAGACGTCTACCTCGACAGGTTCTCCGACGAAATTGACGAGTGGGTCATCGGCGCGCTGCAAAACATCGGATGCGACACGGCCAAAGCCGTACTGGCAATGAAGAAGGAAGATCTCATGGAACGCGCCGACCTGGAAGAACAGACTGTCGACGAGGTGTTTGCCATCCTTCAGGCCGAATTTGAAGAGGATTTTCCCGAAGACGTCGATCCGGAAGCGGAAGGCGAAATCGGAGCGGAGGCAGTTCCAGAAACGGAAATAACTCCCGAAGAAGAAGCCGTTCCCGAAGAAAAAACAGTTCCCGAAGAAGATGCTGTTCCCGAAGCGGAAATTACGCCTGACCCTGAAGCGGAAGGCGAAATCGGAACGGAGGCAGTTCCCGAAACGGAAATAACTCCCGAAGAAGAAGTCGTTTCCGAAGAAAAAACAGTTTCCGAAGAAGATGCTGTTCCCGAAGCGGAAATTACGCCTGACCCTGAAGCGGAACAACAAGAGAAACAGGAAGATTAAAAAAAGCAGTATAAATTAAAGTATGCCTATTAAGTTAAGTAAAGTAATAAGATATTTGAATGTCGGAATCACCACGGCAGTTGATTTCCTGCATCGCAAAGGTCATACGGTAGAAAGCAATCCCAATACAAAAATCACCGATGAGCAGATCGAGATCCTTGTCGGCGAATTTGGTAAAGGCCTGCCCGAAGCCGAGCGCAAGCGTCTGCTGAACATGCAGATGCCCGAACCTCCTCCTGTCGTTGCAGAGAAAAAGCCGGAGAAACCGAAAAAACCGGAAGAAATCAAGACGGAGATCCCGGAAGATTATAAACCCAAATTCGTCACGAAAGGCAAAATCGACCTGCACCCGAAACCCGGGACAGAAAGCGCAGTGAAAGAAAAAGCGCCCGGCTGGGAAGCAAAAAAAGAAGAAAAGCCGCAGGAGCAGACTAAACAGGAAGTCAGGCCCGAACCTGCAAAGACGGTCGCGGAAGAAACGCCGCCCAAGCCGGAAGCAACGCCCGAACAGGAAACGGTGTCGAAACCCGAACCCATGGCAACGGAAGCCAAACCGGAAGAAAAGAAAACGGCTGTCGCAGAGACGCTGACGGAGAAAACTCAGCCGGCCTCCGAAGTCGCTGCACCCGAAACAGCAGTGCAAACGCCCGTAAAACAGGAAGAAACAACCTCCGCCTCCGGTAAGAAAGAAGAAACGGAAGCGCCCGTCTTCCGGCTGAAAAAAAACCGGTTCGAACCGACCATCAAGGTGACGGGAAAAATCGACCTGGCGGCCATCAACCAGTCGACGCGACCGAAAAAGAAGTCGAAAGAAGAAAAACGCCGGGAAAAGGAAGAAAAGCGCAAAGCAAACACTGTAAACCGGCAACCTGCTGCAAACCGGCAACCCGCCGCAAACCGTCAGTCCGCCGCCGCCCGCCCGCCCGCCGCAGGCAATGCCGCTGCTGCAAACAGGCCGGGAATCAAAACAGGTACGCCTGAAAAATCCGTCAAGAAAAAGCGCGATCGCATCAAGAAAGACAGGGTAGACATCAACGCCGTACAGGCGGCAAACACCCGTCCGAACAACCGCGACGAGCGTAAACATCGCACGCGCCTCCGCAAACCGGTCAAGGCGGAAATCAGCGAAGAAGATGTACAGAAGCAAATCAAGGAAACGCTGGCGCGCCTGACAAGCAAGAGCACCAAAAGCAGTAAAGGAGCCAAATACCGCCGCGACAAGCGGGACGCCGCCGAAAAACGCGAACAGGAATTGCATAAACTGGAAGAAAGAGAAAGCAAAGTGCTTAAACTTACCGAATTTGTGACGGCAAACGACCTGGCTAACATGATGAATATCTCCGTTTCGGAAGTCATATCCACCTGTATGAGCATCGGCATCATGGTTTCCATCAACCAGCGGCTGGATGCGGAAACGATTAACATCGTCTCAGACGAATTTGGCTTCAAGACCGAATACGTGAGCGCCGAAGTGTCCGAGACGATCAGGGAAGAAGAAGACAGCCCCGAAGATTACGTGCCGCGCCCGCCGATTGTCACCGTAATGGGACACGTCGACCACGGGAAAACGTCGCTGCTCGACAACATACGAAACGCCAACGTAATCGCAGGCGAAGCAGGCGGCATCACACAGCACATCGGGGCATACAACGTGAAATTAGCCAGCGGACACCGCATCACCTTCCTCGACACACCGGGACATGAGGCGTTTACGGCCATGCGCGCACGTGGAGCAAAAGTCACCGACATCGTAATTATCATCGTGGCAGCCGACGACAACGTGATGCCGCAAACCATCGAAGCCATCAATCATGCATCGGTAGCAGGCGTCCCCATTATCTTTGCCATCAATAAAATAGACAAACCCGGCGCCAATCCCGAAAAAATAAAGGAAGAACTGTCGAAGATGAACTATCTGGTAGAAGACTGGGGCGGCAAGTACCAGAGCCAGGAAATTTCGGCAAAGAAAGGTACGGGCGTACAGGAACTTCTGGAAAAAGTACTGCTCGAAGCCGACATGCTCGAATTGAAAGCCAACCCGAAAAAGCGTGCCACGGCGTCGGTCATCGAATCGTCGCTCGACAAGGGGCGCGGCTATGTGGCCACGGTGCTGGTAAGCAACGGCACCCTGCGTCAGGGCGACATCGTCCTGGCCGGTACGCACTACGGCCGCGTGAAAGCCATGTTCAACGAGCGAAACCTGCGGGTTGACCAGGCAGGGCCGTCCGAACCGGTACTGATACTCGGACTGGACGGCGCACCGCAGGCAGGCGACATACTGAACGTACTCGAAACCGAACAGGAAGCCCGCGAAATAGCCACCCGCCGCGAACAGTTGCAGCGCGAACTCGGACTGCGTACCCAGAAACGTTTCGGACTGGAAGAACTCGGACGCCGTCGCGCCCTGGGCGATTTCCACGAACTGAAACTGATTGTCAAGGGCGACGTGGACGGCTCCGTCGAAGCCCTGTCGGACTCGCTAATCAAACTTTCTACCGAAGAAATACAGGTCGGCGTGATTCACAAGGCCGTAGGACAGATATCCGATTCGGATGTCGATTTGGCCGCCTCGTCCGACGCCGTCATCATCGGCTTTCAGGTGCGTCCCGCTCAGAGTGCGTTCCGCTCGGCCGAAAAGGAAGGGGTCGAAATTCGACTGTACTCAATCATTTACGATGCCATCGAAGATGTGAAATCGGCAATGGAAGGCATGCTTTCGCCCGAAATAAGGGAAGACATTATCGGCAATGTCGAAGTACAGCAGGTATTCAAAATATCCAAAGTCGGCGCGGTGGCAGGCTGTATTGTGAAAGAGGGTAAAATCCGGCGTACCAACAAAGTTCGCGTCATTCGCGACGGTATTGTGATTCACACGAGCGAACTGGCATCGCTCAAGCGTTTCAAGGACGAAGTCAAAGAAGTGCTTACAGGACAGGATTGCGGTATTCACATTACAAACTACAACGACATCCAGACCGGCGACATTATCGAAGCCTTCGACCAGATTGAGATTAAGAAAACATTGTAATACAGCTTATGAACTGGTTGGACATAACGATTGTCTGTCTGGCGGTCATTGGTTTTGTCAAGGGCTATTCGGAGGGTTTTATCAGACAGATGGTGATGTTGATTGCTCTGATTGCCGCCATCTACCTGTGCGCCGCCGTAGCCGTGTATCTCAGGGGATTTATCCGCGAAACGGGATGGCTGCCTGAACACGGAGTGACGGTCGCCAGTTATGTACTGGCTTTCCTGCTGATTGTCTGCGTCATCACCCTTGTGGGAAATATCCTGCATAAAATAATGGACGTGACGCCCCTCAGCTTCCTGAATCACCTGGCGGGAGGCGTTTTTGCCCTGGGCTTTACCATTCTCCTCGTCGGCCTGACGTTGCATGTGATAGACGGTTCCGATCACGACTCGATACTCATACCGCAGGACATCAAAAACAAATCGCGCCTGTATCATCCTGTAAAAAAAATTGTTCCCACAGTGTACATTGGAACCCTGTTTGAAGGAGAAATTCTTTAGAGTATAATTAATTGGATTTCGGAATCATTGAATTTTTGAAACTTTGAATATATGGATAATCCGAAAACGAACGAAAACGAAACAAACCAGATATTAAACGAAGTAACCGGTAACGAATACAAATACGGATTCACTACCGACATAGAAACGGAACTGTTTCGCCGCGGACTGGACGAAGATATTATCCGTCTGATTTCGTCCAGGAAGGAAGAGCCGGAATGGTTGCTTGCTTTCCGGCTGAAAGCGTTTCGTCACTGGCAAACGATGAAAATGCCCAGGTGGGCGCATCTCGACATTCCCGAAATAGATTATCAGGACATCATCTACTACGCCGCACCAAAAAAGAAAGACAGCGCCCCCGGAAGCCTCGACGAAGTAGACCCCGAACTGCTGAAAACGTTCGACAAACTGGGCATTCCGCTCGAAGAACAGAAGATTCTGAGCGGAATGGCTGTAGATGCGGTGATGGACAGCGTTTCCGTCAAGACGACGTTCAAGGAGACGCTTGCCGAAAAAGGCGTCATCTTCTGTTCGTTCAGCGAGGCAGTCAGGAATCACCCCGACCTTGTGCAGCAGCACCTCGGCACCGTAGTGGGCTACAGAGACAATTTTTTTGCCGCGCTGAACTCCGCCGTGTTTTCCGACGGATCATTCGTTTACATTCCCAAAGGTGTACGCTGTCCGATGGAACTGAGCACCTATTTCCGTATCAACGCCGCCAACACGGGACAGTTCGAACGTACGCTGATTGTGGCCGACGACGAATCGTATGTCAGCTACCTCGAAGGTTGCACGGCGCCGCGACGCGACGAGAATCAACTCCACGCCGCCATTGTCGAAATCATCGCCAACGAACGCGCCGAAGTCAAATACTCGACCGTACAGAACTGGTATCCGGGCGACAGGCAAGGAAAGGGAGGCATATACAATTTCGTGACCAAACGCGGACTGTGCAAAGGCGAAGGCAGCAAAATCTCGTGGACACAGGTCGAAACAGGCTCGGCCATCACCTGGAAATATCCGGGATGTATCCTCGCGGGAGACAACTCTTCCGGCGAATTTTATTCCGTTGCCGTGACCAACCACCGCCAGCAGGCCGACACGGGGACCAAAATGATTCACCTCGGACGAAACACTCGCAGCACCATCGTCTCCAAAGGCATCTCGGCAGGATACAGCCAAAACAGCTACCGCGGATTAGTGAAGATTTCGCCGCGGGCCGAAGGCGCACGTAACCACAGCCAGTGCGACAGTCTTCTGCTCAGTTCCACCTGCGGCGCGCACACGTTTCCCTATACCGACATACGCAACGAAACGGCCGTAGTCGAACACGAAGCAACGACAAGCAAAGTCAACGAAGAACAACTGTTCTACTGCAACCAGCGCGGCATCTCGACCGAAGACGCCATCACCCTTATCGTCAACGGCTATGCCAGGGAAGTGATGAACAAACTGCCGATGGAATTTGCCGTCGAAGCGCAAAAACTGCTGCAGATATCGCTTGAGGGAAGTGTAGGATGACGGTAATTCGAAATTCAATTTTCAACTAAATACATTATGATATGATGAAACCGATGAATTTTCAATATGCCCTGCGTATGCGGGCGACGCTGTGGTGCGGCATATTGGCGGCACTGCTCATGCTGGTAGCCGGATGCGGGAAGACGAAGGATGCGCGTGAGCAGTTGACGCATGTGCGCAGTCTCTACGAAAACCGCCGTTATACGGCGGCAAAAAATGCCATCGACACGCTCCGTATGAACTATCCGCGCGAAGTCGACATCCTGAAAGAAGCGCTGACGCTGATGCGGATGGTCGAACGCGCCGAAAGCGAACAAAACATCGCTTATTGCGACAGTCTGCTGCCTATCCGCCTCGAAGAAGCCGAACGTCTGAAGAAAGGCTTCGTCTTCGAAAAAAACGCCGAATACGAAGACGTGGGAAACTACGTCCGGCAGCAGCAGACCATCGAGCGCAATGTCGAACGCAGTCATATCCGTTGCGGTGTCGACGAGCGGGGCGAGATGTATCTGGCAAGCGTCTATTTCGGTAGCCGCCCCCTCAACCATACCGGTCTCAGACTGAGCGCCCCCGACGGCGCATTTGTCGAGACCGCAACCATCCCCTTCGACGGAGGAATGAACTACCGCTTCAAGGACGGAGGCAACACCACCGAAGTAGTGACCTACAAGGGCGAAAAATGCCTCCAGGCAGTGAACTTCCTCTACGGCACGGATAAAAAAACACGCATCAAGGCCGAATATACCGGCGGAACGGCCTTTTCCCTCTACCTGAACGAAGCAGACAGAGATGCCGTCCGTGCCACATACGACCTGGCAGTCGTGCTTGGCGACATCGAAAAGATGCGCCTCGAAAAAGAAAAGTCAGCAAAAAAAATACTTTATCTCGACCGGAAACTTCATGAAGACGGGTAGAGACGCCAAGCCTTGGGTTTAACGCAACTTGCGGAAGAATTTCCGATTCCGGGAGACAGGAATCGGACTCCTCGTGCCCTCGCTTTGTATTTTTTCCCGGCACCCCAAAATAATATTTCGCCAAAACTATTCGTACATTTGCAAACTTAACAGTTGAACTGACATTATGACGACAAGATTGACATGGTTATTTCTGATAACATGCTGCGTCATTACGGCGGACGCGTCGGCACAGACGCTGAACGGCAGAATCACGAACGGAAAAGGACAGCCGGTACCCAACGCGGCGCTGTATATCCGCGAACTGGCTCATGGAGTCATGGCGGACGACAGCGGCGCAGTTCGAATCGCACTGAAAGAAGGCAGTTATACTTTCGACATCAGTTCGCTGGGCTACGAAAAGAAAACGGTCTACGTGACAGTAGACAATCCTGCTGCGACGCTGACCGTCGTGCTGAACGAAAAAGCCTACTCACTTCAGGAAATAACCGTCTCCGCCGGACGCGAAGACCCCGCATACGCCATCATGCGAAGAGCTATCGGCATGGCACCATTTTATCTGCATCAGGTCAAAAGCTACGAATCGGAAGCCTACCTGAAGGGAACCGTCAAGATAGAAAAGATTCCCGCACTGCTGAAGATTACCGCCAACAAAGAAAATCTCAACGAAATGATCAACAAACTGCTTGTCGTGGAATCGCATAACGAAGTGAAATTCACCGCGCCGGACAGATACGAACAGCGTGTCCTTGCCGTTTCGTCCAGCATCCCGTCCGAAGCCGATTTCGGAAGCGGGATGAGCATTACAACCTCAAATATTTACAGCCCCACATTCGACGGCGACTTCATATCGCCCCTCGCACCGGACGCCTTCACCTTCTACAGGTTCTCGTTCGAAGGCAGGTCGCTCGAAGGCGGACACTGGATCAACAAAATACGCATTGCGCCGAAAAAGAAAAATTTCAAACTGTTCAGCGGCTGGATATACATCGTCGACGACAGTTGGAACGTGCAGTTTCTCGACATCACCATCTCGCAGTCGGGGCTGACATTCCGCTACAAAATCAATTACAACGAAGTGAAACCTTCCGTCTTTCTTCCCACCGCTTTCGAAGCCGGCATGACAGCCAATGTGATGGGCATAAAGGCCAGCGGAAAATACAGTACGTCGATACAGTACAACAAACTGGAAGTAAATGATTTCGACCCCGCCATGCTCACGAAGGCAGAAACGTCTCCCCCTGCTCCGGACGGAAAGGCCCGCCCGCCAAAGCAACAGAAAACGCAGGCAAAATTAGACAAACTGCTCGCCAAAGACGAACTGACAAACCGCGACGCATACAAAATGGCAAAGCTGATGCACGAAATCTCCGAGCCGGAAGAATCCGCGCGGCGACGCGATACACTCGAAATCCTGTCGGCGAGAAGGGTCAACGTGACCGTCGATTCGCTCGCCAGAATGCGCGATTCGCTCTACTGGGCCGGGGCACGCGTCCTCCCCCTGCTCGAAGAAGAAATAAAAAGCTACCGCGAGAGTGACAGCCTGAAAAAGACAAAAGATTCCATCGACTCGGGGGCAAACGAAATCACAGCCTCCATATCCCTGCCGCACGCAAGCAAATGGATAAACCGCACCCTTTTCGGAAGCCGAATCAATCCGGACGAAGGATGGAGACTGTCGTACAGAGGATTGCTGGGTCTCGTCCCCGAATACAATTTCACGGACGGTTTCCGGATCGGAGAGAAACTGACACTGGAATGGCGTCCTGACGAGGCGAAATCGTTCACCCTCGCGCCGTCGGCATACTATCTTACCGCACGACGCACGGTCAACTGGCAGGTCGACGCCACCTTCCGCTACGCCCCGCTGAAAATCGGTCAGATGGACTTCTCGGCAGGTAACACGACCGCCGACTTCAACCGCATCGACGGAAACTTGCGTCTTGTCAACTCGCTGGCATCCCTCTTTTTTGCCGAAAATCCCATCCGTTTCTATCAGCGGAAATACGTGAGCGCAATGAATCGCATCGACGCCGCAAACGGACTGCGATTGGAGACCGGTATCGCCTGCGAAGAACGGACAGCGTTGGAAAACAACACATCGTACAGTTTTTTCGGGAAAAAACCTTCGCCTAATATACCCGCCGGACAGACAGCTCCGATGCCCGCACATACGGCCGTGCGCGCCACCGTCCGGCTGCAATATACCCCGCGTCACTACTACCGTATCCGCAACGGACGCAAATACTACGAATATTCGCACTATCCCACTTTTATGCTCGGATACGAAAAAGGCATCCCCCCGGACAACGGAACAGCGGTTTCGTACGACCGTCTGGAAGCCGGCATACGGCAGCAAATCAGGATAAACGCTTTCGACCGCTTCAACTACTTCGTGAACGCGGGGACGTTCCTGTCTTCCGACAGAATATACTTCCCCGACTTCAAACATTTCGACACGAATGAACTGTGGATAACCGCATCGTCGCCTGACAACAGTTTCGCACTGCTGGACAACTACGTCTTTTCCACCTCCGAACGGTGGCTGCAGGCTCATGCCGCTTACAGTTCGATGTATCTGCTTCTCAAAAATCTGCCCTTCCTGCAAAACTACCTGTTCGATGAATCGCTTCATGCGCGGCTGTTGTGGACGCCGGCAAACGACTACATAGAGGCAGGCTATTCAGCCGGACTGGGCGACGTCGGGCGTATCGGCATCTTTGTCGGGTTCGACAGTTGGAAATACCGCGGCGTCGGGATCACAGTCAGCCTGCCGTTGCTGAATGCCGTGACGAATAACTGAATAAAATAACTGATGAAAATGAAATTCCTTGGCATTATTCCGGCGCGATACGCGTCGACACGTTTTCCCGGCAAGCCACTGGCCGACATGCGCGGCAAGCCGATGATACAGCGAGTATACGAACAGGTACATTCGTCCGTCGACAGGCTTGTGGTAGCTACCGACGATGAGCGTATCGAAGCCGCCGTCAAAGCGTTTGGCGGCCACGTCGTCATGACCTCTGCCAGTCATCGTAGCGGGACGGAACGCTGCAGCGAAGCTTGCAGCAAAACAGGCGGCCGCTTCGACGCGGTGATTAACATTCAGGGTGACGAACCCTTCGTCAGGCCTGCACAAATCGAGTTGCTGAAGAATTGTTTCGACCAGCCCGGCGTGCACATCGCCACGCTGGTGAAACCGCTCGACGCCGGCGACGATTTCGAAACGGCGCTCTTCAATCCGAACTCGCCCAAAGTCGTCCTGAACAAACACGGCGAAGCCCTTTACTTCAGCCGTTCGGTCATCCCCTACATCCGAGGAAAAGAATACACGACATGGCTCTCCTCCCATACGTTTTACCGACATATCGGACTGTATGCCTACCGGACGGCAACGCTCGACGAGATTGTCCGTCTCCCTCCCTCGCCACTCGAACTGGCTGAAAATCTCGAACAGCTGCGCTGGATTGAGCACGGATACAAAATACAAACCGCTATCACCCACAACGACACCGTCGGCATCGATACGCCCGAAGACATGGCGCGCGCACTGGTCTTTCTCGATGCCTCCGCGCAGGAAAATCAAAAAACACCCACCGCGAGAACATGACGAACACAAAAAAACATTGATTTTTTTCCCCGGACAAATACTCCGTATTCAAAAAAATCTTTACATTTGCCATCGTTTTGATTAGGGGAAAAAACCGCGTGGCTTTGGCGCAAAACCGCGTGGAGCTTTGACGGCAATCAGCAGCAAACAGACTGTTTATCAACAAGAAATGCGAAAGGATAAACAGGGTATAACAGTTTCTCCGGTGTCTCTATTGGTAGAAAGAAAAACGTTCCAAAAGCATTATAACGGGGTCTCGTGCTTTGGAAAACGTGAAAGAAACAGAAGTCCCCGAAAATAAAAAACGTTTTATCATGAAAAAATTATTTTTTAGCATCCTGTGCATTGCTTGTATTTGTGGGATTGCCGACGCCAAGGGTCGTCAACCGTTGTTTGCCGCCGACCTGTCGAACGCAGACTATGATCCCGCCGTATGGTCTGTGGACGCAAACGGCGTAATTTCAGCTACGGCCGACCAGGCCATCTGGTCGACCCTGATGTATGAAAATTTTGAACTGGAACTGGAGTTCAAAACCGACAAGTGTACGAACAGCGGCGTGGTGATTTACTGTACCGATAAAAAGAACTGGATCCCGAATGCTGTTGAAATTCAGATTGCAGACGATTACTGCGACCATTTCGGCACGTCGGCCTCGACCGGCTCGTGCGGAGCGGTGTACGGACATCTGGCGCCCTCGGCTTTCAAACTGGTAAAAAAACCGGGCGAATGGAACAAAATGAAGATCACGGCAAAGGGAAAGAACATCAAGGTCTCGCTGAACGGCAAGGAGATTACCGACATGGACATGAACCTCTGGACTTCGGGCAAAACGAACCCCGACGGCTCGGAAATCCCGTCGTGGTTACCGAAACCTTACGCCGAACTGCCGACCGAAGGTTATATCGGCTTTCAGGGGAAACATGGTGATGCTTTGATATGGTTCAGGAACATCACCGTCAGGGAACTTTAAAATCTTTTGTCATGGGTAGTACATCTATTTCCCGCCGGCAGTTTATCAAAACGTCGGCAACTGCTGCAGGGGCGCTTTTCATCGTGCCGGCTCACGCCGTGAGCGGGCTGGGACATACGGCGCCAAGCGACAAACTTAACATCGCCGGTATCGGCATTGGCGGCAAAGGGTCAGTCAACCTCAACAACATGAAGTCGGAAAACATCGTCGCCCTGTGCGACATTGACTGGCAGTACGCCAAAGGCTGTTTCGACGCCTTTCCGAATGCCCGGCGCTACAGGGATTTCCGCAGGATGCTGGACGAAACGGGTCAGAGCATTGATGCTGTCGTCATTGCCACGCCCGACCATACGCACGCCGTATGTGCGCTTGCCGCCATGCAACTGAACAAGCACGTGTATGTGCAGAAGCCGCTGACCCATTCGGTCTACGAATCGCGCGTGCTGCTCGAAGCCTCGCGCCGCTACAAAGTTGTAACGCAGATGGGCAACGAAGGTCACAGCGATGATTCGGTCAGCGAAGTATGCGAATGGATCTGGAGCGGAGCCATCGGCGAAGTGACACATGTGGACGCATGGACCGACCGTCCCATCTGGCCGCAGGGGCTGACCCGCCCTGAGCAGGGGATGTGGGTGCCGGAACATATCGACTGGGAGCTGTTTATCGGTCCGGCGGCGATGCGTCCGTATCACCGGGCATATCATCCGTGGGACTGGCGCGGATGGTGGGATTTCGGCACGGGAGCGCTGGGCGACATGGCCTGTCATGTGCTCGACGTCGTCTTTTCCGCCATGAAACTGGGACATCCCTCG
>JAISXP010000012.1 GCA_031270465.1 Tannerella sp. | reverse complement strand
CCGTCAAAACCTTTTTATTGAACCTTTCCATACTAAGCATTCGAAACAAAACAGGTAAACCAAATCTGTAAATAAATTCAGGTAAACCTGCTTGCAGATAATCGCTAAAAGTTCCTTTTACCCCGTCGGGAGGAATCAACGTAAATGTTCCCACTATTTTACAGGAATCTTTTTCTTTTACAAGCTCAGTCAATATTTGATGTCGATTAAGCAAAAACAAACTTGTTCCAAATAACCGGATTAAGCCTTCCCGCAAATTAGTTTGATTGAATATCGAAGAATATGCAGGATGAGTCTCGAAAGCATCGGTTAAAATATTGGCAACTTCGTTTATTTCACGCATTTGTATCTTTTCTATATAAAAACCGCTAAAGTCGGTCGTTGTTTGTAATAAATCATTCATGTCTTTTTATATATTTTCTGTTTGCATGTACATTACGGCTCGTTCCGTACTGTATCGCATATCCAAAATTTTATGCAAAGATAATGGTTTTATATGAAACGAAGATTGTCCATTTTTGCCAATTTAGCGTTTCTTTATTTTTTTAAATTCTCCTCCACCCTGTATCGGATAACCTTTTTAAGTATACCCCAAGGTATTGGTTTATTAAACGGAAAACGTAGCGTTCCTTTTCCGCTACGATAGGGAATGAGTTCTTTTTCAAACGCATTAATTCCTGACGGAGCAGGAAAAAAGCCATAATGATCCTTAAATGCGGCAAAATGAACCAGATTGCCGTTCAAATAAAACGTAGGCATCCCATACGATATTTTTTCGGTTGCTTCCGGCGCCTCCGATTTGATAAAATTACGCAATTCATTCAATGTTTTTTGTATTGCGGGTTCGAATCCTGTAATATATTCGTCTATGGTTTTTATTTTTTCAGTCATCATTTTCGTTCTCTTATTTTAACTTTAATTTTATCTCCGCTGTTTTTATTGATTTTCTGTCGTATATCTTTTCGTACGCCAATTGTATAACAAACAGATCCGCCCTTATTTTTTATCCCCATGTTTACTATACTTCCATCATAAGGCTCCCCGTCAAACTCGGCGTGTACTTTAAGCCTGCCTTTCCCGAACTCCTTTCTTAAATCATAAGGAAATACCACGTACGCCCCGTCAATATCAGGGACTTTTTTTATTTCGGCAAGAAATTCGTAAACTTTACATGTTTCTTCGCTCGACGCCTTCTTTGTTTCCATACCTTTTGTGTCCGGCTTTACTTTCATTTTGGTAAAAATTTCTCTGTTCATAAATAATTATTTTTTATTGTCGTTATTTTATCATAGCGCAACAGTTTGCAAATATATCAAATTTTTGATTTCAGCGTCAAAAGTACAGTGAAAAATCGGGAAAAATCAAAGTGTCGATAAAAAATAGTGTTAAGGTTGAGTGAGATTAACATGATTTTTTGAGAGGGTAAAATATTCTAATATAAACGCTCAAAAATTTCATTATGTCGAAACAATTCGCTATCTTTGCAGTTTGAATTGAATAAGGGAATCGGAACACAATTTTTTATCTTAAAAGACTTTTGTATGAAGAAAATAGAAACAATATTTGACCACAATATCACGGAGGAAGAACTCGATGAGTTTTTTAGTGACCCAGAAGACCCTTATCGTACAAAAGAAGGGTATCTTAGTGAAATGCTTAGTGAAAAACCTTCTTATGATTCGATTAAGTGGCATATAGCAAGGCTTTATTGGTATAGAAAGGACATGAAAAAAGCGTATAAGTACACTTACGAAATAGAAGACCCCCAGTATAGACAGGACAACTTAAATCTACTTGGAGGATTTTAATAACTCCTTTTTGAACTGGAAGTCAGATTAAAAAATCATGATAAAAATATATCGCAATAATAATTAAACAATCAACATGCGGCCTTCATAAATGATTAAACAATCAATATATTACAGTTATACTATTTGCGTACGCATAGGATAAGGCCGTTTATTCTGCGTTGTTTCTTTGATTTTTATCGCCGCCAAAATCTCAAATCTTAAATTCCCCAAAACCTTGAATCATTGAATTTTTGAATCCTTGAACAGTCAGTCCGATGCACAAAATCATGCCGCACACAGTATATTGTTGCCTAAATTCCACATAAAAACCATATCTTTACCCCCGAATAGATTAAGAACAATATATAATAATGTAAGATGAAAAAATTAACTGCATATATCGGATTATGGCTGTTTGGCACGGGAATGTCGTTGCATGCGCAAAGCATATACCACACAGAGGTAATATCCGGCCAGGTGAAGAGTCTCCGGGCAAAGGTGGCCGGCGAACTGATTTCTTCGCCCTTCCTCGAACTGAACAGCGACAATGTGCTCGAAGTCAGCTTTGACGTGTTGAATCACAGTCAGGGACGTTATGTATATTCCATCATCCACTGTAACGAAAACTGGACAAAATCCACACTTGTGCCACTCGAATACATGGATGGATTTCAGGGGATGCCGATCGACGATTACGCCCAGGCAATGACCACCACCACGCACTACAGCAATTTCCGCCTGTATTTGCCGAACGAGAACGTAAATTTCAAAGTGTCGGGAAATTATGTCCTGCAAGTCTGCCACGAAGATGTGCCGGACAAGGTTATTTTTACGGTGCGCTTCTTCGTATACGAGTCGCTTGTTGGCATCCGCTCTACCGTTCGCAGCAACACGGACATATCCTTCAACAGTGCACATCAGCAACTCGACTTTCAGATAGATTACAGAAACATGCCTATCGCCTATCCTCAGACAGACCTGAAAATCAATGTCTACCAGAATAACCGGACAGACAATACGGTAACAGGCATCCAGCCGTCGCTTGTGATGGACAGGAAACTGACCTACGACCATATTCCCGATCTGATTTTTGAAGGAGGCAACGAGTACCGGCGCATCGAATTTCTCACGCACCGCTACAACGGGCTGGGTATCGAGCAAATCCGCTATTTCAACCCGTACTATCATGCCGATGTAATGATTGACGGAAGCCGCAACAATCAGTCGTATCTGTATGACGAAGACCAGAACGGGCGTTTCTTTATCAATTGCAGCCAATGCAATACTCCTGATACAGAAGCGGATTATTACATCGTTCATTTCACGTACGCATCAGAACAGATCCCGGGCGGAAAACTGTATCTGCTCGGCGATTTCGTGCAAAACCGTTTTGACGCAAACAGCCTGATGGAATACAACCCGCAAACGCAGCAATATGAAAAGGCGCTGCTCATGAAGCAGGGGAATTATAATTATCAGTATATTTTCGTGCCCGACGGCGAAACGAAGGGTACCGTGCAGCCCGCCGAAGGAAGCTATTTCCAGACGGAAAACGAATATACGATTGCCGTATACTACCGGCCGATGGGCGCCCGTTTCGACCGGCTGATAGGAATATCCACTGTCAGAAGTAAATAAGAAAAACGACGGCTAATATTTTAGTTAAATTTTGCTGCGACTGTCATTCATTTCAAAGAAATATATATTTTTGTGGATTGTAAAAACAATATGAAGGAAACAAAAAATTAAACATAAGAAAAAACATGAAAAAGTTGATCTTTTTTCCCATATTTGCAGCGGTGGCGCTTCTAAACGCTTGCAATTCGTTTTCGGACAGCGGCGTTTTGTTTGACGGGACGGATGCCGGACGCTGGGAAGCAACAGGAGGCGAATACATTGTGGAACAAGGTTTTCTGTCGCTCAAAGGCATTGATACGAAGATAGTATTGAAAAATGCCCGGTATAGGGATTTTGAACTGGAAATGGAACTGCGCACCGTCGACGGCGGGAAAGGATTTGTTGCGTTTCATTCGGACATATCACTGGGAAAAGGCTATCGTATAGCCGTCAACAACGATCGCAACGACCCTGTCTGGTGGAAAATGACCGGCAGCCTGCTTTCGGTACGCAACCTGACGAAAAGCTCTGTCAGGGACGGCGACTGGTTCAAGATGGCGGTGCGCGTAGAAGGGCAAGCCGTCACGGTTTCGATCAACGGCAATCCTGTGGTCGAATACATTGAACCGGCGGCGCCGTACCGCGTGACGCCAAACGAAGGCGCATTGCTTTCGGACGGAACATTCGGACTGGCAAGCGAAGGTGGTGAAATACAGTTCAGGCACATCGCCGTCCGCGTGATTCAGGCGGACAAGGCAACCGTACAGTCGCAATTGACCGAAGCCATCGACGAGCAAACCGACGATATCATCCGTCTGCATCAGGAAGATTTTCCCGTGCTCGACTATCATGTGCACCTGAAAGGCGGGCTGACCAAAGACGAAGCGGCACAAATGTCGCGAAAACTGGGTATTAACTATGCCGTTGCTCCCAATTGCGGCATTGGATTTCCGATTACGGACGACGAAGGTGTCCTTGCCTTCTTAGACAACATGCGTTCGCAGCCATTCATCCTCGCCATGCAGGCCGAAGGGCGCGAATGGGTTACCACGTTTTCGCAGGCTGTGCGCGACGAGTTTGACTATGTTTTTACCGATGCGCTCACCTTTATCGACAACAAGGGACGCCGCACACGTCTCAGGATTCCCGACGAGACGTGGATCGAAGACGAACAGAAATACATGGATCTGATTGTCGACCGCATCTGCGAAGTGCTGAAAGAACCGGCCGACGTGTACGTAAATCCCTGTTTCCTTCCCGAACCGATGAACAGTCAATACGACGCCTTCTGGACGGAAGAACGGATGAACAGGTTTATCGATGCACTGGCAAAAAGCGGAGAAGCGCTCGAAATCAACGCCCGCTATAAAATACCGAACAAGGCTATCATCATGAAGGCGAAAGAAGCCGGCGTGAAGTTTACTTTCGGTACGAACAACGGCCTGCGCGACATCGGAAAACTGGAATACTGCATCCGGATGAAAAAAGAATGCGGTATCTCTGCCGACAACATGTACAAACCATCAATTAAAATATGAACACAATGAAATCTGTCAAATTATTTTACCTCAAATCGTGCCCCTACTGTCACAAGGCGCTGTCTTACATCGACGAACTGAAAAAACAGGACGCATTCAAAAATCTGGAAATTGAAATGATTGAAGAATCGGAAGAACCGGACGTCGCCGACCAGTATGACTATTTCTATGTCCCGACCTGCTATGTGGACGGGATAAAGGTACACGAAGGCGCCGCGACATTCGAAGAAATAGAAGCCGTCTTCAGAAAAGCGATAGAATAGAAATGACACCTGAAACATGTTGATTATTTACGAATTGAAGAATATTGATTTATATTAAAAATTTTAATTTGCCGAATTATGAAAAAAAATCATTTGCATCTGGTATTTGCCGTCATACTTCTGGTCGTTGCTTGCCAAAACACATCGAAGTATGCGTATGAAAGTGTCCCCGGCGATCCGCTGAAAACGCGAATTTACACTCTTGACAACGGACTGAAAGTATTTCTTTCGGTCAATAAGGACAAACCGCGCATTCAAACCTTTATCGGCGTGCGCGTAGGCGGGAAGAACGACCCTGCGGAAACGACCGGACTGGCGCATTATTTCGAACACCTGATGTTCAAGGGTACGCAAAATTTCGGTACGTCCGGCTATGAAGCCGAAAAACCGCTTCTCGACCGCATCGAAGCACTGTTCGAAACGTATCGGCAGACGGCCGACGAGGCGGAACGCAAGGCTATATATGCCGAAATAGACAGCGTCGCGCAGGAAGCTTCCAAAATCGCCATCCCCAACGAGTACGACAAGCTGATGTCGGCCATCGGCTCGCAGGGAACCAACGCCTTCACCTCGTATGATGTGACGGCCTACATGGAAGACATCCCCTCGAACGAAGTGGAAAACTGGGCAGCGATACAGTCCGACCGCTTCACCAATCCTGTCATCCGTCTGTTTCACACCGAACTGGAAACGGTCTACGAAGAGTACAACATGAGCCTGACGCGCGACAGTTGGCGTATGTCGGACACTCTGATGAGCGCCCTCTTCCCGCATCATCCCTACGGCACACAAACAATTCTCGGCTCGCAGGAGCATCTCAAGAATCCGTCCATCATCAACATCAAGAAATATTTTGACACCTACTACGTGCCCAACAATATGGCGGTTTGCATGGTAGGCGACCTGAATCCCGACGAAATCATTGCAACCATTGACAAATATTTCGGTGGACTGACACCCAAAGATCTGCCCGAACTCAAGACCGCTCCCGAACAGCCCATCGAGACCCCGGTCGTGAAGGAAGTCGTCGGACTGGAAGCCGAAAACATCATGATTGGTTACCGCCTGCCTGCCGCCAACACCAAAGAAGCCGCCGTGATAGAATTTGTCGACTATCTGCTGACCAACGGCAAGGCGGGTTTGATAGACCTCAACCTGGTGCAAAAACAAAAACTGCTGAGCGGAGGAAGTGGTACGGATGTTCTGGCCGATTACACGATGTTTATCCTCTACGGCACGCCGAAAGAAGGCCAGACACTCGACGAAGTGAAAGACCTGCTGCTGGGACAAATCGACCTGCTGAAAAAAGGTGAATTTGACGAAAAACTACTCGAAGCCGTCATCAACAACTTCAAACTCGAACGCTACTACCAGCAGGAAGAATATCGCTATACCGCTCAACTGCTGCTGTTTTCCTTCGTGAACGGAGTGGACTGGAAAGACGCCGTCGGACGCATCGACTTCCAGTCGAAACTCACCAAGCAGGATGTGGTCGACTTCGCAAACAAGTATCTTAACGACAATTATGCCATCGTCTACAAACGTCAGGGAACACCCGGCGACAGGAAAATCGACAAACCCTCCATCACGCCCATCTCGACCAACCGCGACAACGAAAGTGCATTCCTTGCTTCCATCAAGGCGCGCGAAGTCGAACCCATCGAACCCGTCTTCCTCGACTACGACAAGGACCTGTCGAAACAGACGGTGAAGGATAAAGTTCCGCTGCTCTACAAGCAAAACACGATGAATCCGATATTCTCGCTCTACTACGTCTTCGAAATGGGCAACAACCACGACAAGGCGCTCGGCACGGCCTTCAACTACCTGAACTACCTGGGCACATCGACCCGAACAGCCGAAGAAATCAAGAGCGAACTCTATCAACTGGCATGTTCGTTCGGCGTGCAGGCCACCAACGAGCGGGTATACGTGTACATCAGCGGACTGAGCGACAACTTTGACAAGGCGCTGGCCATTCTCGAAGAAAAACTTGCGGACGCCAAGCCCGACCGCGAGATTTACGACAACCTCGTAGCGGACGTGCCGAAACGTCGCGCCGACGCCAAAGCAAACCAGGACGCCAACTTCAACGCCCTGAGGCAATACGCCCTCTGGGGACCGAAATCGCCGCAGACCAACATCCTCTCGGAAGCCGAACTGAAGGCGCTGGATCCCGAAGAACTGGTGAAGCGCACCAAAAACCTCAAAAACTTCGAACACACCATCCTGTATTACGGCCCGCTGACGGAAGTTCAAATCACGGACGCCCTCAACTGGAATCATGTCGTGGGCGAAACGCTGCAGCCCATGCCTCAGTCGACGCCGTTCACCGAACAGGAAACGACCGAAAACAAGGTGCTGCTGGCACACTACGACGCCAAACAGATTTACATGTCCATGTTCCACAAGGGCGGAAGATTCGACCGCGCGATAGAGCCGGACCGCGCAATGTATAACGAATATTTCGGCGGAAGCATGAACAGCATCGTATTCCAGGAAATGCGCGAAGCCCGCGGGCTGGCCTATTCCGCCAACGCCAGCTATCAGACTCCCGCCAAGCCCGACCGCTCGTACTACATACAGACTTTTATCGCTACGCAGAACGACAAGATGATCGACGCCATAAACGCCTTCAACGACATCCTGAACGACATGCCCGAATCGGAAAACGCATTCGACATCGCCAAAGAAGCCATCCTGACCAACATCCGCACGCAACGTGTACTCCGTGCCGACATACTCTGGAATTATCTCAACGCCAAAGAATTTGGATACGATACCGACCGCAACAAACTCCTCTTTGAAAAAATTCCGGCCTTCACGTTCGACAACGTAAAAGCCTTTCAGCAGAAATACGTCAAGGACAAACCCTACGTGTACTGCATCCTCGGCGATACGAAAGACCTCGACATGAATGCGCTGAACAAAATCGGCAAAATAACCGTCCTCAAACAGGAAGACATTTTCGGATACTGATCCTCCGGAAAAATAAACTCGACAGTCCCGGTCACACACAGTGCGGCCGGGATTGTCCGTTTCTGTCTGCGACAATTTGAACTGCACCTGTTTCGCCAACAAACAGTATTATTTTATTTTGCTGTTTATGATACGGTTATTATAAACATTCGTTTTTTAGGCCGCCGAAATTGCGGCAAAGTTAGTTCCGGAAAGAAAAAAAACATTAACTTTGCCGTGCCGATTTGGGTAACGCCGGATGACTGTCTGCATCCCCGTTTCGCCGAAACAGGGAAGGGACGTTGTCTGCCGGTATGATATAAAAAAGGGAAGTATGAATAACAATATATTGCGTGTGAGCATCATACAGTCTCACATCGAATGGGAGGACAGGGCGAAAAATCTGCACCGCTTCGGTGAACTTCTTCGCCGGACAAGCGGACGGACGCATTTGGCCGTTTTGCCCGAAATGTTCAGTACGGGTTTTTCGATGCGGGTAGAATCTGTAGCCGATGCGATGGACGGCGAAACCGTATCCACGCTGAAGCACTGGGCGTCGGCCTTCGAGATAGCCATCGCGGGGAGTTTTATGGCATCCGAAAACGGTGCGTATTATAACCGTGCCTTTTTTGTCACTCCCGAAGGCGAAATGTACTGCTGCGACAAGCGTCATTTGTTCGGGATGGGTAACGAAAACAAGCATTATACGGCCGGAAACCGCCGGCTTGTGATTGACTACCGGGGCTGGAAGATATGCCCTCTGGTATGCTACGACCTGCGCTTCCCGGTATGGAGCCGCAACGTTCGTAACGGATATGATTTGCTGATTTACGTGGCCAACTGGCCGGCAACACGCAGAAATGTGTGGAAAATCCTGCTGCCGGCGAGGGCTGTCGAAAATATGGCTTATGTGTGCGGCGTGAACCGGATTGGCGTGGACGGGTACGGATACCCTTACGGCGGCGAGTCGATGGTCTGTTCGCCGCGGGGAAACAGACTGATAAACGCCGGAGACGGCGAAACGGTGAGAACCTGCCTTCTAAAAAAAGACGAAATGGAAGCTCTCCGTACAAAATTCCCCGTATGGAAAGATGCCGATTCGTTTGTGATTGAATAAAACAAAGAAATGTCTGAGATGATAAAACCTGATTATATATTTGAGAGTAGCTGGGAGGTATGCAACAAGGTAGGAGGGATTTACACGGTGCTTTCTACCAGGGCACGGACGTTGCAGCAGCAGTTCGGGAACGGCCTGCTGTTTATCGGCCCCGATTTCGACACGCCGAATCCCGATTTTGAAGAAGACCGGAAACTGTTTGCCGACTGGCGGAAAGCCGCCGGACGCGACGAAGCGCTCCGTGTCAGAATCGGACGCTGGACGGTTCACGGAAATCCGCTCGTCGTACTGGTAGATTTTAAACCGTTTTTCCCCGAACGGGACATGCTCTATTATTCCATGTGGGAATCGTTCGGTGTAGATTCTTCCCATGCGTATGGCGACTACGATGAATCGTGCATTTTTGCGTATGCCGCAGCGAAAGTCATCCGCCATTTCTATCAGTATCATCATCTGGAAAATAAAAATGTCGTCGCTCATTTCCACGAGTGGACGACGGGTATGGGCGCGCTGTATCTGCAAAAGCATCTCCCGGCGGTGGCTACCGTTTTTACGACACATGCGTCCGTCACAGGCCGCGCCATCGCGGGCAACGGCAAGCCGCTTTACGGATATCTGGACGGATACAACGGCGACCAGATGGCATTCGAACTCCACGTGGAATCCAAACATTCACTCGAAAAACAGACGGCGCACCATGCCGACTGCTTTACCACCGTAAGCGAGATTACGGCGGCGGAATGCCGGCAACTGCTCGAAAAGGCGCCCGACGTAATAACTCCCAATGGTTTTGAATTCGACTTTGTCCCTGCTGCCGGAGAACCATACGCCGAAAAACGCCGTCAGGCGCGCCGCGCACTGCTGCGTGTTGTCGGCAAGCTGTCGGGAAGCACCATCCGCCCCGATGCTTTCCTCGTCGCTGTCAGCGGACGGTACGAATACCGCAACAAGGGAATCGACGTCTTTATCGACGTGATGAATACCTTGCGCCGCTCCGATGCATGGGAAGGCGAAACAGTTGCCTTTGTGATGGTGCCGGCATGGGTCTGCGCACCCAGAGCCGACCTTAAAAAAGCGCTGGACGACGACGTCGAAACGACGGAACCGATGCAGGCGCCTTTCCTCACGCACTGGCTGCAACGCATGGACGAAGACCGCGTGACGGATTTTATCCGCCATGCCGGCTTTACCAACGCCGCTTCCGAAAAGGTGAAAATAATCTTTGTCCCTTGCTATATCGACGGAAAGGACGGCATTTTCGACAAAACATACTACGACCTGCTGACTGGAATGGACTGTACCGTCTTCCCTTCCTATTACGAGCCGTGGGGATATACGCCGATGGAAAGTATCGCCTTCGGCATCCCGACCGTAACAACCGACCTGGCAGGATTCGGATTGTGGGCAAAGGCTGCCGCCGGCGCGGGAGGCAGCATCGATGGAGGCGTGGCCGTCATGCACCGTACGGACGACAATTATGCAGAACTGATCGACAACATATCGGCCTGCCTGTGTGCGATGACGCGGAAAAGCGAAGCGGAAAAGAACGCCATCGCGCAAAACTGTCGCAATCTGGCGGCAAAGGCGCAGTGGTCGCATTTCATCACCTTCTGTCACGAAGCGTATGCAACAGCCTTGAAAAAGGCGAAAGACCGGATGCAGAAAAATCTGCGCTGAGAAATAAAAACAAAAACATTCACAGTTATAAAAGAAAAAGTATATGAAAATTCAAGCAAGCGAATCGAACGATGCCATCTGGCGAGATATTTATTCACAGTCGAAAATCCCCACACAGTTGAAGAATCTTCAGGAGATAGCAACCAATCTGTGGTGGGTGTGGAATCACGAAGGCGCCAATCTTTTCAAGGAACTGGATCCGGCTGTATGGGAAGAAACGCAGGGCAACCCTGCCGCCCTGCTGCAGCGAATATCCCGCGAACGCATCGAGCAAATCCTCGGCAATCAGGGGACGATGGACAAAATCAGTCGCGTATACGATATGTATAAAGCCTATGTGCAGGCAGAATTCGACCGGTCGAAACCGTCCGTAGCCTATTTCAGTATGGAATACGGACTGACCAACGTGCTGAAGATATATTCCGGCGGACTGGGCATTCTGGCGGGCGACTACTTGAAAGAAGCCAGCGACAGCCTTGTCGACCTCGTAGCCGTCGGTTTTCTTTACCGCTATGGATATTTCACGCAGACGCTCGCAATGGACGGACAGCAAATAGCCAACTACGAGGCGCAGGACTTCACGCAACTGCCCATCACGCAGATGCTCGACGAAAACGGCGACCCGTTCATGCTCGAAGTACCCTATCCCGGACGGACGGTATACGTCCATGTCTGGAAAGTAAGTGTCGGCCGCGTACCTCTGTACCTGATGGATACCGACATCCCCGAAAACAGCGAGTGGGACCGCTCCATCACGCACCAGCTTTACGGCGGAGACTGGGAAAACCGTATGAAGCAGGAATACATGCTCGGCATCGGCGGCATTCTGATGCTCAACCGGCTGGGAATAAAAAAACAGGTATATCACTGCAACGAAGGCCATGCAGCTCTGATCAACGTCCAGCGACTGCTCGACTACATACAGCACGACGGCCTTGACTTCAACGAAGCGCTCGAAGTCGTCCGCGCATCCTCGCTGTACACCGTCCATACTCCCGTCCCCGCCGGACACGACTATTTCGACGAAGCCCTGTTCGGAAAATACATGTCCGACTTCCCGGCACACCTCGGCATAAGCTGGCAGGAATTTATCGACATGGGACGCGAAAACCCCGGAAGCAGCGAAAAATTCAGCATGAGCACCTTCGCGCTCAATACCTGCCAGGAAGCGAATGGCGTAAGCCGGCTGCACGGCAAAGTGTCGCAGCAGATGTTCGCTCCCCTCTGGAAAGGCTACTTCCCCGAAGAACTGCACGTGGGATACGTGACCAACGGCGTACACATGCCCACCTGGATGGCAAAGGAATGGAAAACATTCCTCTTCAAAATCTTCGACCCCTCGTTCCTGCACAACCAGTCCAACCAGCACATATGGGAAGCCATCCAGCACGTGCCCGACAGCGAAATATGGGAAATACGCCGCAAACTGAAAAACAGACTGGTCGAATACATCAAAATCGACTACCGCGACAACTGGCTGAAGAACCAGGGTGACCCGTCGAAAGTCGTCTCACTGCTCGAAAAAATCAATCCCAACGCACTACTGGTCGGATTCGGACGCCGCTTTGCAACCTACAAACGCGCCCACCTGCTGTTTACAGACCTGGAACGACTGGCCAAAATCGTCAACAACGAAAACTATCCCATACAGTTCGTATTCACCGGCAAGGCTCATCCGGCCGACGGCGGCGGACAGGGACTGATCAAGCACATTGTCGACATCTCGCGCCGTCCCGAATTTCTCGGCAAGATCATCTTCCTCGAAAACTACGACATGCGCGTAGCACGACGCCTGATCGCCGGCGTGGATGTATGGCTCAACACCCCCACCCGACCGCTCGAAGCCTCCGGCACGTCGGGCGAAAAAGCTGAAATGAACGGCGTACTCAACTTCTCCGTACTCGACGGATGGTGGTACGAAGGCTACCGCGAAGGCGCCGGATGGGCATTGACCGACGAACGCACCTACGACAACCAGCAGTACCAGGACCAGCTCGATGCCGCCACCATTTACCATATCCTCGAACACGAAATCATCCCCCTCTATTTCGCAAAAAACAGCAAAGGATACTCCCCCGAATGGATACAGTACATCAAAAACTCCATCTCGCAAATCGCACCCCACTACACGATGAAACGCATGCTGGACGACTACATCAGCGGCTTTTACAGCAAACTGGCACACCGCGTGAAGACGCTTTCCGACAACAGTTTCGCAGAAGCCCGAAGCATTGCCCGGTGGAAAAAAGACGTAGCGACAAACTGGCACACCTTCACCGTAGAATCATTCCAGTACGATGCCGACGCACATCCGGTCGTAGGCAACGACAATATTGTCAAAGTCGTAATCGACCGCCGGCAACTCAAATGCATGCTGGGCGTCGAAATGGTCTATGCAAAAGAAGACCCCGACAGACACGAGCTGGAATTTGTGTCCACTGTACCCTTCCGCCTGATACGGGAAGAAGGCGCGAAACTTCATTTTGAACTGAAAAATAAAACATCCGAATTCGGACATCTGAAAGTAGGATTCCGTGTCTATCCGGTCAACGAAAAACTGCCTCACCGAATGGATTTTGCATACCTGCGGTGGATATGAAGCCCGGCCCGGAAAATAGAACAGCAATCTCCCGGAATAAATACAGCTCCGCTTCCGTCCGTTTAGCTCCTAAACGTTCGGAATCCCTATGCCGTCAAACCGGGAAAAATGCACATGCATATTTTTTTCGCGGAAAAGAACGGATTATTTAAAGAAAACATGTATTTTTGCCTGAAATTTATAATTAAATACAACTGACCATGAACAGATTTATGAACAGGAGCATAGTAATTGCCTCCACATTACTGATTTCAGTGATTGCGTACGCGCAAACCGATTACCCCGAGCCGGAGCGGATGCGTCCCGGCATGTCCGAATACTGGCTTCCGCAGCCAAAGATTGTTACACCCGGCAATATTCAAACGAATACGGCGCCGTCGGATGCGATTGTCCTGTTCGACGGCACGAACCTGTCGGCATGGGAATCGACGAAAGACAAATCGCCCGCCAACTGGACGGTCAACAGCGACGGTTCTTTTACGGTCAACAAGACGGCTGGCGACATCCGGACGAAACAGTCCTTCGAAAACTTCCAGTTGCACATCGAATGGCGCATCCCCAAAAACATCTCCGGGAAAAGCCAGGCGCGCGGCAACAGCGGCGTATATCTCCAGGGCATATACGAAGTGCAGGTACTGGACAGCTATCAGAGCGAAACGTATGCCAACGGACAGGCCGGAAGCATTTACAAACAATCCCCTCCGCTGGTGAATGCAATGCGCAAACCGGGCGAATGGAATGTCTATGACATAATTTACACCGCGCCCATATTCAAGGATGACGGCACATACCGCATCCCGCCGCAAGTAACCGTTTTGCATAACGGCGTGCTGGTACAGAACAACACGACGATACTGGGAACAACCGAATATATCGGATTCCCGAAAGTACAGAAACACGGTCCCGGCCCAATCGTCCTGCAAAGCCACGGCGACCCCAGCGAACCGATCAGTTTCAGGAATATATGGATCCGGGAACTGTAACAGCGTAATTTCATTTTCAACCGATAAAAAGCCTCTCCTTTCCGTATCATGTGAAGGGAGCGGGCTTTTTTTTTCGATAATGCGGAAATAACTTGCCGATTCCGGTCAGCCGCAAATCCCGCTCCAAAAGTATCCCCGCGCATATTTGTTCCGGTCATGCGGAATAGCAACTTACATACGCTCTCGACCCTTGATAATTACTTCTTTCTAAGCCGTTAATAAAAAAACGGAAAATAACTTGTATATATAATCTATTTGCCGTAAATTTGCGGCTGTTTTTAACTGGACAGATATAAGATTTATTTAAATAAAGCAATAGAAAATCATGGCAATAGCAATTATCATGCCGAAGCAGGGACAGTCTGTGGAGAGTTGTATCCTGACGGAACTGAAGAAAAAAAAGGGCGACATCGTGGCGGTGGGAGACATC
>JAISXP010000048.1 GCA_031270465.1 Tannerella sp. | reverse complement strand
TCTTCTTCCTCATTATATTTGTCCTCCAATACTGATCTACATATTGTTGCTTTATGTTCTTTCGTTTGTTCGGGTGTACCTTTACAGGAACAAGCTAAACATAATAACAATAATAATATATTATTCTGAACCATGTGATTTTTTTTATCATCATACGAATATTAAGAAAAAATCATCTCCAGATTAACTGAATATGTTATCATGTCTTCCAAAGATGATTTTTATCAAAACTTTCAAACAAAATTTCAAGCGACATGTTTAATTTTTAATGCAGCAAAGATAATGAGTTTTTTTATAGGGCAAAAAAAAATCGAAAAAAAGGGTGTATTTGACTGCGTCGATTTTCAATTCGGATTGTCACCGCCAACCAGTCTCTGCCGGGACTTTTCCATGGTTATACGTTATTTCTTTTTCATCCCTAACCTGTAACCGTTTGCCGCAAGCGGTCGATATTCACGCCTGATCCGGCAGGCCGGCGGTAAAAGGAAGCCGTTCTTCCCGTTCCTTACGGCATCCGGAATACCGTCTATATCTGCGGCAAAAACCAGTGTGCCACAGGCCGATGCTTCGAGGCAGACCAGGCCGAAGCCTTCCATGTCGCCTTCCACCGGAATGTTCGGCATCAGAAAAGCGTCCACCTTATCGCAAAAAAAAACGACTCTTACTTTTTCCATAAATATGGATTCTTTTTTTGACACGGCAAAGATAAATCAACAATGTGACGGAAATCTTACGTGAACGACAAACATCGGCTACGTAACGGATAAATCTCTGTTACGCAAAAGATCATTCCCGATTTATCCCAGGCCTGTTTCCTTCATAAAATCGTTCATAATCTTGTCGGCGTTATAGTTGTTGATGCGTTCGGCGGCTGCGTTTCTGAATGAGGTGTGTAAATCCGGATTTTGGAGATAGGATGAGATGACTTCCGACATTTCTTTCGTCGTGTTTACGATATATCCGTTACGTTCGTGGAGGATAATGTCTCTTGTCCCTTTGGCTTTGTAGGCGACCACCGGAAGTCCGCAACTCAGGGCTTCGAGCGCTACGCAACCGAACGTGTCGAAACGTGAAGGAAATACAAATAAATCGGCGCACGAATAGACGGCGGGCAACCGGTCGCGTTCAAGCCAGTTGAGATAAACGGCTTCAGGCAATTCGTTCTTGAGAGTGCCGGCGGCGGGTCCCTGTCCCGCAATCACAAGTTGTACATTCGTGCACGTTTTCCGCACATTACGGTATATTTCCGGCAATTCCATCACTCCTTTCTCGGCGCTCAACCTGCCGGCATACAGGATGACCGGTACGTCGTCGGCAACGCCGAGTATTTCTTTTTTGGTAACGTCTTGCGGAGTGAAAATTTCGTCAGCCCAATGTGCTGTCGGTTTTACCTTTTCCGGATGTAATTTCATATCGGGACCTGTCAGCCATTTTCGTTGACCGGTGTTGAGGACAAACACTTTGTCGAACGAGCCATAGAACGCACGCAGCATACGCCGGATACGATTCAGATTGTGTATGTTCAGATTCAGCACTTTCCGGGCAAACATCACCCAGTCGGTATGTACATAAAACATCGCTTCGACCGAATAGGCGCTTTTAAGATAAAGGGCCATCAAACCCATCACTCCTTCGGTCGAACATATAATACGATCGTATTCCTTTTCGTGAAACAGTTTGTGCAAATCCAAAAGATTGGGAATACGTACGGGTTGATCGTTATATAGGGGAGCGGAAAATTCGCAAAGCGGAGGCAGCACAATCAAATGTTCGTCCGGCTCGACCTGACTGCTGCACACAAGCATATCTACGGCCAGGTTGTCGTCTTTTATTTTACGGTGTATGGATTGAAGCGCAGTCGATACCCCGTTTTTATCACCGAAAGTATCGGTCAGCCACAAGGCCCGCCGCGGGTGTTCGTATTTACCGATATGCCGCGAAAATTCTTTCAGGAACGGACGGGTGTTGAACAACACTTTTGCACTGGTATAATGCGCCGACAAAACGAGCGCCGAAGCAAAAAACGGAAACGAAAGACCATCTAAAAATGCGGCGAGATTAATCGTCAATTCGTTTTTGTCCGCCTTGCCGGAACTGACATACGACCGTATATCGCTCGGTAAATCAAGTTTTACGAGCAAGTCTTCTATTTTATCCGGCGACAGTTTGCTGCTCAAATCAAGTTTTTCTATTTTTTTGTTGACACGCGAAAACAGTATTTCGTTTAATTTTTCATTGATATTGTGAATGGATTGATTGTATTCGCCAACAATGTCGCGCGACCCGTTCCGGTGCGTTTTCGCCATCTTTGCAATTTCGTCGAAGACCGGTTTATATGAGGGTTTCAGCACAAGTTTTTTCAGAAACGACGGCGATTTGCCCATCAGCGATTCGTGAAACAGGCGGACAAACGAAATCGTAACCTTATGACGCTGTACTTCAAGAAAGATATTGGACAGTATGAACGCTAATAATTTGTCGGACGCCGTGCCGTGATGTAGCAATAAACGCATGAATCCGGGGTCTTTGTAGTTGAGGGCTACCTGCGACACATAATCAAGAAAGGCGATGGTGAGTTTTTCGGTGTTTTGATGCGAACCGTACGGAATCATGTCGGCGTTCCTGATGGCTTCGAGCGCCAACGCCGACGCCGGTTCGTTCTTCAACCGTTCTTTCAGGTTGGGGATGTAGAGATATGTACCTGTCAGTCCTGCAAAAATACCGATATGACTGTCCGAGCCTCCGGTGAACGATTTTTTATATTTATCGGAACAGTATGCCGAGGAATCCGTATCAAATTCTTTTGAAAAATCGTCGATCATGTCTGGAGTAAGTCCTGTTATCCATTCTTTTACCAGCATGTTTTGCCACGTGTCACGCTGTCCGTTCAGGACTTCAAACCGCTCGAACACAAGCGCCATTTTCCGGAAAAAATCCACAGGCGGCATTTTCTTTACCTGATAATGATATAACGGATGTGCCCAAACGGTAGGAATGTTGTGTTTCAAAGCATATTCCTGAAAAAGATATACGTTCCGGCGAAGTTTATTCAGCCTGACTTCCTGTTCGGGCGAAAATCCGTAAGCGAGGACATGTATCCCGATGTCGTAGTCGGGAACCATGCAACTGAACTCGCAGCCGGTAAGTATGTCGAATCCCTTGTCCCGGAGTTCGTAACATGAACGTGCATTGTTATGATTCGTAACCGTGAAAGCGTTACATCCGTTTGTTTGCAGTTCCCGTATCAGCCGTTCGCTCGGTAGCCAAGTCTCGGATACGTTTAAGATGCGTCCGAGAAGTTCGTCGGGTTCATCACTGTTATAATCGTGACAGTGAAGATCTATCCTGAGCAAATCATCCTGCGGATAGTTGTCTTTTTGCTCATCGAGAAATACCTGTAACCCGGATTTCAATTCCTCCTGAAAACTATTCCCCATATTATTATTAGCATTTATTCCTGTTATCTGTTGAGAAAACAAATCGTTTTTTTTTCATACCGGCTTGATGCGGAAAAAGTTCTTCCATATCTTATTGTGCGAAAACTATTCCTTTTTATCTTTCTAAAAATTCAACTCTTTAACGAGGCAAAAGTAAAGACCAAATGTTACTGTTCGGTTACAGAAATTATATCTTTCGGTTAAGTTTAGTCCCTGTCCGTTTTCGCAGCGACGGTTACATGTGGGTGTGGTCACTGCGCCTCGCAGCAGGAACGTGTTTCGAGAAAAATTAAACAAAACCTTTTTATATCTGCAACTATCTTGTAATATTCCCTGTCGAATGTGATATACGGGCCTCCACCCCCGTCCCGTCAGGGACGGAATGCAGGTGTTTTTCAGCATATTGTTTTTCTTTTCTCGTAGAAACACAAACTCCCAAAAATCACTGATTTTTGGGAGTTTGCTTCTTTTTATTTTCGTGGTACCACCAGGAATCGAACCGGGGACACACGGATTTTCAGTCCGTTGCTCTACCAACTGAGCTATGGTACCTTTTCATTTTGACGGGTGCAAAGATACGGTTTTTTTTCTACGTTACAACATTTTCTGCATTTTTTTCGTTCCCCCAAAACCGGATTATTCGAGGAAGCCTGAATTAAACAGCAGATAACCAATATTTAATCCGATATTAAAATCGTTCTTTGGATGGCTGTATCCGTTGGCAAACAGGCTGACGGAGACAAACGGCAACTGAAATACGAACGCCATTTCGCCCATGTATTCGAACGAACGGAAACTTTTTTCCCAGTAGGGTTTGTCCGCATATATTTCCGAGTTTACAATTTCTTTTCTTATCCGGCGCACGGGCATGAAGCCATACAGCTCGGTGCGAAAGTGGAACATCTTGTTGAAGGCATAGACCGGCATCACTCCCGCGGCAATGTATTCGTTCGAACGGAAAGCTTCCTTGAAGACTACTTTGCTGTGCGGGGTAGGGGTGAATGCCGGCGCCTGCAAAATAGATGCCGTGTAGTTGCTCATCAGGTTTTTACTGGAAACGACCGCTTCGGACATCAGTCCCAGCTTGAATTTGTCGCCATGTTCCGAGTAATTTATCCATCGCCCTTTGAGTTGCAGCCAGCTGTGATCGTCTTTCTGCGTCAGCGTCTGTGTGTGGGGGAGGTATGATTCGTTGCCCGTCACAAACCGTGCAGTCAGCATCTGTTGCCGTCCGCCTGTCGGATATTGCCTGTCGTTAAGTGAATTACGCTCGAATCGTATAAAGATTTGAAACAGATCATACCAGCTTTTATCGAACTTGGCGTCGACGAAAGAGATATGGCTTGTCTGATAATAATCGTCGTTTAACCGTCCGTACGCCAGTCCTGTTTCTATTTTCGAGTGAAACATGAACGGCAATCCAAGTTTCAGATTGATGAATCGTTCCCGCTGCTTGATAAACACGGGCAACACGTCTTCGTAAAAGAGCGACTGGCTTTCCGAAAACTTGCGGTACGAGTAGCCGGCTTCAAAGTTCAGATACGAAGGGATTCGCGTTTGCAGATAGAGGCGTCCGTTGAACAGTGCGCCGCTAAAAGCATTTCCCATCTGGAAATTGGCACTCAAGTCGGAAGCATACTGGCTCAACGCCTGATAATCCACTCCGAGAAACAGTTGATTCGCCTGGTGCGACGAGATGTTCCCGCCGATACTCACCTTGGCCTCGTCGCTGATTTTGACGTCGAGATAAAGGTCCATCGTTCTGTTTCTGCGGTTGTAGACTGCATGGGGAATGATTTCTTTGATTTTTGAATCGGTCAATATCTTGAAATAGGCCTGTCGGAACTCTTCAATCGTAAATTCGTTGTCGATGTCCCGGTGCAGTTGGTCTTCAATATATTTTCGTTGAGCCTCGTTGACGCCCGATATGTATATGTTATTGAATTTAAGGGGCGGAAGGCTCTCCTTGTATTGTTTGCGCCGTTCGTTGAGTTGTGCCAGAGGCATTTCACGGGTCACCCGTTTTTTGATGGCATCTATCATGGCGAGCGTGCCCCTGTAGCCTGTTTCCATCAGTTCTTCGGAGCTGAGGAAATCAAGCATCGAGATGTTGGGCAAATCAAACTTTATCATCAGTCCGTCGTCTTCTGCAACTTCGTAATTAGTATGTTGCATTACCATTGCTTCCATCTGCTTGACCAGGTTTCCGGATGGTTCTTTTTCTTTTCCCGAGACGGCCGAGCCGAAAATGAAATCGGGATGAAATTCGGTTTTCATCACGTCGACAGGGAAATTGTCGTAGATGCCGCCGTCGAACAGCGGCACGCCGTCTTTCCATATAGGGTTGAAAAAGAACGGCAAAGTCATCGACGAGCGAACTGCTTCACTCAAATTGCCATTCCGCCAGATCACGGCTTTTTTGTTGTAAATATCGGAACTGACGCAGCGGAAGGGCACGAACAGATTGTCGAAATTCCAAACCGATTTGGCGGAAGCCTGCGCATACAGCGCCATGAACGCCAGATTCAACTGGACAGGGTCGATAAGGCTGTTGGGCAGAATGTTCGTCTTGACTTGCAGCGAGTCGGTCAGGTCGATGAAGAAGCGCATGAACTCGGGCGTAGGTGCGGGTTTCTTGAAATAATAGATGTAATTGTCCTGTATTGTCCCTGATTGCCAGTATTGAAAATCTTCGGACAGGAAAAGCGCCAGCATCTCGTCGGGCGTGTATCCCATAGCATACAGACTGCCTACGATGGCACCGATGGAAGTGCCCGCGATGTAGTCGATTGGAATATTATTTTCTTCCAGCGCCTTGATCACGCCGATGTGGGCAGCACCTCTGGCGCCGCCTCCACTCAGTACCAGTCCTGTTTTCTGTGCAAAAACCGCCGATACATACCCGATAATCAACAAAAACAAAATAACTGTTCGCCGTTTCATCCTTCGATTGCATTAATGGTGCAAATATAAGGAATCTCTCGGTCTGAGCGAATAAAAACACTTATTTTATCAGTTTTACACTTCGGCCGATAAAGCGACTCAATGCTTCACCTTTTAGTAAACCGTTGCTCAGCAAAGCCAGATCAATGAGTTGACTGACAATGCTGTTTCCCTCAGCATATTCAGCCCAGACGGCATTGCGCTGAGCACGCAGTTCGTCGAGTTTTTTGTTCGTACCGGTCATGTCTTCTTTTTCGGCTTCCGTGATTTCTTCGGCTTTTTTCTTGTTTTGCTGTTCGCGAAGGTCTGCCAGCCTTGCTTCCCAGCCCTTGATGTCCGCAAGAACGGGATTCAGTTTTTCGCTGCATTTTTTTTCGCTGTCGTCGAGCACCTTTTTCACTAACCGGTGATCGACGTTCAGCACAAGATTATAGCTGTCAGGCATTTCTCCGTAGAACGACATCCCCGACTGCATAGCCGACATTTCGCGCATCCGCCGCATGAATTCGCTTTGCGTCAGCACGACGGGGCTGGCTTTTTCGCCCAGCGATTCGAGCGCGACGCTAAACTCGGTCTTTTCGACAGTCGGCAGCTTGCTGTTGAATATTTCGTGCAAGGCCACTTTACGGTCTTCACTCAATGCAACTGCGTTTGCGTCCGTTTTTCGTATCAGGTTGTCGATCGTGTCGCCGTCGACCCGTACAAAGCGCGTCTTTTCCAGTTTCTGCTCTAACTGACTGATGACGTGCACATCCAACTGTCCGTTCATTACCAGCACGTTGTAGCCCCTGTCCCGCGCAGCCTGAATATAGCTGTACTGGTCGTTTACGCTTGTTGTGTAGAGATATATGGTTGTATTTTCCTTGTCGGTCTGGTTTTCCTTGATGAGTTTTTTATATTCTTCGAGCGTGAAATATTTGTTGTCCACGTCTTTGAGCAGGACAAATTTTGATGCTCGCTCGTAAAATTTTTCGTCGCTCAACATTCCGTACTGGATGAAAAGTTTCAGACTGTCCCATTTCGATTCGAATTGCGGCCGGTCGGTTTTGAAGATTTCTTCTAAGCGGTCGGCCACTTTTTTTGTAATGTGGGTTGATATTTTCTTTACATTCTGGTCGCTTTGCAGGTACGAACGCGAAACGTTGAGCGGGATGTCGGGCGAATCAAGCACGCCGTGCAGCAGCGTCAGAAATTCGGGTACGATGTCTTCTACCGAATCCGTCACGAAAACCTGGTTGCAATACAACTGTATTTTGTTGCGATGAAGGTCGATACTGTTTTTGACGGTGGGGAAATAAAGTATCCCCGTCAGGTTGAACGGATAATCCACATTCAGGTGAATCCAGAATAGCGGTTCGTCTGCCGTCGGGTACAAATCACTGTAAAACGCCTTGTAGTCTTCTTCTTTCAGATCGGCAGGTTTGCGCACCCATGCGGGTTGTGTTTCGTTGACGAGATTGTCTTCGGCCGTGTCCACATATTTTCCGTCTTTCCACTCCTGTTTTTTCCCGAAGGCAATGGGAACAGGCAGGAAACGGCAGTATTTCGACAGCAGGGAAGTGATTTTGGTTTTTTCGAGAAATTCCCTGTTTTCGTCGTCGATGGTCAGGATGATGTCCGTCCCGCGGTCTTCTCTTTCGATTTCAGACAGTTCGTATGCCGGCGAGCCTTCGCAACTCCACTTCATCGCCACGGCGCCTTCTCTGTACGATTTCGTGATGATTTCCACTTTTTTGGATACCATGAACGCCGAATAGAAACCCAGTCCGAAATGGCCGATGATGGCGGCCGTATCGTTTTTATATTTTTCGAGAAACTCTTCGGCGCTCGAAAAAGCAATCTGATTGATGTATTTGTCGATTTCTTCGGCGGTCATTCCGATGCCGCGGTCGGAGATAATCAGTTTGTCGCCGTCTGTTTTGATGCGGATGGTCAAATCTCCCAATTCGCCTTTGTATTCGCCCACAGACGCAAGCGTTTTCAATTTCCGGGTAGCGTCGATGGCGTTCGACACGATTTCGCGGAGAAAAATCTCGTGATCGCTGTACAGAAATTTTTTGATGACGGGGAAAATGTTTTCACTTGTTACCCCGATATTACCTTTTGATGTCATATTTTTGTTCTTTTACTGTTTAAATTCACGTGTCGTGACGTGCAAAAAAAATGCCAGACAATATCGCCTGACATTTTGTCTTTCCTGACTTTGACACTTTGTCCCAAATGAAACTGCGACAATTTGAATTACCCCTAATTGCATCCGGTTCTACCTCATTTATCGCGTCACGCAGGCATAATCTGCAGGATAAATCGGACAGGCCTACACCTTGCACATCCTGAGCGATGAAGTATAGCGGCATAATTTCGTGGATAAATCGGACAGGCCTGCACCTTGCACCCCTGCATCATCATCGGAAACGGTTGTATCTATCTAAGGGAGTGAGTAGCAGTTCCATGATCATATACAGCAGACTCGCTCCGTCGTCGGAGGTGAACGAGAACGGGAAGGTCACCTTTGCCCCCATGCTCAGGGAATGAAACATCCCCTTGTCGCGCATTACCTGCGGCGGGAAGCCGTCGTACAGGAGGGTTATTTCGGTACGGGAATCAAGTCCTGCGTGGAGGCTGTATTCAACCGTGAAGGCAATGGAAGAGAAGAGATAGAGTTCCACGCCGGCGCCGGGGGCGAGCGAAAGCCGTGGGTTGACGGAGTGCTGCGTGCCCGTGTAGCTGTAGCTTTGCTCCCCGTCCCACCCCGAACCGCCGAAGGCGCTACGCTCCACATGCCGGCTCCAGTTCAGTTCGGCCGTGGCTGAGAGATAGGGCTGGATGATGAAGTCCGGATGCAAAAAATAACACCTTGTACCTGCCTGCAAGCCTTCCATCTGCCGGCTGGCGCTACCGTAGCTCACTTCCTTCCGAAAATAGCCTGCCTGCAGGCTCCATTTGTCCCGAAGGTAATATTCACCCGTCAGGGCGAAAGCCGAACTGCCGTTGCCGGTCGAAACGCCGACCGATCTCTGTGTCAGGACAGGTTTGTCAAATATGTCGGCAACCCAGTGCAGCGCCCACCGCCGGTCGCTTTCCTGCCCCCGCAGTCCGCCGGTGGCCGCAAGCATCAGCAGGACAACGAGTCTTCCACGCATTTCTTCACCTCGTGAGTCATCTTCCTGTTTTCCTTGTCATAACCGATGACAAGCAGATCTTCTTCTTTGAGGGTGTCGCCGAGCATGATTTCTGCCATTTCGTCTTCGATATATTTCTGGATAGCACGTTTCAGTGGGCGGGCGCCGAACTGCACGTCATATCCCTGCGAAGCGATAAAATTTTTCGCCTCGTCCGTGACGCAGATGCGGTAACCCAGTCCTTCGATGCGTTTGTAGAGTAGGCTAAGCTCGATGTCAATGATTTGATGGATAGACTCTCTGCTTAGCGTGTCAAACATGATGACGTCGTCTACGCGGTTCAGAAATTCCGGTGCGAACTTGCGTTCGAGGGCTTTGCGGATGATGTCGCGCGAATATTTTTTATCGGATTCGGCATCGCCCGATTCCAGATGGAAGCCGACGCCGCGCCCGAAATCTTTCAGCTGGCGCGTCCCGATATTGGACGTCATGATCACGATGGTATTCCTGAAGTCGATTCTGCGTCCGAGGCTGTCTGTCAGACGTCCTTCGTCCAGCACTTGCAGCAGCAGATTGAAGACGTCGGGATGCGCTTTTTCTATTTCGTCGAGCAGAACGACGGAATACGGTTTGCGGCGTACTTTTTCGGTCAACTGGCCGCCTTCTTCGTAGCCAACATATCCGGGAGGCGCACCTATCAGTCGCGATACGGCGAATTTTTCCAAATATTCACTCATGTCGATACGTATCAGAGCGTCTTCGGAATCAAACAGATATTCGGCTATTTTCTTTGCCAGCAGAGTCTTGCCCACACCCGTAGGCCCCAGGAACATGAACGAGCCGATGGGTTTGCGCGGGTCTTTGAGGCCTACGCGGTTGCGCTGAATGGCTTTCACGGTTTTGTCGACCGCTTCGTCCTGGCCGATTACTTTGCCTTTCAGCGCCATATTCATCTCGCGCAGGCGGACGTTTTCCGTTTTGGCAATGCGCTGTACGGGCACGCCCGACATCATGGCGACCACTTCGGCTACCTGTTCCGTGTCTACTGTTTCGCGGTGTTCCGAGATGTCTTTTTCCCATTCCTGCTTGGCCTTCTCCAGTTCGGAGAGGTATTTCCTTTCCCTGTCTCTGTAGCCGGCGGCAAGTTCGAAATTCTGCGATTTCACGGCCGCAAGTTTTTCGTTTCTTGTCTTTTCTATTTTTGCTTCCAGTTCTTCGATGCTGTGGGGCACGACGATATGCGAGATATGTACGCGCGAACCGGCTTCGTCCAATGCATCGATGGCTTTGTCCGGGAAGTTGCGGTCGTTGATATAACGATCTGTCAATTTGACACAGGCTTCGAGCGCCTCGTCGGTATAAATCATGTGGTGATGATCTTCGTAGCGTTCCTTGATATTTTTGAGTATCTGCAACGTTTCTTCGGCCGTGGTGGGATCGACAATCACTTTCTGGAAGCGGCGTTCCAGAGCGCCGTCTTTCTCGATGTTTTTGCGGTATTCGTCGAGCGTTGTGGCGCCGATGCATTGCAGTTCGCCTCTTGCCAGGGCAGGTTTGAGCATGTTGGCAGCATCCATCGAGCCGGATGCCGAACCTGCGCCGACCAGCGTATGTATTTCGTCGATGAACAGGATGATATTTGGATTCCTGGACAGTTCGTTCAGTACGGCTTTGATGCGTTCTTCGAATTGTCCGCGATATTTCGTTCCAGCCACAAGCGAAGCCATGTCCAAGTTAATCACGCGCTTGTCGAACAGCGCCCGCGATATTTTACGCTGTACGATGCGCAACGCCAGCCCTTCGACGATGGCTGATTTTCCTACGCCGGGTTCTCCTATCAGGACAGGATTGTTTTTTTTGCGGCGGCTGAGGATTTGCGCCAAACGCTGAATTTCTTTTTCGCGTCCGACGATCGGGTCTAACTTGCCTTCGGAGGCGGCTTTTGTCATGTCCGTACCGAAATTGTCCAGCACGGGCGTGTCGTTCGCCGGTTTTGCCTGCGGAGCGTCTACGTTCGACGGCGACTCTTTGCGTGGAGACGCGAAGGATTCGTCTTCTTCTTCATCGTCGTCCGTAAATCCGTCGCGGACGGTCTTTGTCCCGTCGCTCAGCATACCGGTCATACTTGCCAGTTCGCTGCACAGATGATTATAGCGCAATCCTTTCTCTTTAAGCAGCCGTGCCGGCCTGTTTTCTCCGTCTTTCAGAAACGCCAGCAACAGATGTTCCGTCCCGGTATATTTGCTTTTGAACAGGCGCGCCTCGAGTACGCTTATGCTCAACACGTGTTTGGCGTTCCTGTCCGGCGAGACTGTGGATGAATCGCCTTCAAATTCGTCCGGCCATGCTTTCAGGTTCATTTCGAGACCCTGCTTTATCGACTGTATGTCAATCTTCAACTTTTTGAGCAGTTTCACTGCCCTGCACGTTTTTTCACCGAGAAGACCCAGCATCAGGTGCTCGGATTGAATATCGCGGTTTCCGAACCGCAACGCTTCATCGCGACTGCGGTGCAGTACACTAAGCAATCTTTTTGAATAATTGTTCTCCATTACTTCCATTACTTCTACTTCATTCGTCTGCAAAAATATGATACTTTTCCGTTCTGTACAAACTTTATGCCATTTTATATTGTGCCCGACACGATTTTGTGTTCGCGGGGCATGTTTCGGATGATTCTAAAATTCAATGATTCAAATAATTTATGTTTCTTCCAGTTTGAATCTCACACGCAGGCGGCCATCGGAGTAGTCGTAGTTAAGGAGCTTGAAACGTCCTATTTCGGAGGTGTTTGCCACGTGCGAGCCGATACACGCGCAGACGTCGTAGTCTCCGACGCGCACGATGCGCAGCGTGTCGGAGACATTTTCGGGCAATTTGGCGAGGTCTGCGAGTTCGGCGGCTTCTTCGCGGCTCATGAAATCGCAGACGACGGGCAGGCGCCGTGCGATTATTTCGTTTACCGTGCGTTCTATTTCGGCCATCTGCGCGTCGGTTGGCGCTTCGGTGAGCAGGTAGTCGCATTTCGATTTTTTTCGCTCGATATGTGCGTTTTTCGAGCGCGGACAGCCGAACATGCGCACCATCGTCCGGTTGAGGATATGTTCGGCAGTGTGCATCGGCGGATATTCCGTTTTGTTATGTTCGTTCAGTGGAGGAGCATTCATTGGAATCCTGTTTTTTGTTTTGCATTAAAACTGTTCCAGCAGGTGTATTCGTTTCCCGATGGGAGGATGCGTGGCGAACAGGCTGTTGATGAACGATTTTTTCATCGGGTTATCGATGAAAAGCTGAGCGACGTCATTTTGTGTAACTGCTTCGATGCAGGAGTCTGCGGATATTTTACGCAGAGCGGAAGCCAGCGCCAGCGGATTTTTCGTCATTTCGGCGCTGCCTGCGTCCGCCATGTATTCGCGGTTGCGCGAGATGGCGAAACGCATCAGCAGGGTAATGAAATAGCCGACGGCCGCCAGCAGCAGAATGAGCAGTATGACGACAATTATCCCGCCCGAATTTTTACTGTCATTCCGTGTGCGGAGTCTGCCGCTCAGCAGGGTGCGCAGGAGAATCTGGGTCAGGAACGAAAAGATGCCGACGAAGACGATGGATACGATCAGCGCTTTCACGTCGTTGTTACGGATGTGCGTAAGTTCGTGGGCAATGACGGCTTCCAGTTCGGCGTCGTTCAGGCGGTCGATGATACCGCGCGAGAGTGTGACGGTGAAATTCCGCTTGTTGATGCCGCTGGCGAAGGCGTTCAGCGAATGGTCTTCGATGATGTTAATTTTCGGCATGTCCGTATGGCTTGCGATGCAGAGATTTTCGACCATGTTGTAGACGCGTTTGTTTTCGCGCCGTTCGAGCGGGCGGGAGCCTGTGGCGGCATTGATGATGGACGTATTGGCGCAGTATGCGGTCAGGAACCATATCAGGCATATTCCGAGTATCCAGGGTGCGGTGTGGATAAACGCTTCCGTGGCTCGTGCGACGGACGTTGTCCCGCCGTCTTCCGGCGCGTACGCTTCACCTGCCAGCCAGGTGCTGCTGACAAGGAAAAACGTCCATGCGAGCGCAAGGATGATGCACGGAAAAAGGCACAGCATCAGCGTCGAGCGGATGTTGTTCCTGTGTTTCTGGGTTTGTATGCCGACGTATTTCACTGTGTCAGAAACTTATTTTGGGCGGTTCGTCGAGCCGTGCGCGCTGTTCGGCGCCGACGTCGAACAGTGTTTCGCGCCTGAAACCGAAAATTCCGGCTATCAGATTTGCGGGAAACGTTTCGACGGCGTTGTTGTATTCCTTTGTCGCGGAGTTGAAATATCGCCGCGAGGCTGCCAGTTTGTTTTCAATATCTGCCATTTCTTCCTGCAACTGCATGAAATTCTGGCTTGCTTTCAGGTCGGGATAGGCTTCGACCGACACTTTCAGTCCGTTGAGCGCTGCCGAGAGCCGGTTTTCGGCTTCGATTTTGCCGTTGATGTCCTGCGCCGACATGGCTGCCGTACGCGCTTCGGTGATTTTGCGCAGCGTTTCGCTCTCGTGTTTCGTGTAGCCTTTGACGGTTTCCATCAATTGTGGAATCAGGTCGTGGCGCTGCTTCAACTGCACGTCGATGTCGGCAAATGCATTCTCTCGGTTGTTGCGGTAACGCACTAAGCGGTTGTATGTTGCCGCTACAAACAGCAGGATGGCAACGATTGCTCCTATTACAATAAACAGTGTCATTTTCGTTTTCTTTTATTGACAGTTAATAAATAAATCTGTTTTCTTCCCGTTTTCCGGGGATGGCAAAGGTATGTTTTTTTACTGAAACTGCGCACGTTTTCGCAAAAAATATGTGCGTAAACAGTTCGAAGATTCAGAAACTTCCGTATACACCGGATGAACGGAACCGTTCTGTGCGAAATATAATTTGCTAATTATGCCTAACGTACATGTTAAATATATAATCATATTTCCCGTTTATGTATTAATGTACAGCGAATAACGGATATTTATTCCAGCCGTTTTTATGGAAAATAATGTACTGCCTTTCGGCAGGTGGAAGGGATGATGTATATTTGCACCCGAATTGTAAAGATAAACAAAGGCTTTATATTATATGAGAACGAAAACGTTTGTTCTTTTTACATTGGCAGTAACAGGTCTGTTCTTTTCTGCAGGGACGCGAAAGACCAGTTTGACAGGAGGTTGTCATGTCGGTGACTTTGCTCCGGAGATACTGGTTTCCGGCAGCGAACATGCAATACAGTTTTCCGGTTCGGCGAAGCAGTATACGCTGGTGCATTTCTGGGCGGCCTACGATGCCGTGTCGCGCGTACGCAACATACAGTTACATACAAAAGTGAATGAAATGGATTCGACACGTATCAGGATGTATTCGGTGTCGATGGACGAACACTTTTCCGTATACGCCGGGACACTGAAAACGGACAGACTCGAAAATACTCGCCAGCTGTTTGACGGGCAGGGTACGCGATCGCCGCTTTACAGACAGTACAATCTGAAAAAAGGTTTCGGGAACTTCCTGATAGACGGCAGGGGAGTGATTGTGGCAACAAACGTGCGTCCCGAAGATTTGGAGAACATCATGTTTCACGCTTCCGACAGGGAGAATTGAGTTTTTCTGCGCGCGGCATGATTTTGTGCATTGAATGAACCGTTCAAAGATTCAAGGATTTTCGGCAGGAGCGCCCTGTGTGTCAATAAACACGTTTATCCCGCGTGCAGTATAAATGATTTTTAATGGATATTTTGGGATTATTTCGGAACATGCAGTAATTATTTCGGAGCAAGACGCAATTATTTTGGAGAAAGATACGATTATTTCGGCGCAAGTGTTAATTATTTTAGAGAAAGACACGATTATTTTGGAGTAAGCAGCAATTATTTCAGAGCAAGACGTGATTATTTCGGAGCAAGACGCAATTATTTTGGAGTAAGATGCGATTATTTCGGTGCAAGTATTAATTATTTTAGAGAAAGACACGATTATTTTGGAGTAAGCAGCAATTATTTTGGAGCAAGACGCGATTATTTTGGTACAAGCGACAATTATTTTGGCGCAAGACTCCATATTTTAAGAGGAGAAGGGGTATATTTGACTGCGTCGATCTCCAATTCAAACTGTCGCGCACGTTTCCCGTTCAGACGAGGTGGAAACCCGACGTCCCTGTAAACCCGGTGGAGCAATCCATACGACTGACAGTTAGGCGCAACGGATAAGTCACTGTAAGGAAGAAATGAAGGCGGAAGAATAAAAAATGTGCGGCCGGTTATGTTTTTTTTATTGTTTGAGCGGAAATTTATTTTAGAATTACTAAATTTGCAGAACAAATAAACAGAATATTCATTTTTTAAAAAAAGACAGTATGATAGACAAACAAATTGCAAAGCAGACCATGCTTGAGGCCGTAGTGCGTACGCTGGATGAGTTTGAACCGCTTTATGCGCACATCCCGGTATTTGCAGGTACGGTGAAGGATTTGAAGAACACGATGAAAGACATTGAAACAGAGGCTCTCCAGCAGTCGGCAGCAGACCTGAACGGGGCGACGGCCGGGAAGCAGGATGTTGAAACGGCGCTCGTCAATCAGACGGTAACGGTGGCCGGTATACTTTCGGTGCTGGCAGCCGATACGAAAAACGGCTCGCTGGCGGAGAAGGTGAGGGTGACGAAAAGCATGATGTATCAGCGGCGTGACAACGAGGCGCTGGGCATTGCCCGGCGTGTCCATGCGGAGGCGCTAGCCAATGCCAGAGTGCTGACGGCCTACGGCGTTTCGCAGGACCTGATTTACATGCTGGAAACAGCCATCGCCCGCTACGAAATCCTGATCGCCACAGCCGAATCGAAACAGACGGCAGCCGGCACCGATCGCTTCTTCGCCGAAACGGACACGCTGCTGAACGACCGCCTGGACAAACTGATGCGCCTCTTCAAACAGCCGGCGCCGGACTTTTATGCCGCCTATTTCAATGCCCGCAACATCATCAGTTCCACCACCTGCAAATGCAGACCGGCGGAGGACGGGCAAGTCGAATGACGCAGCACACAAAATATCAAACAAAATTCCGTTTTCCTGCTGCCGTCATCAATTTAAATCATATATTTGCACCGGAATTAAATCTAAAATCTTAAAAAATGATTTGGAACGAAACAATGGAATGCATGTCGCGCAAAGACATGCGCAAACTTCAGGAAATACGCCTGAAAAGAACAGTAGAACGCATGTATCACAACTGTGAGCCTTACCGCAGGCGGATGCAGGAAAAAGAAGTGACGCCTGCGGATATTCAGACAGTTGAAGACATTGTAAAACTGCCTTTCACGTCGAAAAAAGACCTGCGCGACTATTATCCGTACGGTCTTCTAAGCGTACCGATTTCGGAAATCGTCCGCCTGCAGGCATCATCGGGCACTACCGGCAAGCCGATAGTCGTCGGATACACGCGCAACGACCTGAGTATATGGGGCGAAGTCGGAGCGCGATGTTTCACGGCTTACGGCCTTGGACGCAACGACGTCGTACAGGTATCCTACGGCTACGGTCTCTTTACCGGCGGACTGGGTGCACACAGTGCCGTCGAAACCATTGGCGGAACGGTACTCCCCACCTCGAGCGGCAATACCGAAAAACAAATCATGCTGATGCACGACCTCGGCTCCGTAGGACTTGCCTGCACGCCATCGTACGCTCTGTACCTCGCCGATGCACTGCTCGACTCGGGCATCCCGCGCGAAGAATTTAAACTGAGGGTCGGAGCCTTCGGCGCAGAACCCTGGACGGAAGGCATGCGCAAGGAACTCGAAGAAAAACTGGGCATCAGGGCGTACGACATATACGGCCTGACCGAAATTATCGGTCCGGGAGTAGGACACGAATGTGAATGTCAGAACGGCACGCACCTGTGCGAAGATCATTTCTACCCCGAAATCGTGAATCCCGAAACCGGCGAACCTGTTCCCGAAGGCCAGATGGGTGAACTGGTATTTTCCACCATCTCCAAAGAAGGCATGCCGCTGCTGCGTTTCCGTACGCGCGACCTCACCAGCCTGAACTACGAAAAATGTGCCTGCGGACGTACATCCGTCAGGATGTCGCGGATTCTCGGACGATGCGACGATATGCTGATTATAAGAGGAGTAAATGTATTTCCCTCGCAAGTCGAATCGGTCATTTGCGAACTGCCGCAACTCGAACCGCACTATCTGCTGATTGTCGACCGCGTGAACAATCTCGATACTTTCGAAGTCCAGGTCGAAGTGAAAGAAAACTTCTACTCCGACGAAATGACTAAAATGCTTGAACTGAAGAAACATATCACTCACCGTCTGCAAAGCGTGCTGGGCATTTCGCCCGGCGTGAAATTAGTGGAACCGCGCAGCATCGAACGCAGTCAGGGAAAAGCCCGGCGTGTGATTGACAAGCGAAAATTTGTTTAACTGATAAAAATAAACATTATGTACATCAAACAATTGTCCATATTTTTGGAAAACAGGCAGGGACGCTTCACTGAAGTGGCCAAACTGCTGGGTAAGGAAAACATTAACATGACGGCTTTCACCGTTTCCGAAAATTCGGATTTCGGCATACTGCGCCTGATCGTATCCGATACGGAAAAGGCGCTCCGGGTGCTTCGCGACAGCAAATATGCCGTCTCCGAAGCCGACGTGATCTGCCTCCATTGCCCGAACCAGCCGGGAGCGCTTGGCAAAGCAATGGATATCATTACCCGTGCGGGAATATTTATCGAATACATGTATGCTTTTTCGGAAGGCGAATCGGCACATGTGATTATTCGTCCCGATGACATCGAAAAATGTGAAAGAGTATTGACAGAAAATAAACTGGAACTGCTTGCTGCCAGCGAACTGTACCGCCTGTAATTATTATTAACGTTTCATGTTGCAATGATTCTGCGGGAAAGCATTACCTTTGCGGACTAAAAAAACGGAAAATGAAGAAATTTCTGTTGTTGGCAGGTATTGTATTGTGCTCTTCATGTGGAGAATACAACAAAATACTGAAAAGTACGGACTATGAGTTGAAGTATTCTTACGCCAAGAAATATTTCAACGGGGGCAAGTATGTCAAATCGGCTACCTTGCTCGAAGAAGTCGTGAATATTTTCAGAGGCACTGCAAATGCCGAAGAATCACTGTATCTGCTGGCGCAAAGTTACTACGGGCAGAAAGATTACCAGACGGCGTCGGACTATTTCAAGCAGTATTACCAGACTTATCCGAAAGGCGAGTTTGTCGAACTGGCGCGTTTTTATTCGGGCTACGGGCTTTATCTCGATTCGCCCGATCCGCGCCTGGACCAAAAACAAACCTTCGAAGCAATAAACCAACTCCAGCTCTACATGGAGTATTACCCGCAGAGCGAACATGCCAAACAGGCGCAGGACATCCTGTTCGAATTGCAGGAAAAACTGGCCTACAAGGAATTGATGAGCGCGCGGCTGTACTATAACTTGAGCACGTATATGGGAAACAACTATCGCGCATGTGTCATCACGACCGAAAACGCGCTGAAAGACTATCCGTATTCCAAATACCGCGAGGAGTTTATTTTTCTGAAAATACGTGCAAAATATGAACTGGCGCTTGTCAGTATCGAAGACCGTCTGCAGGGACGCTACCGCGATGTTGTCGACGAATACTACAATTATACGAATGAATATCCGGAAGGAAAATATATAAAACAGGTTCGCAAATTTTATGACCACGCAAACAAACAAATCAGTAACAGTTATTAAATCAGACAATCAACAGATAATTATGGATTATCGTAAAACCAATGCCCCGTTGACGACCGTCACGCGCGACATGATTAAATTGACCGAAGAGTTGGGCAATGTGTATGAAACTTTAATGGTTATCGCCAAACGATCCAATCAGATTTCCGCAAAAATGAAACTTGATCTGGAACAGAAATTGCAGGCTTTTGCCTCCATCAACGACAGCCTTGAGGAAGTTTTTGAAAATAGGGAACAGATCGAAATCTCACGTTATTACGAGAAACTGCCCAAACCGACTCTCATCGCTGCACAGGAGTTTGAAGACGGCAAACTCTTCTACAAGAATCCCGTAAAGGACAAAAATAACTTCTGACAGCGCCTTCTGCCATGATACAGCGCATACAAACACTTTATCTGCTCCTGATTGCCGGTTTGGCAATAGCGATGCTTTTCCTGCCGTTGGCGGTGATTTGCTCCGGCGATACGTTTTATACGTTCGACGCTTCCGGCATGAGCACGATGACGACTCCTGCCAAATTGGTCTATCCCACATGGGCATTGATGGCGCTGGCTGGCATTATCAGTTTGCTTGCACTGATAACCACCTTTTTATATAAAAAACGTATCTTGCAGATTCGCTTCTGTATATTCAATGCCATCCTGCTGATTGCCTTCTACGGCTTGTTTGCCTTTTTCGTCTGGAAGATTGCCGGACAGGCCGAAACATTCCGGTTCAGCGTACGCATCGCCCTGTCTTTCCCGCTTGTCGCCCTCATATTCAATTATCTGGCCATAAGAAATATCGGGGCGGACGAAGTGCTTGTCCGTTCGCTCAACCGCCTGAGATAAAATAATCGGCAGAGAGGGCCGGACGGATAAAAACCTCCCTTCTCTGCACAACACCCTCCCGGTTTAACGCATGAAAATACTGAAACGCATATTCGTCTGGTGTAGAAATCTCCTCATCGCGCTATTCCTGTTCAGCATTGTAATTGTTATTGTGTACAAATATGTCCCGATATATTATACTCCGTTGATGCTTATCCGATTATACGAAGGGAAAACCAAAGAGATAAAGCATGAATGGGTATCGCTCGACAGGATTTCCCAGTTCATGATACAGGCCGTGGTGGCATCGGAAGACAACCTGTTTATGGAGCATCACGGTTTTGACTGCGAACAAATCAGGAAAGCCATAGACGACGCCCAAAACGGCCGCCGCCTCCGGGGCGCCAGCACCATCTCGCAGCAGACAGCAAAAAACGTCTTTCTGTGGCCAGGTAAAAACCTGTTCAGGAAAGGACTGGAGGCTTATTTCACGCTGCTGACAGAATGGATATGGGGGAAGGAACGTATCATGGAAGTGTATCTCAACTCCATCGAAATGGGGCAGGGCATTTACGGCGTCGAAGCGGCTGCACAAGTCTACTTTGCCAAACACGCGGCGCAATTGACCCGGAACGACGCGGCGCTACTGGCGGCAATATTGCCGAATCCCCTCACACGAAGTCCGGTAAAACCCTCTCCATACATACAGAAACGGCAGGCCGACATCCTCTCGCTGATGCGCAAAATAGAAACAGTCGATATGGGCTACCGCAACAGCAAATAACGGAATTTTGAATCTTTGAGTTTTTGCATCAAAATGCGGCAAACCGCTCATCCTTAGTCGCAGTTACTGCCATGCATTCCGCTTCAATCAACCAGCCCGGACGGCACACAGGTGCCCATGCGATTACTTTGGGTACATGTGGACAGGTTTTTGCCAGCCAGTCGTCGATGACCCGGTAGTCCGTGATATTGCGCAGATACACAATCATGCAGGCAATATCGTCCGCGTCGGCGTCGGCTTCGGACAGAAGCGTCGTGATGTTCTCCCACATGCGTCCGGCCTGCTTCATCACATCCGAGGGATGTACGATTTCGCCGCGGTTGTTGATGCTTGCCGTGCCCGAAATGAATATATGCCGGCGATCGCCGTATTGTATGGCGACGCCCCGCTCGAATGTCACGCCATATTCGTGCGTCGGATTGAGATGCGTCGGAGCGCGAAGATAGCGGATTTGTCCCGGTTGCAGACCGTCGACGGCATAAGCGTCCATAAACACCAGTGTATCCGCGTTTTTATATTTTCCTTCGATGCCCGTGCTGGCGATAAAATGCGTATCCTTTGTCAAGTCTTCCCGTGCGAAACACGCCCTGCGCGCAGCCACCATTCCGGCGTAATGCGTATCAATATCGTGCACGAAAACCCACGTACGCATGCAATTACCGGCCAGCGTGCACCCTTCGGCAGACAGCAGGCCGATGTATTGCCCGAAGACAAGTTCCGTCTGTTCCGCCTCGCCGGCAACGGAAGCATGAATCTGTGTATGAAATAGATGGCGGTAATCCGAATGTGTTACTATCGTAGCCTGTCCCCTTTCGGACAGAAATCCTTTGGGTATCAGGTATAGCCATAATGCAACCATGCTGCCGTCCGGGGGCGGCTGCTGTACGACGGAGACGGCTGTGCCGCTCTGTTTGCCCGGTATAAACGGGTGCTGACCGGCGAGATCGCCGACAAAATAACGCCGCCAAACGATTTCGACGCCGGGCAACTGTTCGAGCAGCAGTCCGACGGCTGCCTCGATACGCTCGTGCTGGCTCCCGGCATCATACGTTGCGTCCGTCATGCGGAGCATCGCATGATATTCGGGAATATTCGCACCCGATTGACAAAAAATGCCAAGCAGCGCACGAACCGACAGGTTTTTCCATTCTAACGCACGGTAATTCATATTTGTTTACAGGGAAACCGGGCATCAAACCCGTTTCCGTTTTTTTCGTGAACGATTATTTTTTTCAGCCGACAAAGATAACACTTTTCAGGAACCGATTCAAGGATTTTCCCGCAAAGTGCACAAAATCATACCGCATACGATTATAGTACAGGAATTTAGAATTTAAAAAACATACGAGATAAAATTGTGGCACAGCGGAACCGCTTTCCACTCTCTGAGAGGAACCGGAGATATGATAAGGAGACACCAGCAAAACCCTGTGTTTGAATAATCGAAAAAAAGCCATACTTTTGCCATATGGAAAAAGAGAATCCCTATATAAAATTAGCGTATTACATATTGCCGGAAGAGATCGCCTCTTCGTTTGAGTTGGTAGATGTGCAAGAAGAAGGGCATGAGCTTCATCTGTATTTGGAAGAGAAGCATGAACCCCCCGAGGGTTATGAGAAGTCGTCATTGGAGCCTAATGGTTTTTATGCAACGGGTTGCATACAGGATTTTCCTGTTCGCGACCGGCGCGTAAAGTTGTATGTTCGTCGCAGGCGTTGGGTTGAAAAGACAAGCGGTAAAAGCGTATCCAAAGACTG
>JAISXP010000156.1 GCA_031270465.1 Tannerella sp. | reverse complement strand
CTCCAAACGAAAATTTGTAGTACACAAATCGGAATTTGAAAAAATGGATGTTGCTGATTTTAGGAAATTTGTGACGTAACAGGCTGCAATGTGGGTTAAAACCTTGCCTGTCGAAAGGAAGAAAAAACACAGGCAGGGATGCGAGAAAATTTATACTTCAATTATCGCATATCCGTCTTTCCCGACGAATGTGATGGAAGAAAGTTACCATCGCTTTATAAACTTCTTCACCCATGTATTTGCCCATTGCAATCAGGTCGTTGGCAAAATGTTTGTATTCGTCGACGAATACAAACATTTTACGCCGGATAGATGTCTCAATGATATATAATAGAACAGCGTTTTGCCGAATTTGCGCGGACGGATAAAAAACTGATTCGAATTGCTCTCATTTTCCAACAGTTCGATAAACTGCGTTTTATCCACATAAGCATAATTTTCGGTAACCACTCTGCCTAAATTTGAAATGCCGTAAGGCAAACGTTTTGTATTTGCTTCCATTATAATCTGATTTTTATCATGAAACAAAAGTACGAATGAATTATCATCCTTCCAAATATTTCGCGTATATTTGCAGGCGTATTTATAGGCATCGATCCTGAACGATAATATACATACTAACAATATGGACATAAAAATCATCGACAGACAGTTGCTGGACGAAACGACCGAAAAGGCAAAACTGTCTCCGCGTTTGCGAATGAACTGCAATTTTCACAGCGAACTGGACGACCCGGTTAACCGCCTGCTCAATGCGATGGAACCCGGGACGTATCTCCGCCCGCACCGCCATTGCAACCCCGACAGGGACGAAATATTCCTGCTGCTGCGCGGACGGGTGGCGATTCTGATTTTCGACGATGCGGGCAATGTGACGGAACAGGCTGTTCTCGACCCGCAGCAGGGTTGTTTCGGCGGCGAAATTCCGGCCGGCGTATGGCACGGCTTGCTGGTGTTGGAGACGGGTTCGGTTATCTACGAAGTCAAGCAGGGGCCATACGCACCGCTATCGCCGGAAAATATGGCGTCGTGGGCGCCTCCTGCCGAAGATGTCGAAGGCGTCCGGCATTATATGGACAGCCTGTGCATACAAATCAAATCATCAAACCCAAAATCCGGAATTTCATAAACATGAATATAAAAGAAGCAATAAAAAACTATCTGTCCGAAAGCGGCAACGAACGTATCGCACTGAAATCCGTACTGTTCGACATGGACGGTGTACTTTACGATTCCATGCCCAACCATGCCAGGGCGTGGCACGAAACCATGCGCGCGCATGGCCTCGATTTCAGTATCGAAGAAGCATATCTGCACGAAGGACGTACCGGCCCGTCTACCATCCGCATCATCTGCCGGCGCGACGGCATCATGCTTTCGGACGACGAGATTACGAATATTTATCGCGAAAAAACGGATTCATTCCTGAAACTGCCCGCACCGCAATGTATGGCGGGCAGTTACGATGTGCTGAAAAAAGTCATGCGCGACGGTCTCTTTCCGATGGTCGTAACCGGTTCGGGCTATGCAACCCTGCTGGACAATCTGGACAGATTTTATCCGGGCATCTTCCGGCGCGAATGGATGGTGACGGCGCTCGACGTTAAAATCGGCAAGCCTAATCCCGAGCCTTATCTGATGGCGCTCCGGAAAGGAGATTTGCAGCCAGGGGAAGCGTTTGTCGTCGAGAATGCACCGCTGGGCGTCGAAGCCGCCCATGCAGCGGGACTGTTCGTAATTGCCGTAAATACAGGCCTCCTGCCCGATTCCTGTCTGTACGAGGCGGGCGCCAACCTGCTCTTCCACGGCATGACGGCGCTCGATGATGCCTGGGACGAAATTATGCATGTCGCCGGAATGTAATTCAAGATTCAGGAGCGAAACGTCTCTGCAAAGAGTGTGCGCAGACGGCGCTTCGCTTCTTCAAAATCTACGTCCCCGCCCAACTCGCGGCACAGGGAGGTGACGCCCTTGTCGGTAAATCCGCACGGATTGATCAGCGAGAAATGCCGCAGGTCCGTACGTATGTTCAGCGCAAACCCGTGCATAGTCACGAAACGGCTGCTCTTGACGCCGATGGCACAAATCTTGCGGGCACGGATAGTTTGCGGCTCAATCCAGACGCCTGCCGCTCCGGCGAGACGTTCGCCCTGCAGTCCGTACGACGAAAGGAAACGAATCATGATATCTTCCAGCGTCTCGACATATTGCCTCAGCCCGATGCGGAACTTTTCGAGGTCGAACACGGGATAGCCGGTGATTTGTCCCGGGCCGTGATACGTGATGTCGCCTCCGCGGTCGGTACGGTAAAACTCAAATCCTTTCTCTTTTAGTGAGGCTTCGGACACAAGCAGGTTTCCCGGCCTGCCGCTTTTCCCAAGGGTAAAAACAGGCCGGTGCTCGCAGAAAAAAAGCATGTTGACACCTGCAATGCCCTGTGCCTTCGACGCGAGCAGCGCATCGAAAGCTTTCCGCTGCATCGCAAGCGCATCGCAATATGAAATGTTGGCCAAGTCTTGAAATATAAATGCTTCCGTCTTCATTCGATCTTACTTTGACATGCAAAAGTACGAAAAATAAATACTCGGCGGCATGTTCTTCGCCCGTTTTTGCCCTTTGTTGCCCGCAAAATTTACATAGTTCACAAAAATGTTTATTTTACTCGCCTTTTTCCACTGCAAAGCCGGTTTGTTCTTGCATTAAACAATTAAATTGTCTATTTTTGTACCCACAATAAAGATATTGATTGAATGAAAAAAACATACATTTGTCTTTTGGCTCTGCTGTCAGTCACAGTAGTTTATGCAAAAAAACGAACACCGGCAGAAGCGAAAGCTCTTGCCGTATCTTTCTACGGGCAGCAGTTTTCGCTGAGAAAGGCGCTCGCCGAACCGGTTTTCACTTTGGCGTATGCATGTACGGACGACGATTATTCCCCTGCGTCGTTGCGCAATGCGGCGACAGAGGCATATTATTACATATTTAATACGGGCGACGACGAAGGGTTCATCATCATATCGGGCGACGACCGTGCGGACGACGTGCTGGGTTACGCCACACAGGGACATTTCGATATCGACGTGATTCCCACAAATTTCAGGAACTGGCTCTCGCTCTACCGTTCGGAGCTGAAAAGCCTTTCAGAAACGCCGGAACTGCCACAGCGGACAGTCTACGCCTCGCACACATTTTTTGATGCCGTCCTGCTCGCCCCGGAAATCAAGCCTTTACTGGGAAATACCGTCTGGGGACAGAACGTGCCGTTCAATGCCCTATGCCCCATCATCCCCGAAACGGATACGCGCGCTATCGCGGGATGCGTCGCTACGGCCATGGCGCAAATCATGAAATTCTACGAATGGCCTGCGAAGGGAACAGGTTCCAAAACATACATTTCGCAGAAACACCACCTGCGTCTGAATGTCGATTTTTCGCAGACTGCATACGAGTGGGCGCAAATGCGCGACACGTATGTCGACGGCGAATTCAGCGAGGCTGAACTCAACGCGGTGGCCACGCTGATATACCACTGCGGAGTGGCAGCCGAAATGAATTACAGCTACGTGAGCGGCGCCAGTCAGCAAATCGCCGCTTTCGGGATGAAAGATTATTTCAATTACGCCACGGACATGCAACTGCTCGACCGGGGCTTTTACGCTACGCATGAATGGTACTATCTATTGAAAGAGGAGCTAAACGCCTCCCGTCCGATATTTTACGTGGGAAGCCGCGACGACGGGACGGCGCACGCCTTCGTCTGCGACGGATACGACCGCAACGGATTGTTTCATTTCAACTGGGGCTGGGCCGGCTCCGGCAACGGTTATTTCAACGTGTCGATTATCGAGCCGTGGAATATGACCGGATACAATGGAGGACAGAACATTGTCGCCGGCATTCAGCCCAGACGCACAGGCGCTCTCGCCGCCAGGATACAGTTTTTCATATCGAAAGACTATCCGCTGATCGCTTCGGCAGACTCCTTCGGGCGTAACGAAAAAACTGCTTTTTCGACAGGCGTATACCACTCCCGCGTCTCACGATTCTCGGGAGAAATCGGCATCGGGCTGTACGACGGCGAAGCGCTGACTGCCGTCCTGATCCGCGATAGCGTCAATAACCTATCCAACAACGAAATATATCTCTTCAGCGATTCGATTTTCATCCCCGAAACGATCGAAGCGGGAACGTACGCGCTGTGTCCCGTTTCATCGACAGACGGAGTACGCTGGACACACATCAGAAGCCAGGTGAAAACGCCTGTAACCGTGACGGTCGACGAACAGTCCGTCACAATTGTCCAGCCTGCGTATAACATCCCGAACATAGGCCTTGAAAAACTGACTCCCTTGACGGAATTTTATGCTAACAAAAACTTCGGACGGGTGGAGGCGACTTTGTCAAACACCGGGCAGGAAGAAGCCTATACCTCCGTAACCTTCCTGTTTCTGCCGCAGAATGTGCCTGTTGAAAATTATATCAAAAACACTGTCAAAGGGAAATATGTCAAACAGGAAGAATCGAGGTTCGTCATGCTGAATCCGGGCGAAAGAAAAACCGTCACCTGCAAGCCGGCTGTCACGGTTCCCGCAGGCAACTATTTCCTGTATGTCGTTGAGTGTAAAACGAACACATTCCTCAATATCCAAACGCCGGAACGTATCACCATCCTGTCCGAGCCGGAACTGATATTGACTGAAAAGATCTCTTTCCCCTACGGAAACGATATACACAACGGCGACACGCTCACCGTCAAGATTAAAAACACCGGTGCCGATTTCGACGGTTACTTATTTGCAGATATTCACGACCGGGCGAGTATGCTGTTTGCAGACAGCCTGAAACCGCAGATTCTCAACATTCGCAAAAATGAAGAACAGACATTGAAAATCGCACTCCACGGACAGTCCGAACTTCCTCCGGGCGACTATACCATCCGCCTGTCCTACTCCTCCAAGCCGTCAAAAAACGTGATCGTGTTCTCTTTTACGCCTGAAGATCACGCCTGTCTGGATGCAAGCATCGTGAAATATCTCGAAGGCAGCCGGCTACCGTCGCGCGAAACGCCTGTGTTTTATCCCAGCCCTGCGGAAGACGTATTATACATCCGTTCGGACGAAAACATTCTGACATTGAGTATTTTCGGCCTGGACGGAAAGCAAAAGACGGTTGTGCGCCCCGGACGGGCAGGCATCATCGCCGTACCGGTCGATCGTCTGCCGCCCGGCATGTACATTCTCCGCAGTGAAACGGACGGACGGGTGCAGACGGGCAAGTTTGTGAAGAAATGAAGCGGAAACGCCCTGTGTGCCAATGAACACGGTTATCCCGCGTGCAGTAATTACTTGTGATGTATAATCAGTGTCGATGGCATGTCTTCCAGCGCGTCTTCACATTCTACGGCAAGTATGTTCCACGAAGAATAACTGATCAGCATGAAGTTGTGACCGCTGAACGATTCGCTCATGACGTCTTTCTCGGGCAGGATGACGACATCTTCCATGCTGCCGGCAAATTCAGTGAGCGCCCTGTGGATATTCTCGCTTTCGGACGAGATGAAACTGCTCCGGTTCAGGAGGCTTATTGTTCCTCCGGTAGATATCGCCAGCGCCTTTGCGTAGTCGAGCAGTACCAGATCGTCCGCCGAATTGATGATGATGATGATATGAGTAGCCCTGATAAAGTCCCTGTTCACGAAAATCCCAACCGAACAGCGGCTTTGCTCGATAAACCACTTCGTCTTGTCTTTAAGAAACACCGGAGTGGAGAAGCGCCGGAACAATCCTGAAAACGAATGCCGGATTTGCATGGCGTCCACATCGTTCGACTGGTTGCTCATCGCAAGCCCCGCTCCCACCAGCAGAAAATCGTACTGTTCATCGTTCACCACATTCACGACATGCTCTTCCACGCTTGCCGACACCTCGTATCGCGTCCGTATGTGCATATTCAGTTCGCGGGCTTCGTGAAGAATGGAAGCGAAACTGATGCGTTCGAAATTGTCCGTTTGCGAAGGATTGACGTCCGAGCCGACCGTCAGGTGAAGCGCCGTCAGGTCAAGCCGGCGCTTTCCCTGCGAAAACATCTGATGCGCCACGTCCAGCATAATCTGCCCGTTACCCGCACGCCCGAATGAAAGCAGCACTTTGAACGCCTGCGTCTCCCTGCGATGTTTGAACTTCTCCTTCGCGCGGAAACAGAGACTGATGAACGAAAGTAGCGGCGTGGTCATGAACGTCGTAACCAGTGTCATCAGCACCAGCATCACGAAAATCGGCGGCGGCAGGATGTGCATGTCATAACCTATCGTAAGCACAACCAGTTCCATCAGTCCGCGCGTATTCATCAGCCCGCCCAGAAGCAGGCTGTCTTTCCAGTTTTCTTTCACTACCCGTGCGGAAATCACCGTGCTACCGAACTTCCCGATTATCGCCACCACGATAAATACGCCGCACAGTTGCCACATTCCGGCCGTGTCCAGCAGCCCGATTTCCGTCCGCAGACCTGTCGATGCAAAGAAAAGTGGCAGAAAAAGAGCCAGCGACACGTCTTCCACCTTTTCGGTCATGATCTTGCGAAACCGCAGATTCTCCGGCATGACGATACCCGCTATAAAAGCGCCGAACAGTGCATGAAGACCCAGTACTTCCGTCAGGTACGACGAGAGCAGCAGCAGCAGAAATATCAGCATGATCAAAGGCTTGTCCACTACTTCCCTGTTGTGATACAGGTTGCCCATCATCCGCAGCAGCGGGCGCACGACGAGAAACATGATCAGCATGTATGCGGCGGAACACAGGATATTGTACACGGCGCCGAGCATACTGCCCATCTGTGTGACAGCCATCACGACCGCCAGAATGCACCACGCACTGATGTCGCCATTGGCTGCGCTCGCCAGCGAAATCGTGCCCAGATGGGTGCGTGTCAGCTTCTTTTCCTGTATGATGCGCGCCAGCACCGGAAAGGCCGTAATACTCATGGCTATACCGATGAAAAGCGCAAAGGAAAGAAAAGACGTCTCACTGTCGGCATACGTGTCGTAAATGAAATAAGCCATCAATACGCCCAGAAAGAAGGGGACAACCAGGCTCGTGTGACTGATCAGGATGCTGGCCTGCAACTTTTTCCGCACCTGGCGCAAGTCCAGTTCCATCCCGACGGTATACATAAACAGTATCAGGCCGAACTGGCTGAGCATGTTAATGTTTGCCAAAGACTCTTGGGGAAAGAGAAACAGTGAAACGTCCGGCATAAAATATCCCAGTATGGAAGGGCCGAGAATGATGCCGGCCAGGATTTCGCCGATCACGGAAGGTTGCCTCATTCTGTTGAAAAGCCATCCGACGATACGGCCGATAATCAGTATGACAATGATTTGCAGCAGCAGCAGTCCGAAGGGCGTCCGGATATGTTCCAGCAGCATATCGATAAAAAAATGAAATCCTTCGCCCGGAGTTTCCAGCGCAAGGGCATACGGAACTGATTGATCCACATTCCTGAGGTTACCTCCCTTTTGTATGATCAACAACACTAACGTTCCGAAAATGAGAACCATCAAAGTATAAAAAACCAGACTGTCCTTTTTCTCTTTTTTCATAACTGCACGGATTTGCGCTAACAAAGATAAGCATTTTTTTCAATCTGACGCAAAAAAATATGCGGTATCCCGTCCGGACGGAAAGATGACTCCGCGTCCCATGCACCGGCAGACAGTCGAGATTCGACACTAAAACGCGCTCATTTTTTCATAATCCGAGGTCTAAAGATGAACCAGGCAATCAGCGCCGCCGCAACGATGCCTCCCGTATTGGCTGCAAAATCCAGCCAGTCGCCGCTACGGTGTGCGGTCAGCCGGCTTTGCCCGATTTCGAGGAGGCCGCCCAGCAGCAGAGGGCATACGACGGCCGCGAGGATGCCCCGTTTCAGGTGGAGCCTGTCTTTGCGGTGGTTGAACAGATATTCCAGCCAAATAATCCCCGCCACACCGCCGTACATGCAGAAATGCACGATCTTGTCCCAACCGGGAAAATACGGAATATCTCTCGTCGGAGGGTTCATCAGCGACAGATATACGACAGTCAGGATAACGGTTATCGAAAATGCATATCGTCTTGCATACTGAAACATCATCTCTAATTTTTTTGGTGTATTCATACGATTATAAACGTGGAAATGCAGGCTTTAGTATCTGAATGACTGAATAACTGAATGATTGATTTTTTGAATCTTTGAACGGTTTTTTCAATGCACAAAATCATACCGTATGCAGTATAACTGAATGGATGAACGGGAAAACAGGGCGTTGGGGAAAAAAGATAAAAAATTTATTACTGGTTGTAGCAAATTGCGGATTGTTGCGTTATACAAGTGAAGAAAGATGAAAAAATGAGCAATTATACGGACATCATCAGGGAAGTAAGACAGAACAGGTCGACGGCGCAGATGGCATTCTACGACATGTATGCCGAGGCCGTCTATCGCAGCGCTTTCGCCATCACCGCACACGGCGACGAGGCCGAAGAAATCATGCAGGACTGTATCCTGAAAGTCCTCACGCGAACCGCCCTTCTTCATGAAGATGCCGACGCGATGAAACGCATCCTTTGCCGGATGGCCATCAACAGAGCAATCGACACGATACGAAAGCGTAAAGATTTCATCGTCCCGATGGCGACATGCAAAGAAATGGATTGCGAAGACGATGCGGCGGAAACGGAAACGATGCTGAGTGTCGACGACATCCGCGACGGCATCAACCGGCTGCCGGACATCTACCGCAGCATCGTCAGCATGCGCCTGTTCGAGGAAATGAACTTCGGGGAGATCGCCGGACAGCTGAAAATCAAGCCCTCGACCGTCCGGGTGCAATATACAAGGGGAATAACGAAACTGAGAACATATTTAAAAGAAAAACGAAACGATTATGAACGATATGCTTGAAAATAAAATCAGAACACATGCCGAAACTATTTTCGGATGCGAACTCAAAGCCGGACACCGCGAACGGTTTGCCGGAAAACTGGCTGCAAAACGGAACAGACGCCCCGTGCCTGTCCGCATCATAACCGTCTGCACGACCGCGGCAGCCGCCATCGCCGCCGCAGTATTCCTGCTGACAACATTCGTCCGGCCTGTCGACGACCGGGATGACGAATCGTTCGACGACGTGCGCAACTACTACAACATGTTGCTGGAAGACGAAATCGAATCGACCGAACAAATCCTTCTCACGATCGACAACCGCTATCGGGAAGAAATCCGGCAAGACATCGAATTTATCCGCTCGGAAACATCCTTCATGGAAAGCGGCGAACAAAACAAAGTCCTGCTCGTCAACATTTACTCATCGAAAATTGAAGCGTTGCAGCATATTCGAAACATTTTATCAAAACAATTTATTCACAATTTAAAAACAGAACAAATATGAAATTTTTTATCCTTACAATCATGTTGAGCGCCACCGTCTGTGTGGCATGTGCAAAAAAGAGCTACAGCCCCGACAAGGCTGTCACCCCCGATACCGAGACAACAAGCCCGGCATTCGGACTGTTGGCAAACGAGGAATTTAAACGGGAAATAGCCAAAGAATTTACCGTAAGCGCGAATCCGAACCTCGATATTGACAACAAGTATGGAAACATCCGCATCATCGAAGGAACGGAAAACAAAATCATTTTCAAAATCGAAATCACCGGAAAGGGACGCAACCGCCAGTTGGCGCAGGAATATGCCGAAGCCGTCAACATCCACTTTTCACAGGACGGAAACCGCGTCTCAGCCCAGACGCGACTCGAATCCATTTCCTGCAACAACTGCGGACGTACGATACACTACACCGTCGTTGCCCCCAAAAGCGTCACCATGAAACTGACAAACAAGTATGGGCACATCATCCTCGACGATGCCGCCAAACCGCTGAACGCAGACCTCAAGTACGGCAACCTGACGGCGCGGACGCTCGAAGACATCACGCTAGACCTCAAGTACGGCAATGCCGACATCGGCTCGTGCAACAAGGCCGTGATCGACAGCAAGTACTGCAAACTCAAAATAGGCAAGGCAGAAACGCTCAAACTCGATTCGAAATACGACGGCATCAGCATCGGGACAGTCGCCTCGTTCGTCCTGGATACGAAATATTCGAACGTCACGATAGACCGGCTGGACGAACGTTTCGTCGCAGTGGATTTTGACTACAGCAAGTTGGATATCTCGGAAATATCCACCAAATTCAGTCAAATCAAGGTAGACGCCAGATACTCGACCGTCAAACTCGCCCTCGATTCGCGCCACAGTTTCAAGGCCGTCCTGTATACAAAATACGGCGACATCAAAACCGGCAACCTGACGTTCAACAACGTTTCGCTCAAAAAAGGCTCGGCTATCGTCGGCAACGCCGGCTCGAACGCCAACCCCTCCGCTATGGTCGACATCGACGTGTCATACGGCGACATCAAATTCCGGTGAGCAAAACGCAATTCCTGAAACCGGCCGTTTTTTTGACATAAAACCGGCCATGCAGTTTGATATGAAAAAGCCGGCCGGACAGCCGGCTTTTTCATTGATTCTTCTCCCCCACGTTTTCCTGACTGTCACTGTCGACCGAACCTGCTCGGAAAAATATTTTGCATCCGATACATTTCAGAATATTTTGAGTTATTCCTTTCTATAAATGCTGTTAAAAGTTAAATATAGTCATTTATATCAAATTCGTTTTGAAAGTAAAAATATTTGCAGTAATTTTGTATATATTTTTTTCTTGATACATAATGAGGCAGTTAAAAATAAATGCATCTATAACTAAACGGGGAAGCGAATCTCTCGAAAAATATCTCCCGGAAGTTGGAAGGCTGAAACTTATCACAGTTGAAGAAGAAGTCGATCTTGCTCGCAGAATCAAGCAGGGCGACAAGGCCGCAATGGACAAACTTGTGCTTGCAAATTTGCGTTTCGTTATTTCCGTGGCAAAACAGTATCAAAACCAGGGCATCGCGCTGCAGGATTTGATTAGTGAAGGAAATCTGGGACTGATTAAAGCCGCAGAAAAATTTGACGAAACCAGAGGCTTTAAATTTATTTCGTATGCCGTGTGGTGGATTCGGCAAAGCATATTGCAGGCTCTGGCCGAACAGTCGCGCATTGTACGCCTGCCTCTTAATCAGATTGGCAATATGAACAAACTTGCCAAAGTGAGTATAAGGTTTGAACAGGAAAATCAACGCAAGCCGTCAAATGAAGAACTGGCGGAAATTTCAGCCATACCGCTCGAGAAAATACACGCTACACTTGGCTTTTCAAATCATCACGTTTCGATGGATGCACCTTTTTCCGATGATGACGACAATAATCTGCTCGACGTGCTTGTGAATAAGGACGCACCTATGACCGACGGGAATCTGATTAACGAATCGCTTGCGGAAGACATCAATCGAATCCTCTCCACACTGAGCGACCGCGAACAGGACGTTATTAAATTGTTTTTCGGAATCGGCACACAGGAATTGACGCTTGAAGAAATCGGCAGTAAATTCGGCTTGACACGCGAACGGGTAAGACAAATAAAAGAAAGGGCTATCAAAAAACTGAAAAACAAAAGCAGCGATTTGCTGAAAAGTTATTGCTGACAAACCAAGAAAATCAGTTGAAGTTCAATCCGAAGCCGTTCGGCAAATCCTGAAATATGGAATACACGGGACGGATCGAACGGCATCCCGGCGGTGTCAGTAATAAAAATTCCCGCCTCCCAGAAATTCTCTCAGCAGCGATGTGGGCGGCAATTCTTCTATCGGGATATAGTTGAAATAGCGCAGGAAACGAAGTAGACGGTAAGCTTCGGCGCTTTCGTCGTCGGTCTCGCGAATCTCACACAATATCGGTTCGACGAACTTGCGGAGCACGGCCAGTTCGTAAATCATGGCGCTGTTGAAAGTTGCGTCGGCGTTTTCCTGATACGGGAATATCCACCTGTCTTCGCCCTTCCGTATGCGCGGCCACATGGAGATGGTTTCCCTGGCCGTGTAGCCACGCGAGCGGCAGTCGCGGATAAGGCGGCGCAGCAGGCGATTGTCGGACGTCGGTATCCAGTTGTGACCGTCGAGTGCAATTGTCGTCAGCGCCGAAACATAGATGCGGAAAAAGCGCCCGGCAGGAATGGTCGCCGTCAGTTCGGGGTTCAGCCCGTGAATCCCTTCGAGCAGGAGAATCGAGTTGCGGCTGTTCATCTGCATCGTCCGGCCCCGGTAGACGCGCTCGCCCGTTTCGAAATTGAACGATGGGACTTCGATCCGTTCGCCAGCGATCAGTCTGTGCAGGTCGTCGTAGAAATAGGGCAGGTCGATGGCGTAGAGCGATTCGAAATCGTATGTGCCGGTTTCGTCTTTCGGCGTGTCGCAGCGATTGAGGAAATAGTCGTCGAGCGAAATGCCGATGGGATGTATCAGATTGGTTACAAGCTGTATTTCGAGCCGTTTGCAGAACGTCGTTTTCCCCGACGAGGAAGGTCCCGAGATGAGTACCACCCGCACGCCCTCGTCGTATCGCCGGGCAATTTCTTCGGCTATCCGCGCAATCTGTTTTTCCTGCATCGCTTCCGAGACCATCACGATTTGCCGGGCGCCGCCGCCGGCTACCGCCCTGTTCAGTTCGCCGACGTCGTTCAGTCCGAGCGTCCGTTGCAGCACGAGATGCTCCCTGTAGGCCTGAAACATCTTGTCCTGCCTGACCACGGTCTCAAGTCTGCCGGGATTGTCGCGCTGTGGCACCAGCAGCAACATCCCGTCTTCGTACGGAACCAGGTCGAACAGGTGGATGTATCCCGACGAGGGCGTCAGGCAACCATAAAAAAAGTTTACATATCCGCCCATTTCGTAGTAAGCCGTATAGGCCATCCCTGCCGTTTCGAGCAGCAGCGCCTTGTCGTCCATACCACGCTGGCGGAACATGTCGATAGCGTCGGCGGTACGGATTTTTTTCAGCACAAAAGGCACGTCGGCATCGATGATTTCCTGCATCCGCCGCTTGATTTTTGCCGTATCGTCGGCCGAGACCGTCCGGCGGTCTGCAAACGCGCAGTAGTATCCTTTCGATACGGAATGTTCGAGGTCGAAGACCGCGCGCGGATAGAGGTCGTTCACAGCCCTGGTCAGGATGTAGCACAGCGAACGCACGTAGGTACGAAAACCTGCAGGATGCGTACAGTCCACAAATTCGATGTCCGCCTCCGTCCAGCAGCGGCAATTCATTCCTTCCACGCGGCGGTTGACGCGCGCACTCATCGGACGGTAGCGAAGGGGCTTGCCGGCGAGCGTATAAACGTCCGACAGCGAAGCGCCCGCCGGCACGTCCAGACTCCTGCCGGTGTTTCGGCAGTAGAGAGTAACTGTTTCTTCCATGTTCCGGTTCATCCTGTTTTGTTTTCGTGCGGCAAATTAACGCGAAAATTTTGTGCTCTGCAAATTTTTTCGAGGTTGTTTATGCATTTTTTCGCAGTTATTTGTACTTTTGTACGCAGGAATAAAATTGATTGTATGAATTATTCTTTTTTGGATTTTATGACGCTGCTTGGTGCGCTGGGAATGTTCCTCTTCGGGATGAAAACGATGAGCGAAGGACTCCAGAAGATTGCCGGAGACAAACTCAGACACATCCTGTCGGTGATGACGACCAACCGTTTCACAGGCGTGCTGACGGGATTGCTGATTACCGCTCTTATCCAGTCATCGAGCGCAACGACAGTGATGGTTGTCAGTTTTGTCAATGCGGGACTGCTGTCGCTATCGCAGTCCATCGGCGTGATTATGGGTGCCAATGTCGGTACAACCGTCACGGCGTGGATTATATCTCTTTTCGGCTTCAAGATGGACATTAGCCTGTTTGCATTGCCGCTGATAGGAGTGAGCATACCGTTTCTGTTTGCCGGGAAGAGTCGCAAGAAATCGTGGGGAGAGTTCGTTATGGGCTTTGCCCTGCTGTTTTTGGGTCTGTCGTACCTGAAATCGTCCGTTCCCGATCTGGAAAGCAATCCGCAGGCGCTTTCGTTCATACAAAACTACACTTCCATGGGATACGTTTCGCTACTGATATTCCTGTGCGTCGGGACGCTGCTGACCATCATCGTGCAGTCGTCCAGCGCGACGGTGGCCATCACCCTGATCATGTGTACGCAGCGATGGATTCCATTCGAAGTGGCAATGGCAATGGTGCTGGGCGAAAATATCGGGACAACCATCACTGCAAATCTTGCCGCCCTGTCAGCCAACACGTCGGCCAAACGCGCAGCCATTGCACACCTGATGTTCAACGTGCTGGGAGTTTGCTGGTGCATGGCGCTGTTTTATCCTTTCGAGCACATGATTTCGTGGATCATATCGCAGGGGCCGGGCGATCCGCACGAACTGGAACGTTTTCTGGACACGCTCGACCCGCAGACGATTTCGCTCATCTCGTCGAACGAGGCATTGACCGACGCTCATCTGATTGCCCTCCGCGAAAAAATGCTGACGCTGCAGATTTCCGTTTCCTATGGACTGTCGCTGTTTCACACATTGTTTAACATCGCCAATATCTTTATCATGATCTGGTTTACCGGATTTTATGTACGGATATGTTCCGCAATTGTCAAATCGCCGCCCAAGTCGGAAGAAGAATTTCAACTCAAGTATATTTCCGGCGGTCTTCTTTCTACATCGGAACTCTCGCTGATGCAGGCAAAAAAGGAGATAACGGTTTTCAGCGAACGTACGTGCCGCATGTTCGACATGGTGAAAAGCCTCCTGTACGAGAATGACGACGAGAAATTCCTGCAGATATACAACCGGATAGAGAAATACGAACAAATCAGCGACCGTATGGAAGTCGAAATAGCCAATTACCTGACACACGTGCTCGAAGGCCGCTTGAGCGCCAGAGGAAAAAGCGCTGTCCGCATGATGTTGCGGGGCATCTCCGAAATCGAGAGTATCGGTGATTCGTGCTACAATCTGGCACGAACCGTCAAACGGCGCAACGGGGCGAAGGTAACCTTCACGGAAGAACAGAACCATTGCGTCGAACACATGTTTACGCTGGTCGACAAAGCGCTGGCTCACATGAACCAACTGTTGCAAAAACAGGAAATCGCCAGCGACGACCTGATGCAAAGCTATAATCTGGAAAACGAAATCAACTCTTACCGCAACATGCTGAAAAATAAAAATATCGAAAACCTGAACAGCAAGGAATACAAGTATTCGGATGCAGTGTACTACATAGATATAATTTCCGAGTGCGAAAAGGCGGGCGATTACGTCCTGAATGTGGTACAGGCAGAAGCCGAATCGGAAAAAGATTTTTAATCATAACAATAACAACAATAAAAATGGCAAGATTCAACAAAATACAGGTACTGGAAGCCATCGTGGCAACGGGAATGGTTCCGGTATATTATCATCACGACATCGCGACAGCCCGAAAGGTAGTGAAAGCCTGCTACGAAGGCGGCGTGCGCGTGTTCGAGTTCACCAACCGGGGCGACTTTGCACAGGATGTTTTCGGCGAACTGGTGAAATACGCCCTCGCAGAATGTCCGGACATGATACTGGGCATCGGGTCGCTGGTAGATGCAGGCACGGCTTCGCTCTATCTGCAGACGGGCGCGAACTTCGTCGTCGGTCCCGTGTTCAATCCCGACATTGCCCGGGTATGCAACCGCCGCCTGGTGCCCTACATCCCCGGTTGCGGCTCGGTCTCCGAAATCGGCTTTGCGCAGGAAGCAGGCTGCGACGTGTGCAAGATTTTTCCCGCCGGCAGTGTAGGCGGCCCCTCCTTTGTGAAAAATATAAAAGTTCCGATGCCGTGGACAATGATTATGGCAACCGGCGCAGTGGAACCAACCGACGAAAATCTCTCGGCATGGTTTAACGCCGGTGTGACATGCGTAGGCATGGGTTCGAACCTTTTCCCAAAACAGACCGTCGAAAACGGTGACTGGCAGGCGATAACGACGCTCTGCAAAAACACGCTTTTAATTATTCAAAAAAATAGATAACTATGAAGACTTTTATGGACGCAAATTTTTTGCTGCAGACCGACACGGCTCGCGAACTTTATCGCAAACATGCCGAGAAACTGCCGATTATCGACTATCACTGTCATTTGAATCCGAAGGTGATAGCGCAGGACAATCCGTTCTCCGATCTGACGGAAATATGGCTGGGAGGCGACCACTACAAATGGCGTGCCATGAGGGCGAACGGCATTCCCGAAGAATACATCACGGGCAACCGCACTTCATACGAAAAATTCGAGAAATGGGCGGAAACATTACCCCTTACGATGCGCAATCCGCTGTATCACTGGACGCATCTTGAACTGAGCCGCATCTTCGGCATCAGCGAAACGCTGAAGTTGGTCAATGCGCGCAATATCTACGACGAATGTACGGCCAAACTCCAGACGCCCGAATTTCGTCCGCGGGCTCTCATGAAACGGATGCGCGTCGAAGCCGTAGGTACCACCGACGACCCTGTTGATTCGCTCGAATACCACCGGGCGATTCGTGAAAGCGGCTTCTCCGTCAAAGTGCTTCCCGCATGGCGTCCCGATAAATCGACGGCCATCGACAATCCCGAAACGTACAACGCCTACCTGAGCTGCCTCGAAGCCGCCTCGAACGTCGCCATCAATACTTTCGACAACCTGCTGGAAGCCCTGCAGCGCCGTCACGACTTCTTCGCGCAGGAAGGCTGCAACCTCTCCGACCACGGGCTGTCGACATTCTATGCCGAACCCTACACCGAAAGCGAAGTGCGCGACATCTTCCTTCGCGTGCGCGCCGGCAGAACGCCCACGGACGAAGAAGCCGACAAGTTCCGCTCGGCGATGCTCTACGAACTGGCCGTGATGGACAGCAATGCCGGCTGGGTGCAGCAGTTCCACATCGGAGCCATCCGCAACAACAACCGCCGCATGTTTCGCACGCTCGGCCCCGACACGGGCTTCGACGCCATCGACGACCGCACGGTAGCCGCCCCGATGAACCGCTTCCTCGGACGCCTGGACGACGAGGGCAAACTGGCAAAAACCATCGTCTACAATCTTAACCCGCGCGACAACGAACTGATCGTGACCAACCTCTATAACTTCAACGACGGCTCCTCGCCCGGCAAGATGCAGTATGGCTCGGCGTGGTGGTTTCTCGACCAGATCACCGGGATGGAAAACCAGATCAATGCCCTTTCTGCACTGGGATTGCTGAGCCTCTTCGTAGGAATGCTGACCGATTCGCGCAGTTTCCTCTCGTATCCGCGGCACGAATACTTCCGGCGTATCCTTTGCAACATGATTGGCGACGACATAGAAAAAGGCCTTCTCCCCGTCTCGGAAATTACGACGATCAACCAGATGGTGGAAAATATATGCTACTATAATGCAAAACGGTATTTCGGATGGTGAAGGAAAAGATTGCTACTTTAAAACAGTAATTCAGATTATTCGTAACAATTTCCAAGAAGCGGGTATGCAACGACATATCCGCT
>JAISXP010000095.1 GCA_031270465.1 Tannerella sp. | reverse complement strand
TTTCGCTGTATGCGATTGCATTTTTAACGCTGTCGTATTCTAAAATGCTTGCTCTGTATTCTTCCATTTCCTTATTTGTTAATCTGTTAATTCGCGCTCTCTTAAATAATCTCTCAAATATTCTACCCTGCACCTCCGGCGGACGGTCTTTTAACTGCTCAAGATTTTTCAACAAATAAATCCACCGTTCCGTATTTGTCGTCAGTTCTTCCAGTGTTTTGGTGAATTTGGGCAACTCGATGAATACCATGTTCAACCTGTCACTTAATCGCTTTTGGGCGTTCCTGCGGTACAGGTATGCCTGTTCGAGATACGTTTCCCTGACGTCTTCTTCCTCAAATTCGACAAAATTCAGTATCGCTATGAAATAAACCGCCTTCAGTTGATAGTCCCATTTTCCGACAGGCGCCTGGTCGCGTATCGCGGCAGAGGTGTAAAACAGCGACCGGTCGATAAAAAAAGTATGCCGGTACTGCTGCATTTCCACGATGAAACATTCGTTGTCGCTGTTCGTGCAGTACAAGTCGAATACGGCTTTGCGATCGGTATCCCATTCGCCCAAAACCGTGTTCGGCAAGTATTCCACATTGGTAATACGCGCCTTTTCACCGATTATCTCGTTCAGAAAGTCGATGAGCAATTCCTTGTCCATGAATATCTTCTTGAACCCGAAGTCTGTCCGCGGATTCAAAAACACTTCGCCTGTCTCTATCTCTGTCTTTTTCTCCATTTGCCAACTGTTCGAAAATTAATGCCCCAAAGTTACAAAGTTTTTTGCCGTATACAAACGGACATACGTCAAAACATCCTGTTTCTTCACATTATTTTTATTAATAATCACCGGTTTGGGCTTGACGAGCAGGACGGAGATTTGGTCGAAGACGTCGCGCGCCGTTGTGATGGTCGAATCGGCCGGGAACATACGGCTGACACCGTTCTCCCACAGCGACATAGCTGCGAGTTCGGGGCTGTAGGCCGCGCCTTCCGTCGCCCGGATTTCCGCCCGGTAGAGGAGTGCCGGCTGACCGCAGGAATATTCATCCTCCTGCAGCGTCTCGCGGTTGAACTGACGGTAAAAATCGTTGTAGTCGCCCGCCAGGTTCATTTCTATCCACAGAAGCCATTCCGACCCGGGCTTCACCTCCGCCCTGACGCGGAAATATTCATCTCTCGGCGTCGCGCCCGACACGGCAATCTCGTCCCCGTCCTTCACCCGGACGGCTTTCTCCCCGCGGAAAATACTGTTCCAGCGGGGCAGTGCGACCGGCACGTCGGCTTTCCCCTCCCAGTCACCCCGGCTGACACGGTAAGTAACAAACACCGTCTGACACTCGCCCGTTTCCGTGTTCTCCAGCCAGACGGCAAACTGGGGCGGCTCGGCGTAGACGGAGAGATAAATCGCCTCCCTGTTGATATGGACATTGACCTCCACCTGCACCCGGTTGTTCGTGCGTTCAATCACTTGCCATGCCACGCCGCCGGCTGCCAGCAGCGCCAGTGCAGCCGAAATCATGATGATTTTCCGCATCCGCAGACCGCTATCCCGTCCGTTTTTCTCACAACTCATATCCTGTCCTGTATGTTCGTTTGTCCAACGCCGCCGCCTCCGGGTTGCCGGTGATGGCGCCCGTCTGCGGGTCAATCCCGACCAGCCGCTTTCCCGAACGGTACGACAGGTTGGCCAGGTTAATCATGGCGGCGCTCAGGACGCCCTGTTCGACAGGCGCGTTGGGCGTTTTCCGCGAACGGATACAGTCGATGAAATTGCGGTGATGCGCCTCGTCGGGGAAGTAACCCGTCGCCTGCGCCAGCAGTTCCCAGTCCTGCCCAAACACCTGCCACCCGCCACCATGCCGCCCGAGAAACATCACTCCGTCGGTGCCGTAGATTTCAATCCGCGTGGCATTGTTGCGCCATTCGGGAAATTTATCGCTGAAGCGCACCTCCTGCGGCGTCTTGTACATGTAATTTCCATATTGCGACGATTCGAGGCTGATGGGATACTTTTCCATATCGAAGACAACCGTCTGGTTGTCGGGAATGTCGCGGCGGTCGTTGAAAATCACCCGTCCGCCGGCGCAATACACTGCATTGGGCAAAAGCGGGTCACCCAGCACCATCCGCGCCAGGTCGATGACGTGCGACGCATCGCCCGACATGGCGCCACCACCCGAATAAGCCCACCAGTCCGACCACGCCCTGTGGCGGGACACGTTGTACGGCACCTGTTCGGCAGGCCCCAGCCACCGGTCCCAGTCCAGCCCTTCCGGCGCCGGACTGTCCGGTTTCAGGATCCATTCGCGTGTACCCGGCAACATGCAGTACGCCTTCACGGTAACGATGGCGCCCAGCCGGCCGGAAGCGATGTATTCCCGCGCCGAAAAAGCGTAGTCGGCGCTACGGTTTTGCGTGCCGCACTGGACAATCCGTTTGTTGCGTGCGGCCGCCTCTATCATTTTCCGGCCTTCTTCGCTCGAAAGGCAGACATTCTTTTCCACATATACGTCCTTGCCGGCCTGACAGGCCCAAATCGTCGCCGGCGCATGCCAGTGTTCGGGTGTGGTGATGACTGCGGCGTCCACATCCCGGTCGTCAAAGACGCGCCGCATGTCCGTTTCGCGTTTAGGTTTGTAGCCCTGCAACTTCTCCAGCTCGCTGATGACGCTGCCGCCACGTTCATTGTCCACGTCGCAGACGTATTTCACCTCTACCCCCGCAGTGTGCTGCTTCATGCCGAGAATCACCTGCGTTCCCCGGCCGCCCGCGCCGATGAGGGCAAGGACGGTCTTGTTGTTTGCGCTCCGGGTCATCATACTTTTTCAGGGATAACGTAACCTTTTCTGTAACTTCCGCGCGCCAGGACGTTTGCCGGCTCGCTGTTCGTAAACTTTTCCGTCTGCGGGTCAAACAGGAGCTGTTTGTTTCCGACCCGGTAAGCGATGTTCCCGAGATGGACGAGCGTGGCGCTGCGGTGACATTCTTCCACTTCGCCGTTGGGCGTTTTGCGCGTGCGGAGACATTCGATGAAATTAAGTTGGTGCTCCCGGTCAGGGAAAACACCGCCGTCTTCAGCAACGATTTCATTGTTGGGGCCTAACACCTGCCAGCCGCCGCCATGCCGTCCGAGATACATCAAACCTTCGGTTCCGTAGATTTCGGTGCGCGTCGAGTTGTTGCGCCAGTTCGGGAAACGGGTCTTGTCCATGCGGATGTCGCCGGGCGTTTTGGTCATATAGTTCGTCGCGCAGGCGTTGTCGCAGCTCAGGGTGAACTCGCCGAAGTCATACACGATGGACTGAAATTCGGGCGTCTCGCGCGTGCCGCCGAAGATATGGTTGCCACCCCAGCCATACACCGATTTCGGATGCGGCGGGTCGCCGATGACAAGGCGGCAAAGGTCCATCACGTGCGAGGCATCGTCAGCCAGTCCGCCGCCGCTGTACGCCCAGTAGCTGAGCCATCCGCCGCGGCTGTTCTCGTCGACAATCGACGGACTGAACGGACGCATGGGTGCCGGACCGAGCCATTTGTCCCAGTCGAGCCAAGCCGGTACGGGCGTTTCGGGCGCTTCGTCCCATTTGCCGCCGCCGAGCATGTTGTAGCATTTCACGGTGACAATCTTGCCCAGCTTGCCGCTGCGGATGTAGTCGCGGGCGGAGAAACCGTACGGCGCACTCCGGTTCTGGAATCCGACCTGCACAATGCGGTTGTATTTCTTCGCCGCTTCGACAAGTTTTCTGCCTTCGAAGATGTTTATCGTAGGATTTTTTTCCACATACACATCTTTTCCCGCCTGGCAGGCCCAAATTGCAGCCAGACTGTGCCAGTGTTCCGGCGTGGAGACCCATACGGCATCCACGTCTTTGTCGTCGAAAATCTCCTTCATGTTTTCCGTATGTCCCGGGCGGTATCCCAGTTCCTTTTCGATGCTGTTGACGGCGTTCGCCAGCTTGGTGCGGTTCACGTCGCATACGGTTTTTACCACTACGTTTTCATTGATTTTACAGCAGTTGATGATGCATCCCATTCCGCGACCGCCGACGCCGACAATCGCCAGGACAATCCGGTCATTGGCTCCCACGCACGAAGCGGATCCGAAGATGGCGTTCGCCCCCAGTCCGATGCTTGCGGAGGCCAATACGCCCTGTTTGATAAAATTTCGTCTGTTCATGATGAGGTTTTATTTTTCAAGTTTCAGTAAATAGTTTACGGAGTTGAACATCAGGGTGCGGAAACTTTCGATTTTCCAGTCGTCCCAGTGTCCGAGCGAAGTGTATATCACGTTTTTGCCATTCGTCCACATCACAGGCTCGTCCGGTACGCCGGGATTGCTGCCGAGCAGCAGTACCTGCGCCTTGCCGGTACGGAGCGGACGGTTTTTGTAGAGCCAGTTCGGACTGTTGAACGGCGTCACGCCTTTCAATACGGGATGATTGTCCATGCCGGGGACGAGGGTGATGTCCGTGCCCGTATTCAGATGTCCGTAGTGCCCCTGGTAGTTGCCGCCCAGTACCTGTTCGTCAAATTCGGGCCACTGAGACAGAAACCCGGCAGCGTTTTCTTTTGCTGCCTCAATACCTCCGCCGTCACGGGGCACATTGCCCTTAGCGTCGAAAGCGTGCGAGGCGGTGCGCAGTCCCAGTACCGAACGTCCGCTTGCTACATAATCCTTGACAGCCTGCATCTTTTCGGGTTCGAGCGCCCGGCGACGGATGAAGAAAACAGCCAAGTCGGCATCTTCCAGTATCTGGAGGTTTTCGAGGTTGTGGCGCGTCGGAACAGCGGTTTTCCCGTCGGTGTCGATGGGCATCCCGTAAGCGGCATATTCGGCCTTGAGGTTCGCATCGGCGTCCTTTTTGGCTTCGCCCATGGTGGGGAGGCCGAGTGCAAAGTCGCAATGAATATTTTTTAACGTCAGTTCATGGGCAAATTCCGCCAGGCGCTGGTTGGCGCGGTACTCGCTCTCGGCGGTCAGGAAAGCCACGCGCGGACGTTTGTCACCCTTGAACTTGAACTGTTTCCTGCCGGTAAAATCGGTGGACGCAATCGTGGGACAAACATACGTTTCGATGTACTCCTCTATCAGGTCGAGGCCGGAGAAATGGTCGACAAAGGGTGCCCTTTCATGGTTATACATCAGGTCAGTCATATCGCGCATCAGCACGACATTCATGCCCATCCGCTTCATGGCGCGGAGACCGAACGAACGCCCGATGACGCACATGTTGGTATGCACGCCCACCAGAATCACATTTTTGATACCCTTTTTCTTGAAATACGCCCCGATTTCGGCGCCGGAATCGCTGATAAGGTCGTTGTCGGTAATCGTCAGCGCGTCGATTTGTTTCGACCATGCGCGGTGAGGTTTGCAGTCTTTGTTTTCGCAACCTTCGTCCGACTGGTCTACGGGCCATTCGGCATCTTGTTCCGACGGGAGTTTATCCCCGTTGGCCAAAGCGGCGATTTTTCCGTTTTTGTACTTCGTCGCCGCTTTCCGCGCAGGATGGTCTTTGTAGAAGTCGATACAATCGCTCGGCGCATGAACAATCTTCACACCTTTTTCGCGGGCAATTGTAAGCACTTCGTTCATAGCAGGCGCCATTTCGGCCACACGCGCCGTCGCGTCGTCACACCAGTGCCTGTCCCACATGTCGCAAATGATAATCGCCGTTTCGGACGGTTTCCAAAGCTCTATGCGGTTCGCTGCAATCCACGCACCATCTTCCAGGTTCGACGGCATCCTCTGCTGCATGGAGATGCGCAGGGGAGGCG
>JAISXP010000062.1 GCA_031270465.1 Tannerella sp. | reverse complement strand
CAGAGAAGTTAAGCCCCGTCACGCCGATGGTACTGCGTAAAAGCGGGAGAGTAGGTAGCTGCCGACCTGAACGAAGGAGCGTCAGTCCCCCGAAAGGGTGGAGGGCGCTTCTTTTTTTTTGTTTTTTTTCGGAAGGGGCGGGGAGGGGCGAGTGACCCTCCGGACTGTCGAATGATTCGCAGGCTTGCTCTTCAGCGTATCCATTGTCCACATGTACGAGAGGCTATGTTTTGAAACTCGGAACGGGGTGAATAGCTGCTTTTGTATATGGCGCTTACGGGGTCGGCGTTCACCCGCGGGATCGGGATATATTTCAGTATGTCTGCCGCCCTGTATCCTTCGATCGACCGCAGGCTCTGCACGTCCGAACGCCAGTCTGTTTTCGACCCGACTGATTGCCCGCCTGTTTCCGACAAACTGCACTTCGTCGAGGCTCAAACCGGTATTTACTCTGAATGCCCCTGACAGGTAGCCTGATTTTATACAACTGTAATAATTTTGCAATTGGGACAGAGTATTTGCAAAACCTCCCGTATCCTCCTGAAACATATCAGTCCATACAATAACTGCCGCCTTTTTCCGTTAAACGGATAGCCGGAGTTTCGGGTACGCAAACAAGACAAGTATTCAGTTGTCAGCATAACGTTTGCCGGTTTCGAACTCGGATAAACTGAGTGATAACGATTATATGAATCGACATTTTACGAAATATGCATGTGCAGGCATGGCTGTTTGTCTGCTTTTCGGATGCAAGTCCGTCAAATTGAGCGATGCGGAAGAAAAGCAGCGCATGGGTGAATATTATGCTGCATCCGAGATATATCGCAAACTGTATCGAAAGACGAAGCCCGACCAAAAGGAATTGCGTTCATACATTGCGTTCCGTATGGGCGACTGTAACCGCCTTGTCGGCAATGTGCCACGCGCCATTAGCGCCTATATGAACGCCGTGCGTTACGATTACCCTGACAGCACGCTGTACTTGCGGCTCGGGCAGGTGTATCACCGGAACGGACGCTATGCGGATGCTCTCAAACATTACAGCGAATATTTGACGTATGTGCCGAACAGCGCTGTAGCACTCAACGGAATAGCCGGATGTGAAGCGGCTGCACAGTGGCTCGACCGGCCGACACTCTATCAGGTCGCCGGAATGGATATATTAAATTCCCGCCGGAGTGAGTTCTGCCCGATGCTGTACGGCGAAAAATACGACCAGCTTTACTTCAATTCCACGCGAGGTGTTGTCCACAAAGATTCTGTCAATGCCATCACCGGCATGAATAACAATGCATTATACGTTTCCAAAAAAGATGAGCAGGGCAACTGGCAGAAACCCGAAGAAGTGACGGACGCCGTGATAAGCGATTTCGACGAAGGCACTCCATCGTTTTCGAGCGACTGGAATACGATGTATTATACATACTGCCCGGACGATGCGGTCGACCCGCGTACGGCCGAAATCTATTACTCCACCCGCAGCGGAGCATTATGGAGCAAGGGGCAACGTACACAAATCGTCAGGGATTCCGTCACACTGCTGGCTCATCCGGCAGCTTCGCCCGATGGCAAATACCTGTATTTCGTCACGGACGCTGTTGGCGGATATGGCGGCAAGGATTTGTTTCGCACACGATTAGTCGGGGCAAACGATTTCGGTGGTATGGAAAACCTCGGTCAGGAAATCAATACCGAAGGCGACGAAATGTTCCCTTACGTCCGCGATTCTGCAACCATCTATTTTGCCTCCAACGGTCATCCGGGGCTGGGTGGGCTGGATATTTTCAAGGCGACGCTGGACAGCCTCGGCAAGTGGCATGTCACAAACATGGGCGTACCCATTAACTCGAATGCCGACGATTTCGGGATTACCTTTGCCGGAAAGGACGAAACGGGCTTCTTCTCGTCGAACCGCAACGACGCTCGTGGCTGGGATCACATTTACTCTTTCACGTATCCGGTCGTGACGGTTTTCATTGAAGGATACGTGTCCGACGCAGACGAAAATCCGGTCGAAAACGCAGTGGTGCATATCGTCGGAAAAGACGGGCTGAACGTGAGAGTTCCCGTCAAACCCGACGGCTCGTATCGCGTGGAACTGGAGCGCGACATCAGTTACGTCATGATGGCAAGCGCACCCGATTTCCTGAATCAGAACTTCGAACTCAAAACCGATGCGGAAGAAAGAAATGAAACGTATTACGTGGATTTCTACCTTTCGCCTGTCGACAAACCTGTGGTTGTGGAAAACATCTTTTACGCTTATGACAGGGCTGATCTGCGCCCGGAATCGAAAGAGGCGCTCGACAAACTCATCAAGATATTGAACGACAATCCGCATGTAACCATCGAACTGGGGGCGCATACCGACCGTAAAGGCTCGCACGCATACAACGAGAAACTGGCGCAGCGACGCGCACAGTCGGTCGTCGACTATCTGATAGAGGCCGGTATCGACCGGGCGCGCCTCACGGCAAAAGGTTACGGAAAAACCGTCCCGAAAGAGGTTACCGCAAAAATCGCGAAAATTTACGGATTCCTCTCCGAAGGTGTGACGCTGGACGAAGTCTTTGTCGAATCACTGACTCCCGAACAGCAGGATGCGGCCGACCAAATCAACCGCCGTACCGAATTTATCGTTACAGGGATGGAATATAACCTGCGGTAATCCGAAGTCCCACATTTCCTTTTCCATTCAACAATTCAAAGATTCAAAGGCTTCCGTCGGAAGCATGTCGACAAGGCGATCAATACATTGCCGGGGTGCATTTGACTGTGTCGATTTTCGGTTGAGAACATGTATCCCTGTTCCGTCAAAAACACAGGAGAAAACGGCCGGATCGTTTCAGCCCGTCGCGAGACGGATTTGCTTCGCATTAGCAGCAAATCTCATGAATCACATCATACGCCCGTTCCTGTTCTTCCGGAGTGGGGCAATACGTTACCACGATCAGTTTCAGTCCCGGACGCCAGAGTTCGCGGACGGTCTTTTC
>JAISXP010000172.1 GCA_031270465.1 Tannerella sp. | reverse complement strand
AAAATATGCTGCGACTAAGGATTATTTCCATGAACAGACAATGGGCGAAAGTTATAGACTTTCTTAAAATGCCTGCTATAAGGGCGGCTTAACGGGTGCGACAATTTGAATTGCACCCGCCTGTTGTCCTGACTGCAGGCAACCACGATCTGCCGGATCCCGTCACAGCCGAAGGACTGAAACGTTACCGTTCAATTTTCGGAGACGATTTCCAAACAATGGATTGTAAAGGAAAATATCTCATTTCCGCCAACTCCCAGCTGTGGAGGGAAGCGCCTCAAAGCGAGCAGGACAGTCATCGCCGGAAACTGCACGAGAGCCTGGAACTGGCGAAAAGAAAAGGACAGCCCGTTGTCATGGTGACCCATATTCCTCCTTTCGTCACATTCATAGATGAACCGGACGAATATTTTAACTTACCGGTTTCCCTGCGCAGCGATTTGCTCATGCAGTGCGAAAAGAACGGCGTTTTTGTCTGGCTGGCCGGACATATCCATCGAACAGTTCAACGAACCTCTGGCGCTATTACCGTGTTGAACGGTGAAACCACCAGCCGGAACTTTGACGAACGACCTGCCGGCTTCCGGTTACTGACGGTTTACCCGGACAATCGTTTTGAGTGGGAATTTGTTGCTTTGGCGCAGGACTGACAGGGTACAGGGTGCGCAACACGACCGGATTGGAGGCTGAGACCGTCAACATCTCCTCTGCATCTGTTGACTTTGAATCACCTGTATGTATGAGGCAGAACTCCGTCCGAACGGGAGACGCGATGAACAGCGTCTCCACATGCCATGTGGCTATGTCCCGTCAGATAAGGATATTTGGGTAGCTGCCGACATACATTCTCCGCAGGTCGCTGACCTGCGGTTATGAAAATATTGCCTTTAGGGCAGGCGGAATAATGATAATTTCATACGTTTACCCCGGGTTATTTTCCCCATCCTTTGCTGTCTATAAAATAATGCGTAACTTTGCACGTCGTTTTTCTCAACAAAAAAAAGACGACATACATAATATTAATTTTACGTATTCATGAAATTTGATGAACTGAATCTGGAAGATGCCATACTGGACGGACTTTACGCCATGCACTTCGAAGAAACGACACCCATACAGGAGATGTCGATCCCTCCTATTCTGGAAGGGAAAGACATCATGGGTTTCGCACAAACCGGCTCGGGCAAGACGGCCGCCTACGTGTTGCCTGTCCTCAACGAACTGAGCAAAGGTGGACATCCGGCCGACGCTATCAACGCCGTCATTATGTCGCCCACACGCGAACTGGCACAACAAATCGACCAGCAAATCGAAGGATTTTCCTACTACGTTCCGGTCTCGGCCGTAGCCGTTTACGGCGGAACAGACGGCATTGCCTACTCCCAGCAGGAACGTGGCCTGCGGATGGGCGCCGACATTGTGATTGCTACTCCCGGACGGCTGCTGAGCCATCTGAACATGGGAAGCGTAGATCTTTCGCAAACCTCGTTTTTTATTCTCGACGAGGCAGACCGCATGCTGGACATGGGGTTTTACGACGATATAATGCAGATATACAAACATCTACCCGCGAATTGCCAGGTTATCATGTTTTCGGCGACAATGCCTTCCAAAATCAAAAAACTGGCACAAACGATACTCAAAGACCCGGTAGAAATAAAAATTGCCATCGCACGGCCACCCGAATCTATCCTGCAATCGGCATATATCTGCTACGAGGCTCAGAAATTGCCCATCCTGCGACATCTGTTCAAGCAAAGCAATTCGCAGCGCGTGATCATTTTCTCGTCTTCGAAAATGAAAGTCAAGGAACTGGCCGTCACTCTGCAACGTCTGGAATTTAATGTACGCGCCATGCATTCCGACCTTGACCAGCCGGAACGCGAACAGGTGATGAAAGACTTCAAAAACAGACACACGGACATACTTGTAGCAACAGACGTGGTCGCGCGAGGTATCGACATAACCGACATCAGCCTCGTGATCAACTACGACATTCCGAACGACCCGGAAGATTACGTGCACCGCATCGGCCGGACAGCGCGCGGAACAAACGGCGAAGGCGTAGCCATCACTTTCGTCGGACTGGAAGAACAAAGCCGCTTCAAGGAAATCGAAACATTCCTGGGCAAAACAATTTACAAGATTCCCGTCGACCCTTCGTTCGGAGAAGTCCCAGCCTACGAACCCGAAAAAAACAGAGGACGAATGCGTGGAAGAAGGCCGGCCAACCCGCGTGGCGCAAAACCGGCACGTTCGAAAAGCAAAGAGTCCTTCCGACCGAAAAACGGACACGGAAAACATCGCAAACCCAATCATTAGTTCTCGACTGCATGATTTGCTTCCCGAACGCAAAAATTAACCTGGGCCTTCACGTGCAGGGCAAACGGCAGGACGGTTACCACGACATCGAAACGGTTTTCTATCCCGTTCCGCTGAGGGATGCGCTGGAAGTTGTTCACGCGGGCAAAACATCATTCACACAGAGCGGTATACGGCCGGACGTCGCGCCTGAAGACAATCTGGTCATGAAAGCGCTTCGTGCACTGGAGGAAAAATACGTCATACCGCCGCTGGCCGTCTATCTGAAAAAAAACATCCCTTTCGGCGCAGGTCTGGGCGGAGGATCGGCAGACGCCGCTTTTATGCTGAAGCTGCTGAATGCGTTCGCAGAACTGAATATCAGCGACCGTGAACTGGAAGAAACGGCTGCGGCCATCGGGGCGGACTGTCCGTTTTTCATCCGTAACAAACCGGTGCTCGCCACCGGCACAGGTAATGTGTTTGAACCTTTGTCCCTGTCGCTGAAAGGCTACATGCTATACATCGTCAAACCCGACGTGTCCGTCTCTACGCGTGAAGCCTATTCACTTGTCGAACCGGCGAAACCGGCTCGTCCGCTGCTCGAAATTATATCCCGTCCCGTTCCGGAATGGAAAGAATATCTCGTAAACGATTTCGAACCAAGCATTTTCAAACGCTATCCCGTCATCGGCAAGATCAAGGACAAACTCTACGCACAAGACGCCGTATATGCGTCGATGTCCGGTTCGGGATCATCCGTTTTCGGGCTGTTCGAGGCGAAGAAAACACTTCATTTTCCCGGCTGTTTTGTATGGGAAGGGATGTCGGAATAAAAAAAGCAGAATTGACGGACTGGCTGCCGACGACAAAAAAAGAAGTCGAACTCCGCGGCTGGGACTGTCTGGATGTGATACTGTTCAGCGGCGATGCCTACGTCGATCATCCTTCGTTCGGCGCAGCAGTCATCGGCCGTGTACTCGAAGACGAAGGGCTGCGCGTAGCCATCGTTCCGCAACCCGACTGGCGGGGCGACTACCGGGATTTCAAAAAGTTAGGCACGCCGCGTCTTTTCTTCGGGATTGCGCCCGGCGCAATGGATTCAATGGTCAACCACTATACGGCAAACAGGCGGCTACGAAGCGACGACGCTTATTCGCCCGACAGACAGCCACGTCTGAGGCCTGATTATCCAAGCATTGTCTATGCCTGCATCCTGAAAAAACTTTTCCCCGAAACGCCAGTCGTACTGGGAGGCATCGAAGCGTCGCTGCGACGGCTGGCGCACTACGATTACTGGCAGAACTGTCTCCGCCCCGGTATTCTGGCCGACAGCCCCGCCGACCTGCTGATCTACGGCATGGGTGAAAAGCCTGTTCGCGAACTGGTACGCAAACTGCGCGAAGGTATTCCGTTCTCCCAATTGAAAGATATTCCGCAAACAGCTTATCTTGCAAGCCACGTGGAAGTTTCGGCCGGCGACATCGAACTGTTTCCGTTCGATGAATGTTTGAAAAGCAAGCGCAAACAGGCAATAAACTTCAAAACAATCGAAGAGGAATCGAACAGATACCATTCGTCGCGCATCATACAGCGAACCAAACAGCAGGCAATCGTCGTCAATCCTCCCTGCCCGCCCATGACGGAAGCCGAACTGGATGCTTCCTTCGATTTGCCGTATACACACATGCCGCACCCGAAATACGCGGGCAAAACCATTCCGGCATACGAGATGATTAAATTTTCCGTCAACATCCACAGAGGGTGCTTCGGCGGATGCTCATTTTGTACCATCTCGGCGCATCAGGGTAAATTCATCACATCGCGCAGTCGCCGCTCGATACTGGGAGAAATCGGCCGGATATGCAAAATGCCCGATTTCAAAGGCTATATAAGCGATCTTGGCGGTCCGTCCGCCAATATGTATCAAATGCGTGGAAAGGACGAAAGCATCTGCCGGAAATGTAAAAAAACGTCCTGCACCGCACCGTCGGTATGTAAAAACCTGCATGCCGACCATGCGCCGCTACTCGATTTGTACAGAACTGTTCGCCGGATGCCGGCAATCAAAAAAGTGTTTATCGGCAGCGGTATCCGCTACGACCTGCTTTTGCATGCATACACGGAAAAGGCATGGTGCCAATCTGCCGGAGAATATATGGAAGAACTGATAACTCACCACGTATCGGGGCGGTTGAAAGTTGCTCCCGAACATACGGAAGACGGCGTGCTGCAAATGATGCGCAAGCCTGCGTTTCACCAATTCGAACAGTTCAAACTGATTTTCGACCGCATCAACAGGGCGAAAGGTTTAAACCTGCAACTGATACCGTACTTTATCTCAAGTCATCCCGGATGTACGGAAAACGACATGGCGGAACTGGCCGTCAAAACGAAAAAAATGCACCTCCTTCTCGAACAGGTACAGGATTTCACTCCTACTCCCATGACTTTGGCGACGGAAATCTATTACACAGGACTGCATCCGTATACTTTGCAACCCGTGCCATGCGCCAAAACACAGGATGAAAAACTCGCGCAACGAATCTTTTTCTTCTGGCGCCTTCCCGAAGCACGCAAACAAATCCTGCAGATTCTACGCAGAATAAAGCGAAGCGACTTAATTGCAAAAATAATCGGAACAGTCAAAAAATGACAGTTTTACGGTTTCTCCTCTATCCAGGATACGATATCTTCGGAAAGAGGAACGGTTTTAGGAGGAAGAGATTTCACTAACCGACCATTTTCATCTATCAGGAATTTCTGAAAGTTCCACGTCACTTCGGCATCCTCACTGCCGTTTTCGCTTTTCTGTGTGAGCCATTTATACAGCGGCGCCATATCTTCGCCCTTTACGGAAATTTTTTGCATCATCGGGAAAGTAACGCCGTAGTTAAGCGTGCAAAACGCTTTTATTTCGTCGTTCGTTCCCGGCTCCTGCTGACCAAAATTGTTCGCCGGGAAACCGACTATCACAAAATTTCGGTCCCTGTATTTCTCGTACAGCGATTGCAGTTGTTCATACTGCGGCGTCAACCCGCACTTGGACGCTACATTGACGACCAGCACCTTTCGCCCCTTCAGTTCCGAAAGTGAAAAATCCTCGCCATCAATCGTTTTCACTGTAAAATCATGAAATGTCCTGTTTTGAGCCTGCAACAGACATGGAAACAAGCAAACCAATGCTAATAACCTAATTACTGTCTTCATCCTTTGAAATTTTAAATTTATTGCGCAAATATAAGCATAGTTTTTGCAAATCAACTTTATTTCATAGCAAAAATGCACGAAACGGGGAGACCGGTATCACCTGAGAACGGTAAAACTGTACATGCAAAAAGAAACTTTGCCGGAAAAACGGTTACAGTGGTTAGGCTGTAACCGATTCTCGAAAAACGGATAATCTTGTTTCACAAAAATTTTCAGATATTTTCCCTTGCAAAATCGTCTGATAATATGATTGCTACAGCATAAAAGACGCCGCACAACCGTCATTATCGACATCCAAATCATTCACTTTGTTCAAAACGCATTTTTTTTCCTCTAAAATATTCTCTACTTTTGTGAGATTTTTAGAAGATAATGGAACAAAAAAACAGACAAGGTGAGTTTCTTCAATGGATTATCGGCACAGGCGATTTACTAATATTAAATATCCTGTTTATAACTGTTTACTACAAGATGAAGGGGTATACGGGCGTTAACCTGTATAATCTTAAGGAAATCATCCTGATATTGAATTTCTGCTATTTCTTCGCACTCTACTTTGTGCCCATTCAACTGCATCGATCTGTCGTCTATCTGGACAAAATCGTACAACGCTCGTTTACGCTGATTACCATCCAGACCATTCTCTTTGCTACATGCATTGATTTCCTGAAGCAGGGCAGCAGCCTGTTCATGTTCTTTATCATATATTATATTGTGATGGCGCTGAGTTTCACAATATGGCGCGTACTGATACGCATAGCAATTAAAGAATATCGCCGAAAAGGATATAACTCAAAGAATATCATTATTGTAGGTGCAGGAAAAAACGGGATGGAACTGTATCGCGTCATCAAAACCGATCTGTCGTACGGATTTAACGTATTGGGATTTTTCGATGATAACGAACGGCTTAAAGGTATCCTGCCGAACTATCTGGGGCGAATCGATGAGTTGAGCGAATTTGTCGCCGGGCACGAAATAGACGAAATTTATTGTACGATACCCGGCTACAACAGCGAGAAAATATCCGACCTGCTCCTGTTTGCCGAAAAAAACATGATCCGGTTTTATATCATTCCTGAATTTTACAGGAACATAAAAAAGAGCATGGTACTGGATTTTCTCGAATCCGTTCCTTTGCTTTCGCCTCGCAACGAACCGTTGCAGTCGCCATACAACCGTTTTTTGAAGCGGACATTCGACATCGTTTTCTCGTTGCTGGTGCTGATTGTGTTTTACCCGCCGCTTTACATCATCGCCGGCTCTCTGATAAAGTTAAGTTCCAAAGGCCCCATTCTTTTCAAACAAAAACGGACGGGCATCTACGGACAAGTATTTGAATGTTACAAGTTCAGGACGATGAAAATGAACGAAGACGCCGACGTTATACAAGCAGTAAAAGACGATCCGCGCACAACAAAAATCGGCAGTTTTCTACGCAGAACGAACCTCGACGAATTTCCACAATTCGTCAACGTACTGCTCGGCGACATGTCGGTCGTAGGACCACGCCCCCACATGCTAAAACATACCGAGCTGTATTCCAAATTAATAGATAAATACATGGTGCGTCATCTTGTGAAGCCGGGCATCACGGGATGGGCGCAAATCATGGGTTACAGAGGTGAAACCCGCACGCTCGAACAGATGGAAGGACGTGTGAAACGCGACGTCTGGTATCTCGAAAACTGGTCGTTTTTCCTGGACTTGAAAATTGTTTTCGTCACCGTAGTAAACATGTTTAAAGGTGAAAAAAACGCTTATTAACATACCTTGTCATCCGGTTTCTTATTTTTTACTATCTTTGCACCTTACTTATGGGAAGAATTGTTGCCATTGATTACGGCCGGAAGCGTACCGGACTGGCTGCGACCGATACGTTGCAGTTGATTGCCAATGGCTTGACATCCGTGCCAAGCTGCAAAGTAGTCGACTATCTGACTGATTATGTGGCACGTGAACCGGTCGATTTATTTGTGGTAGGATATCCCAAACAAATGAACAACGAGCCGTCGGATAACTGGAAATATGTGGAATCGTTTGTAAAACACCTGCATAATAAACTGCCTGATATTCGGACTGTCTATTGCGACGAACGCTTCACATCCGTAATGGCGCACCGGATCATGATCGACGGCGGATTGAAAAAAAAGAAACGACAGGACAAAGGAATGGTCGACGAAATAAGCGCAGTGCTCATCCTTCAGTCCTATCTGGAAAGTATAAAATATAATAAAATATAAAATATGATATTACCTATTTACACATACGGCCAACCGGTTTTGCGGGAAAAAACGCACGAGATCGACGTGGACTATCCGGACATAAAGCAACTGATTGCCGACATGTTCGCAACAATGTACCACGCGGAAGGCGTCGGGCTGGCCGCCCCGCAAATAGGACATTCTATCCGTCTGCTGGTTATCGATACCGATGCGCTGAAAAAAGATTATCCCGAATGTAAAAACTTCAAACGTGTAATGATTAATCCGGATATTATTGAAAAAAGCGACAAAACCATTGTTCAGGAAGAAGGATGCCTGAGCTTTCCCGGCATACACGAAAAAGTAGAGCGTGCCGCCAAAATACGCGTCAGATATCTGAACGAAGATTTTGCCGCACAGGAAGAAATACTGGAAAATTTTACGGCGCGTGTCGTGCTGCACGAATGTGAACATCTGAACGGCGAAATGCTGATAGACCATATCTCTCCTATTCGCAAACAATTGAATAAAGGAAAACTGAACAGTATAATCAAAGGTACGGCATCATGCGCGTATCGGATCAAGCCCTCTAAAAAATGATAAAAAAAACGATACTTTTCTTCAGCGTCGTACTGTCTGCGTTCTCTCTTGAAGCGCAGGTAAATACCGACCGCGTACTGACTGTCGGGCGGAATGCGCTGTATTTCGAAGATTACGTATTGTCTATCCAGTATTTCAATCAGGTTATTCGCTCAAAGCCGTGGATAGCAGAGCCTTATTTCTACCGTGCAGTAGCCAAACTGAGCCTCGACGATTTCCAGGGCGCCGAAGAAGACTGCTCGCTCTGCATTGCCCGCAATCCCTTTTATACGCAAGCATATTACGCGCGCGGCATCGCCCGGCAAAGCATGGAGAAGTATGAAGAGGCCATCAGCGACTACAAAAGAGGGCTGGAACTCCGCCCCAGCGACCGCCCAATGATGGCAAACATGGCGATTGCCTATTTGCAAAATAAAAACTACGACGAAGCGGAAATAGCTTTTGGCGAACTGATTAGCGCTTATCCAAAACTGTCGCTGGGATACCTGACGCGTGGAGTCATGTATCTGGAAAAAGGCGACACGACTCTTGCCATGGCCGACTTGAACAGGGCTGTTGACATTGATCCCTATTATGCCCCCTGTTACGGCAACAGGGCGATTCTGCTATACCAGACAGGTCGTTTGAAGGAAGCATTAGCAGACCTGAACGAAGCCATTCGCCTCAATACGCGCGAAAGCGGCTACTACATCAATCGCGGGCTGGTGCGCTACGAAATGAACGACTTGCGCGGAGCAATGGCTGATTACGACCAGGTTATAGCCATGGACAGCTACAATCTGATAGCCCGGTTCAACCGCGGGCTGCTGCGTTTTCAGGTGGGAGATAACAACCGCGCCATCGAAGATTTTGACGTCGTCATCGAACATGAACCCAACAATTTCATGGCATACTACAACCGTGCCCTGCTCAACATGGAAATCGGAGAATTTACAAGTGCTGTATTCGATTTCAATGTCGTACTCGAACAGTATCCGAACTTCATCCCCGGATATTTCAGCCGTGCGGAAGCCAAACGAAAATTAAACGACGCCGCAGGAGCAGACCGGGATTACTGGACAGCCCTCAGCCTCGAAGAGAAAAACAGTCGCAACGAAACCGCTACGCCGAACAGAACCGGACAAGGCCAGACGGAAGAAGAAAAAACACGTCAGCAATCCGACAAAAATATCGACAAATTCAACCGACTGGTTGTATATGACAAAGAAGAAGAACAAAAACGAAAATACAACAGCGAAATACGCGGACGCGTACAGGATCGCAATGTACGTGTCGACCTCGAACCGTCGTTCGTTCTGACCTATTACGAAAAAGGCGACCGATTCGGCGAGAAAGTGTATTACGACAAATCGCTTGAATCGTTCAACGCACGCAGGGCTCTAATGTGGCAGCTGCTTATCACCAATCAGGAAGCAGCCCTGACCGAAGAGCAGATTGCGGCGCACTTTGCGTCGATCAACGACTACTCCGCAAAAATCGAACGCGAACCGGACATTGCCGACTATTATTTCGGACGCGCTCTCGACTTTATGCTGGTGCAGGATTTCGCCGAAGCCATCCGCAACTTTGACCGTACGATAGAACTGAATCCTGCTTACACGCAGGCTTATTTCAACCGCGCCGTAGTCCGTTATAAACAAATAGAGTACAGCCGTTCGCAGTCGGCGACATCCTACGAAGACCTGAATTCGATGAGTATACAGTTCGGTAAAAATCAATCTGTCCCTTCGCTTTCTACCGGCAAAGATACAAAAAACATACAGGAAGAGCACGGTCACGAACAGATAATAATGGATTATAATATTGTCATACAACAAAATCCGGAATTTGTCTATTCGTACTACAATCGCGGGAACATGCGCTGCGTACAACACGACTTCAGGGCTGCCATCATCGACTACAACGAAGCCATCCTGCGCGACCCCGAGTTTGCCGAAGCTTATTTCAACCGCGGCCTGGCTCGCCTCTCCATGGGCGACGCACCCCGAGGAATAGCCGACCTGAGCAAAGCCGGCGAACTGGGCATTCTGAACGCATACAGCATTATCAAAAGAATGACTGTAAACTGAGACAGACAAAAATGCGGAGAACAAAAGCGTATAAAAACAAAAAATCTTTTATTTCGCCAAATTTTACTGTAACATCTTCACAATTTATTTACTATCTTTGCATCCTGAATTAAAAGAACAGTTTCATAAGACGATGATAAAAATAACATTTCCGGATAATTCCGTCAGAGAATATTCCGAAGGCACTACTTCGTTGCAGATAGCGGAAAGTATCAGTTCGCGCCTGTCCGAAAGCGTACTGGCCGCCAAAGTGAATGGTGAAGTCTGGGATTTGAACCGCCCACTGTCACAGGACGCCACGTTCCAACTGCTCAAATGGGACGACGAAGAAGGAAAGCATACATACTGGCATTCAAGTGCTCACCTGATGGCCGAAGCTTTACAGCATTTATATCCGGGCGTCAAATTCGGCATTGGCCCCGCCATCGAAAACGGATTTTATTACGACGTCGACCTTGGCGACCAGACCATCACCGACAGCGACTTCGCCAGAATCGAAGCCTCAATGCTGGAATTTGCAGCAAAAAAAGAACCGATCCAACGGAAAAATATTTCCAAAACCGACGCGCTTAAAATGTTCGACGAGCGTAAGGAAACATATAAAACGGAACTGATCAGCGAACTGGAAGATGGACAAATCACGATCTATTCCCAGGGCGGTTTCACGGACTTGTGCCGCGGTCCGCACCTTCCCGACACGTCGTACATCAAGGCAGTGAAAATAATGAGCGTAGCCGGAGCATACTGGCGCGGCGACGAAAAACGCAAACAACTGGTACGACTCTACGGCATCACGTTCCCGAAAAAGAAATTGCTGGACGAATATCTTGCCCTGCTGGAAGAAGCAAAAAAACGCGATCACCGCAAAGTGGGTAAAGACCTCGAACTGTTCACTTTCTCAACGAATGTCGGCGCCGGATTGCCGCTGTGGTTGCCGAGGGGAACGCAACTGCGACTGCGACTGGAAGATTTCCTGAAACGAATCCAGAAAAAATACGGCTATCAGCAGGTGATCACGCCACACATCGGCGGCAAACAACTCTACGTCACTTCCGGACATTATGAAAAATACGGCAAAGATTCGTTCAAGCCGATCCTTACACCGCAAGAAGGCGAAGAATTTCTGCTGAAACCGATGAACTGCCCGCACCATTGCGAGATATACAAAGCTTTTCCACGCTCATACAGGGACTTGCCCATCCGCTTTGCAGAGTTCGGAACCGTCTATCGCTACGAACAGAGCGGCGAATTGCACGGCCTGACGCGCGTGCGCGGTTTCACGCAGGACGACGCACACCTGTTTTGCTGTCCCGACCAGTTGAAAGCCGAATTTATGAAAGTGATGGACATCATCTTCATCATCTTCAAGGCGCTTGACTTTGAAAATTTCGAAGCGCAGATCTCTCTGCGAGACCCCGACGACAAAGAAAAATACATCGGCTCGGACGAAAACTGGGAAAAAGCCGAACGAGCCATCGTCGAAGCCTGTGAAGAAAAGGGGCTTCCGGCACGAATCGAAACAGGCGAAGCCGCCTTTTACGGACCTAAACTGGACTTTATGGTGAAAGACGCCCTCGGTCGCCGCTGGCAGCTGGGCACCATTCAGGTGGACTACAATCTGCCCGAACGTTTCGACCTCGAATATACCGGCGAGGACAACAAAAAACATCGTCCGGTGATGATTCACCGTGCACCTTTCGGCTCGATGGAACGTTTCGTCGCCGTACTGATCGAACATACGGGCGGAAAATTTCCGCTGTGGCTCACACCCGACCAGGTCATCGTGATGCCTGTCAGCGAGAAATACAACGACTATGCCCGCCGGATTGCCGCAGAACTGGAAGCACAGGACATCCGCGTGTCCGTCGATGACCGCAATGAGAAGGTTGGACGCAAAATACGTGACAATGAGTTGAAAAGAATCCCGTACATGCTGATTGTCGGCGAAAAAGAAATAGAAAATAACGAAGTTTCTGTAAGAAAACAGGGCGAAGGTGATAAAGGTTCGATGAAAATTACTACCTTTGCAGCAATTTTGACAGCGGAAATCAATGAAACGATGACCCGGTTGGCAAAGGAACAAACAAAATAAAGTATAAATAAAATATAAAAAGGAGGTACACTTATTAATGATAATCGACGCATGAGAAACGATCGTGTGAAAGAATTGTATAGAATCAATGAGCGGATTCGAGTTCCTGAAGTACGCTTGGTAGGTGATAATGTGACAAATGGCATTTATCAAATTGGAAAGGCTTTGCAAATGGCTGAAGATATGGAATTGGATCTTGTGGAGATATCGCCCAATGCAGAGCCGCCCGTATGCAGGATAACCGAATACCAGAAATTTCTCTATCAGCAAAAGAAGCGGCAGAAAGAGCAGAAAGCCAAATCCGTAAAGATTGTGGTGAAGGAAATCCGGTTCGGCCCTCAGACGGACGACCACGATTACAACTTCAAACTGCGTCATGCCAAGAGTTTCCTTGAAGAAGGAGCGAAAGTGAAAGCGTACGTATTTTTCAAAGGACGTTCGATTTTGTTTAAAGAACAGGGAGAAGTGCTGTTGCTTCGTTTCGCAAACGATTTGGAAGAATCTGCGAAAGTAGACCAAATGCCGTTGCTCGAAGGAAAGCGAATGACGATTATGCTCTCGCCGAAAAAAAGCGCAGCCAAATCGCCGTCGTCCAAACAGCAGGCCAGGCCGAATACAGAAAAAGAATAACAGTAAAAACAGAATATAATTGAGTATTAATATAAAAAAAGTAAATAGAAATGCCAAAATTAAAAACTAATTCCGGCGCCAAAAAGAGGTTTGCCCTTACCGGAACAGGTAAAATCAAGAGAAAACATGCTTTTAAAAGTCACATTCTGACGAAGAAGACAAAAAAGCAGAAACGCAATCTGACCCATATCGGTCTGGTCGCGAATGTGGATGCAAATAATGTAAAGCGGTTGCTTTGCCTTAAATAAATCATCCGCCAAACGAGAAAGTTATCATATTTTTTTATTAACCGAGTGCTCAGCGCCTAAGAGCATCGTAAAAGATGACGCTGACATTCACAATTTCAAAATTATGCCAAGATCAGTAAATCATGTTGCTTCGAGAGCAAAAAGAAAACGGATTCTGAAACTTACGAGAGGTTATTACGGCGCTCGTAAAAATGTGTGGACAGTAGCAAAAAACACGTGGGAAAAAGGGTTGACGTATGCATTCCGCGACCGCCGGAACAAAAAACGCAATTTCCGCGCGCTGTGGATCCAACGAATCAATGCCGCTGCCCGGCTGGAAGGTTTGTCGTACTCGCATTTGATGGGGGCGTTGCATGACGCCGGCATCGAAATCAACCGCAAAGTACTCGCCGACCTTGCAGTCAATCATCCGGAGGCATTCAAAGCTATAGTAGAAAAAGTAAAGTAATGTGATGTAAAACAAGCGAAAAGAGACGTTTCCAAACGAAACGTCTCTTTTTTTTACGGGCGAAGAATGTTAAAATCGCAATTTTTATCGAAAAAATTTGCTCATCTCATAATAATCGCCTACATTTGCATGACAAGATATGAGTTAAGCCGCACATGTTCGATTGGTAAACTCATCAGATTTATTTTAAATTCCGAGACACGCTCTTGCTGTCAATGGCGGGCCGCATCCTTCGGGACATGCTTCGCACGGCGGATTACAAAGGCAGTAAAGCACTCAAATCCTGTCATACGGAGTTTTTCACATCCATATTGTGCGGCTTTCCTCGATACAAAGCAGGGAGAAAACGATTCTGTTTTCTTCCTGCTTTCACTTTTCCGACACCTTCACTCCGGGGCTGGACAATGAACGGAGATGAGTATGGATTTTTTTGCCGGAAACAGGATTCAGGCTCAAAAACAATAGCGTCTCAAAAAAAAATTCAGCCATATTCCATATTATTACTGTTATACATTAATTATTATGAGAAACGCAAATCTTATGCGGATAATATTGTCAGCAGCAATGATATACGCGCTAAAAGGAGACGGAGCGGGGATGACAGACGAATAAAAATACCCCATTTATGGTATTTTCCGTACCAAAAAACAGCAATACCTTTGCACTGTTATTTACAAAATAAATGTTGATTGTAACTGACCGTGTATTAAAACGGGTGCCCTCATTTCCGACTGCAATTGGTTTCTGAGGGCACCCTAACGCTAAAGTTTTAGAGTCATGGCAAAAGTAGACAAATTATTTTACATTGACGAATGTTTTTGGATTATTTTTTTGTGCAGCATTTTGTTCAGCACATATCCATTGACTGGATTTTCCCAGTCCAACGGCCCGCTGACGTTCAAAGGGCAAGTTTTGGATGAGAAAACCGGCGAGCCTCTTCCCGGAGCCGGGATTTTCCTCGTCAATGAAAAAACAGGCACCGTAGCGGACGAAAACGGTTTTTTCACCGTTCATCCGCAATCGCTTCCCGCAACAATATCTGTCAGTTATTTAGGATACAAAAGCGTAGAGACGGTTATAAGCAATTACACTGCTCCGCTTGTAATTTCGCTCGCTGAAAATACAAACTTTCTGAAAGAAGTGGTCGTTGTGGGTTACGGCACGCAAAAAAGAAAAGAACTGACGGGCGCCATTTCGACTGTTTCCAAAGCACATTTAAGCTACAATATTGCGCCATCGGTAGACGCTCTGCTAAGTGGTGCGGCGGCAGGCGTGAACGTGACGCAGGCGTCGGGGCAGCCCGGTGCGGCGGCAAGCATCCGTATTCGCGGCGGCAATTCGGTCAATGCCGGAAACGACCCGCTTTACGTAATTGACGGCTTTATCTTTTACAGCGACAAATCGTCCGTGCAAACCGGTCTTGGAGCCATTGAGGGAGAAATCAATCCGCTCAACCTGCTGAATCCGTCCGACATAGAATCCATTGAGATACTGAAAGACGTATCGGCAACCGCAATTTACGGCTCCCGCGGTTCCAATGGAGTGATTATCATCACCACCAAAAAGGGAAGACGCGACGGCGCTTCGGTGGATTACCGCTATTCCGTCGGATTCAGCCGTTCGTCGCGAAAACTTGACTTATTGACCGGCCTGCAGTGGGCGCGCCTGCAAAAGGACTACTTCAACAACAAGGGACAGTATGCCGACGGCGACATTCCGCTGCTTCCGACTTACGACTGGCAAAGCGCGGTGCTTCAGACGGGCATTGCGCAGACCCACGATGTTTCGCTCGGTGGCGGCGACGAAACCACGCGCTATTTCGTTTCGGGCAACTACCTGACACAGGACGGCATCATCCTCAATTCGGGCTTCGACCGTTTTGTCGGCAGGGTAAATCTGGACAAGAGACTGTCGCACATCGTGACAGCGGGCATCACCGTTACGGCGAGCAAAAGCACGCAAAACACGCTGACTACATTTGAAAATGTGAACTACAACGATTCTCCCTATTCGCACGGTATTGCCAATTCACTGACATACGCGCTTTATATTCCACCGGTGGTGCCGCTGTACGCTCCGGATGGCAACTATAATTACAGCAATCCTTTTGAATACGCCTATCTTCGCAAGGGCAGCCAGACGGCAAACCCCATTTCGGACTTGAAAAACAGTTCGGCGCAGAACATCCATACCGTCATGCTGGGCAGCGCTTACGTGCAGATTTCGCCGCTGGAAGGACTTGCGGCAAAAGTGAACCTGGGCGGCAACCTCAGCCATGCCACGCAAAACTATTTCGCACCGTCATATGCAGCCATCGGACTGTCGCTGAACGGTGTGGGTGGCGTAGGCAACAAACAGCAGCAGACCATCCTTACCGAATACACGGTCAGCTACGGCAGGGCTGTCAACGACCGGCACGCTTTCGACATCCTTGCCGGCTATACGCAGGAAACAACAAAAAAGAACTTTGCCTCCGGTTCAAGTTCCAATTATACCATCGAAACGCTGGGATTCAACAACCTGCAGGATGGCGGGGAATATTTGCCACCCGTTACGGGAACATCCGCAGGAGACCTTTATTCGCTGCTGGGAAGGGTGAATTATTCGTTCCTGAGCCGCTACCATCTTACGGCAAACTTCCGCAGCGACTATTCCACGCGGCTGGCGAAAAAGCATCGAAGGAAGAATTTCCCTTCCGTCGGCCTGTCGTGGAATGTGAGCGAAGAACCGTTTCTGGCTAACGGCCGCACCCTTTCGCTGTTGAAGCTGCGCCTCAGCGGGGGTACGGTCTTTGCTGGAAAAATGGATTGAGCAGGTTATAGTAAGTTGAAGCTGCGCCTCAGCGGGGGTACGGTGGGTAATCAGGAAGGCATCGGCGAATACGAGTTCCTGCAAACCATTACCGCAGCGCGCTACGGTGGCGGAACGGTATATATCGTCAACAACAGCGGCAACGAAGACCTGCGCTGGGAAAGTACCGCACAATATAATGCCGGTATCGACGCCGGACTGTGGAACAACCGCCTTACGGCAACGGTGGACGTTTACTACAAAAAGACGTCCGACCTGCTGCTGCGTATTCCGCCGAAGCTGGGCGAGAGCAACTCTCAGCTGGTAAACGCCGGAAACGTTACCAACAGGGGCATTGAATTGAGTCTAAACGCTACGCTGCTGGACAGTCGCAAATGGCGATGGGCGGTTGCCGCCAATGCAGCCCGCAATCTCAACCGCATAACGGCGCTCTACGAAGACGTCGCGGAGATGACGGTCAGCGGCGTGGAAATACTGAAGGTGGGCGAGGCGACGGGACAGTTCTACGGCCTGCGGTTTGAAGGCGTAGTGCAACAGGGCGAGGACGTTTCCACGCTGCCGACTTCCCCCTCTTACAATACGCTGCAGCCGGGCGACCCGAAATATTACGACAAAAACGGCGACAATCACATCGATTCCCGGGACAGGGTAACATTGGGCAGCCGACAGCCCGAATACATCTTCGGACTGTCGAATACGCTGAATTACGGTCGCTTCGACCTGTACGTGTCCCTTCAGGGGGCGCAGGGTAACAAAGTGTACAATCAACTGCGGCGCTTTCTGGAAATCCCCACCGACAGTTACAACATGGCAACAGCGCTGCTGGATGCATGGACGCCCGACAATCCCTCCCGCACTGTCCCGAAGATCACGCAGAGCAGGTTTTCGTCCGAACTGGACAGCCGGTACATCGAAGACGCTTCCTACCTGCGGCTGAAAACGCTGACGGCAGGCTACAGGCTGACGGTCGCCCCAAAGATTGACCTGCGTCTCTTTGCAACAGTCCAAAACCTGTTCACGCTCACGCGATACAGGGGGTATGACCCCGAAATAGCCGGCGGTACAGACCTGGGTACCTATCCGATGGCAAGAACCGTCCTGCTGGGCGCAAGCTTTTCGTTTTGAATCAAAGTTTATTTATATATCAACAGTTATTTACTTGTTTATTTTATTCACAATTTAAATTTTAAAGCAATGAAAAAAGCAATTACCTGGAAAGTTTTGGCAACCTTGTTTGCCGTGTTGACAACAACATTATTTTCCTTTGTTTCATGCAGTGACGATGATGATGTAAAGAAAGAGCCTGAGCCACCCGAACCCGAACCGGGCGAAGTCATCTCATGGGATTCGCCCATCAAGAGCGAAAAGGAAGCGCTTGCCCTCGCCGCAGGCGCGTACTACGACTGGGGACGGCTGAGTTCGTCGTTTTCATTCCTTCTGGAATCGGCTACGGAATCGACCATCAGTTTTGAAGGCGACGACAGTGCGGACGGTCCTTTAGTAAGCCGTTTTGAAACCGACAAAAATAATTGGTATCCTACCAAGATATTCAATTATCTCTACGTGAGCATCGGCGAGGCAAACAAAGCCGTTGCCAAACTCGACTCGGCATACGCCACCGGCAGCCTCACGCAGGCCACCATTGATCTGGCAAAGGGCAGGGCAAAGTTTATACGCGGACTGGCTTACCTTTACCTTGTGCAACTGTGGGGCGAAGTCCCGGTTTTCACGTCGCCCAGCCCCGCGAATGCCGAACGCACGGCGCGCAAGTCGATCGACGAAGTCTATACGCAGATTGTCACGGATTTGACGGAAGCCGAAGAACTGTTGCCCGACTTCGACATCAACCGCTCCAACCCGAGCAAGGGGTCGGCCAATGCCATTCTGGCGCGCGCCTACCTGCAATGGGCAGGTAAACCGCTCACACAGGCGGAGACGGGCGCCATCGCCGGCGGCAAAACCGACCCCGCCGCCCCGCAGTGGGACAATGCACGGTTGCAAAAGGTGGTGGAACATGCCGACAGGGTGATCAACAGCGGCAACTTCCAACTGGAAGCCAACTTCGAGAGCTTGTGGGGCGTGCAGTCGGAAAACCGTTCGGCGGAGCATATCTTCACCATCCACCACGACGGCGACGGCAACGGCGACAGCCAGGGCAACCACCAGACGCATTGCCCCTTCACGTTCGGTTTCGACCTCTATACCGACAACCACATTGGCCCTGCCGACGTGACCCTGCTCGACTGGTTCGAAGCGGGCGACAAGCGCAAACGCCTCTCCATCACGGCGCAACTCTACAATGCCAACGAGAAGACAGGCTCTGCCACTCCCGATGTGCCTGAAAACTACAGGAAGTACGAGTTCACATTCCCCGTCACCTCGCCGCGCTATGCCAAGTGGATTCACCGCTACAACAGGGCGGCGCTCATCGAAGTCGCTCCCGACCAGGGCGTGAACTATGCGGGACAGCCCAACAACATCAACCGCGTGGAAATACGCCTTGCCGACGTGCTGCTCCACAAGGCGGAAGCCAAATTCTACCTCAACAGCGGTGACAGGGGACTTGCGGAAATCAACCAAATCAGAGAACGCGCCGGGCTGAGCAGGCTCACAGCACTCACGCAAAACGATTTGGAAAATGAATACAAGCTGGAACAGTTCTTCGAACAGCGCAACTGGGTGAACCTTGTCCGCTGGCGCAAACTGATTCAAACGGTGCTGAAGGTGAGCAACTATGAGTATTTCAAGGAAGACTACCGCGACGTGTCATCCATCGTCGCCAGGTTCGGACCGGAAGAGGAGGGCGCCACATACCCCGCCTCGACAAACTATCCGTTCTTTGCCAAGATTTATACGCATCTTCACAAGAAATACGACAACGTGAACGGCAAGTTCTACCGCTTCCCCATTCCCGGCGGGCTGAGCGGAAACGATCTGGGCATAGCACAGAATCCGGGATACTGAACAGAGCAGGCATGAAATGAAAAGGATATAGCCATTCGATATTGTTTTAGTTAATGTGGATCGAAGCAGTCCGTGAACAAATCATTGCGAGCGGACTGCTTCCTTTGCATTTATGCTGCACGCGGGTAAAGCACGTTCATCCCGCTAATCTGCCTTCGGAAAAACGGCGACAAACAGACCCCAGTCGAAGTCGGGATCGTAGTAGTTGCGCCAGTTACCGTGGTACAGGTTTTCCAGCGGATACACCACGTAGCCGTCTTCATTTTAAATTTATACGGATTCTTCATTACAAATGTTTCTGCAAAAGTAGGGTAGGGCAGGCATTGTGTCAATACCACGTTTGCGGTATATTTTTCGTCCGTTCGCAAAACAAGGTGTATTCCAAAGGTGCAGTATTAGCTGTAACACACAGTAAAAAAAGCCGCACGGAAATCAATCCGGCGGCCACGCGTTATCCTTTTCGTTTCTGTGAAAGATTATTTCGCAAAATAATCCTTTACGGTTTCGTTGGGCACCATTTCTTCCTGGAAGATATAGGCTCCTGTTTTTGGAGACTTTACCATCCTGATAACTTTGGAATAAGTGCGTCCCTCGCCTTTTTTAAATGTTGCAACTGCTTTTTTTGCCATGGGTTAATCTCCTGTTATTTAATTTCTTTATGCAATGTAACCTTTTTCAGTACGGGGTTGTATTTTTTCAGTTCCAGCCGCTGTGTCGTATTCTTCCTGTTTTTCGTCGTGATGTAGCGCGACGTCCCCGGCATACCGCTGTTCTTATGCTCCGTACATTCGAGGATTACCTGTATCCTGTTGCCTTTTACTTTTTTAGCCATTTTCCGTTCCTCCTCTTTTTTAGCCTATAAAACCTTTTAAGGCTGCCTTTTTGATTGCGGCATCCAAACCGACCTTGTTGATAAGGCGAAGTCCCGCTGCCGAGACTTTCAGCGTAATCCAGCAGTCCTGCTCAACCCAGTAAAATTTCTTCGCGAACAGATTCACGTTGAATTTACGTTTCGTTTTCTTGTTTGAATGAGCAACATTGTTTCCAACCATTGCCTTCTTTCCTGTAATTTGACAAATTTTTGACATCGCTTTTTATTTTTGCAAATTAATTTTAGTTTCAGGGCGCAAAGGTAAACATTTTATTTTGTCTCTGCAAACTTTCCGCCCGAGTTTATTTCATACATTAATAATAATAATCCGACAATTCTTTCGTCATGATTTCATACGGCAAATCCCTGTTCGTACGCAGGATGAGATTTGAACTCACACACCGTTACCGGCACTACCCCCTCAAAGTAGCGTGTCTACCAATTCCACCACCTGCGCATGTTGTTAGGATGGTGCCCAGAACAGGACTCGAACCTGCACGGCTATTAACCACTCGCACCTGAAACGAGCGCGTCTACCAATTCCGCCACCTGGGCATGTCAATAAAATACATAAAAAAAGGCGGCCGCCTGCCGCGTCTCTCCTGACTGAATCAGAATTTTCGGGTGCAAAGATAAATGCTTTTTTTGAAACTGCAAACGGTTCTGCATAATTTATTTTTTTTCTCCTGTTTTTTTCTTGCCGTATCGAGAAAATAAATTACTTTTGCGCGTATTAATAATTTCATAATTTTATTGTCCATGGAAAATAATATTTTCGAACTGACAACAGAGCAATTAAAGGCAATTGCAGCAAACCTTCGGGAGAAAATCGGCGAAGGTCTTGGGGAAGACGGGAAAGAAATCCGCTGTCTCCCGACATACATTAATCCCAACACGAACGTGGTGAACGGGAAGGTACTGGTGCTGGACTTGGGCGGCACCAATTTCAGGGCTACCGTCATCGACTTTGCCGACGGAAAGCCGAACGTCCATCCGGGGATAAAAGACAATTTCGAGAAAATCATGAAAGATCCGGATGGACGTGAGCGCGACGATCTTTACAAAAAGATGGCCGGTCTGATCGGTTCGCTCAACCTCGACGGCGTCAACTCCATCGGGTACTGTTTCTCGTATCCGTGCGAATCGACGCTGGACGGCGACGCCAAACTGCTTTACTGGACAAAGGGCGTCACCGTGCGCGGACTGATTGGCGAACTTGTCGGAAAAACATTGATGGAGTATCTGAACAGAAATCTCAAGGGATGCAACTTTACATCCATCAAAGTGATTAACGACACGGTGGCCAGCCTGTTTGCGGGACTGACCGACAAGGAGTCGCAGGCGCATATCGGACTGATTGTAGGGACAGGCACCAACATGGCGCCGTTCTATCCGTCGGGGAAAATCAGGAAACTGGACCCTGTCTACGAACAGAAAGGATTGATTCCCATCAACCTGGAGTCGGGGAACTTTTATCCGCCGTTTTTGACGGTTATCGACGACAAAATCGACAAATACTCGGATAATCAGGGCGGACAGCGATTCGAGAAAGCCATTTCGGGCATGTATCTCGGACGTATCATCGAATATCTTTTCTCGTGCGATGAGTTTGAAGACAAATTCGATGCCGAAAAACTGACGCGCATCATGAGTTATCCCGACATGTACAAGGACAAATATGTGCAGGCAGCTCACCAGGTGTACGAACGCTCGGCAAAATTAGTCGCCGCGTCGCTGGCCGGCCTGATTGTCGACATTATCGAATCGTATGACACGCCGGTCAGTACCATCCGCCTGACAGCCGAAGGCAGCCTGTTCTGGAGTGAAGACCAGAAGGGGTTTAAGAACGTGAAATTCAAAAGCTATAAATGCCAGGTGCTGGATGAACTGTACAGCCTGCTGAGGACTTTCGGTTATGACGACATCACTGTCCGCGTCGAAAAGGCGCGGGATGCCAACCTGATAGGGTCGGCTATTGCCGCTTTGTCGTAAGACAGGATTCAGGAGATTCAGGACTCAAGATTCGGGGTTTGGAAAAGGAAGGTATTGCCGGTGTATCCGGCGAAATACCTTCCTTTCGTTTTTATTTGTTGCGTGGAAAAACCGGCTTATTTGATTCCGAGTTTCGTTTTGATGGCTTTGGGTACGGCATTCCTGTGGAGCGTGAGGTTGATGGTTTTGTATGCCACGTATGCGCCGGATGCATACCAGACGCCTTTGTACTTGCTTTCCGTGCCCCACGAATTTTTCACAAGGTAGAATTTTTTTCCTGTCTGGTCTTTGGCCGAACCGTAAATCAGCATAAGATGGTCGTCCGTGGTCTGGTAGTTGTTGTACGATTCCTGGCGCAGGGTTTGCGTCACGTCGATTTCCTTGCAGGGCTTCGTGGTCAGTTTCTTTATCTCGTCTTCTTTTTCCTTTGTACTCAGACCAACCCAGCGCGCCTGGTCGGAGCCGGACGTTTCCAGCGCTTTGATGTCGGGGACGACTGCAAGGCCGTCGCGCGTGAAACCGCTTTCGCTCACATCGGCCGTCCATGCCACGGTGTAACCGTTGTCTATTGCATGGTCAATCGTTTCTATCAGCTCTTCCAGAGGGATGTTGTAGCTTTGTTCCCAGCGCCAGTTGTCGGGTATCGCCAGCGCAAACGGCGCGTAAAACGGATGGTGAGTGAATGACGTCAGCGAGATGTAATCGTCGATGTTCAGTCCAAGAGACTGTCCGAAACTTTTCGGCGTATACTGTTTGTTTTCATGCGTGAACGTTTCGGGGATTTCGCCCAGATAGGTGTCAATGATGCCCTGATAGGCTTTCTGCCAGACGGGGGTCAGTTTCCCGTTCGGTTTGGTGATGGCCGTTTTCAAAAACGACGAGGCGAGCTGCTGCATTTCGCTGTGCACATGGATGTCTTCGCCGTACTGCAGTCCGGCATACACGCTGCGAGGAATGGCGCCGTAGTGCTTGAACACATACAGCACGTCGGGACACGAACCGCCCTGACCGAAATTCATGTTCCCGTGCAGCCGCACGTATTTCTCCGCCTTGTCGCGATACGAATGGTTCACTACAAACATCTCCGACAAGTCGTACGTTCCCTTGCCGGTGCGCAGCAGCTCGGCTTCAATCAGCGCTACACCCGAAAACGACCAGCACGTGCCCGAACGGCTCTGGTTTTTGACAGGTGTGATTTTCACTTCCTTCTCAGTCGTAAACTGATACTCTTCCTGCGCAGCGGCAGTCACAAAAACTCCGGTAAGGAGTAAACTCGAGATAATAATCTTTTTCATAAAAATGCTTTCTTTGAATAATTCCTGCAAATATACGAAAACCGGTTTTATTTCCGGCAAAACGGAGGCATTTAATACCGTTTTTTTTGCCGGCGATGTTGCCTGCAGTTATAAATGGTTTGTTTTTAGAATAATAAAAACAGGGTCTTCGGGGAATTTATTATATGCTGCACGCGAGACAAAGATGTTCGCTGACATACTACGGGATGCTTCAGCCGGAATCTCTCGAATCTTTGAATCTCTCTCCCCACAACTGCCGCATGTGTTCAAGTATTTTATCTTCGGCAGGATTGGACTGTCCGTGCCAGAGACGGTGTTTGAGCAGTTCTTTCGGAAGGAAATCCTGTTTGACGAAATGGCCTTCGTAATCGTGTGCATATTTGTAGTTTTTGCCGTAGTTCAATTCTTTCATCAGTTTGGTGGGTGCGTTGCGCAGATGAAGCGGGACGGGCAGGTCGCCCGTTTCGTGGACGAGCGCGATGGCTTTTTCTATTGCAAGATACGACGAATTGCTCTTCGGGCTGCACGCCAGATATACGGCTGTTTCGGCCAGGATGATACGTCCCTCGGGCCATCCGATTTTCTTGAGCGCCTCGAAGCAGGCGTTGGCCAGCAGGAGGGCGTTGGGATTGGCCAGTCCGATATCTTCGGCGGCGGAGATCAGCAGTCTTCGCGCAATAAATTCGGGGTCTTCGCCTCCCTCCACCATGCGTGCCAGCCAGTAGATGGCGGCGTCGGGGTCGCTCCCTCGAATGGATTTGATGAATGCCGAGATGATGTCGTAGTGCATCTCGCCGCCTTTGTCGTATGCTGCGGGGTTTTCCTGCAGCCGTTCCACTACTTTTTCGTCCGTAATTTCGATCACCGCGCTGTGTTCTTCCGCGCTGACGGTCAGTTCCAGTATGTTGAGCAGTTTTCGCGCGTCGCCTCCCGAATAGCGGAGTATGGCGTCCGTTTCCTTCAGGCGTATGTCTTTTTCTTTCAGGACGGCGTCTTTCGCGAGGGCTTTTTGCAGCAATTCGAGCAGGTCTTCCCTGTCCAGGGGATTGAGTACGTAGACCTGACATCGGGAGAGCAGCGGGCGGATGACTTCGAACGAGGGGTTTTCCGTCGTGGCGCCGATGAGCGTAACCACGCCTGTTTCCACGGCGTTGAGAAGGGAATCCTGCTGCGATTTGCTGAAGCGGTGAATCTCGTCGATAAACAGGATGGGCGCGTGCGCTGTGCGGAACAGCGGATTACTTCTGGCTCTGTCGATGACTTCGCGGACGTCTTTCACTCCCGAACTGATGGCGCTTAAGGTATGGAAAGGGCACTCTGTCCGGCGGGCGATGATTTTCGCCAGCGTTGTTTTTCCGACGCCCGGAGGTCCCCACATGATGAAGGAAGGCGTCCGGCCGGCGTCGATCATCCGGCGCAATACGGCCTGGGGCCCCACGATATGCTGCTGTCCGACATAGTCGTCGAGCGTTTCGGGTCTCATTCGTTCTGCTAACGGCGGGTTCATTTTGCTGATATTACATTTGAATGTTGAATCTTTGGACACAAATGTAGCGCAAAATTCGTTACCGTCAAAAAGAAAATTCCATTTTCATCCGCAGTCCGCTGTTGGGTGCGTGGGGATGATTTTTGTACGAGAGCCGCCAGACGTAGTCTAATCGCATTATCTTGAGTATGTTGTCGAGACCGAAACTGAGTTCCATGTACGGGCCTTCGTTCATCAGATAGCTGTTGGCGGGGAACTGATAGAGTCCGGCGCCGTTTTTCGAGGGATTGTTTTTGTCGCTCAATTCGCCGTACCAGCCGCGGAAGGCGACGACTTCTCTGAGCTGAAGATATTTGACAAGCGGAAGGCGGTTGAATATCATTCCGTTCATGAAATAGGTTACTTCCCACGAAGCATAGCGGTCGTTGATAAATTCCATCGGATTCATCAATGTGTACGATTCGGGTTCGATGCTGTACGAGAGATTTGCGTTGGGTATGACGAGCAGCGGATAGGGCACTCTGTCCCAGACTTTCCCTCCTTGTGCATAAATGTCTACATATCCGAAGGGCGACATCCAGAAGCGTTTGCGGATACCGATGTCTGTACGGTTGTAGTTGAAGTCCGATCCCAGAATTCCTCTGCGCGATATGACGTGGTTGAGCGTGACGACCGGAGCGTCGAGTGTGATGGGGTAGCGGTAGTTGCGCGACTGGTAGAATTTTTCGTTCGGCGCCCAGCGTACTTTAAATTCAAGCTGTGTCGAGCGGTAAAGGCTTTCGGGGGTGGCGGTTCCGTCGGGAAGGATTTTTGTGAAGGGGACATATTTCGTAGCCCATTCCGTCAGGTGCCGGGCTGTGACGCCGTATCCCCAGCCGTTGTAATGTTCGCGATAGTAGCCCAGTTCGGCTGTTTGCATGTATGTAATCAGGTCGTTGCGGCGCCGTTTGGGCATCATGAAGATGTTGTCGGGATTGGTATACATGTAATGCTGTCCTATCTGGTTGATGTCGTATTTGTATTCCGCCCGCAGGTAGTGGAAGGGATATTCCTTGCGGAAAGATTTTTTGTCGTTGAAGGAATATTCCAGAATGGCATCGTACTTGAATTTGCGGTCTCCCGTACCGTAGGCCACGTATCCGTCTGCAAAAAAGCGCTTGCTGAGGTTTACCGTTGTTGTACCGCCCAGGCGGAAGCGTGTCCCTTCGAGCATGTTGCCGCTAACGAGCGTGTTGGCCGGGCCGAATTCGAACGGGCTATTGACGTCCGACGTCTGCACGTATCCGTTGATAAGTGCGCCGACGACTTTTTCTGACCAGTAGAAGGCCGGTATTTTACGCAGGCGCACCATCATATTGTCGACGGATGTTTCTTTGATGTCCTTTTCTTTTATGCGCCGTTCGTGCCAGTAGATTTCGGGCTGTTTACGGGCTTCTTCCAGTTCGACGACGGGAGCGTCCTGCCTGAAGACGTTCATGTCGTCGGGCGGTTCGAACGAATGGTTGCGGTAAAGGCGCAGACGGCGGGCATACAGTCCGCTCTGTTTTTCGAGAATCTTCAGTTCGGCGACGATGTCGTTTTTGGTTACCAGGCGCGTATTGTCGGCCGTCCGGGCAAAGTCCTGTTCGATGGACATGTAGCTGACGAAGTTCAGGTTTATGTCGCGGGGGATGTTTAATTTCACCTTTTTAACGAAGAAGGTGGAGTCGAGCGAGACGAACATGTGTCCCGTAAATCCAAAGGATTCGGAGTTGAAGGGCACGAAGGCGAGATCCAGACACTGTTCGCCGCCTACTTCGAGCGTGTCGAGTATGTAGTATTTGTAGAAGCCGGGGCCGAACGACGAGAGCGGGCTGACGAAGCGCTGAAGGAACAGGGGTATGTTATCCTGAAAGATGTCCACTTCCCTGAAAACTTCTTCGAGGAGTTGCGTCATGCCGTCTTCGGAGATGATTTCGACCAGTCCGGCGCGGTTGAAGCCTTCGATGACGCTTTTTTCGGATTTGGGCGATTTGCGGTAATAAGTATTTTCGATGATTTCTTCGTTGAAAAGCGGAAGGATGGGTTTGCCGGTAACGACCGACGTGTCGACGTATTCGAGCAGGAAGTCCATCCGTCTGAGGAAGCGGTTGCTTTTGAGCGCTCCCGCGTTGAAATCATTCTGGGCGAACGATTTCTGTTCGTACGTCTGATAGCTGTAGTAGTCATGATTGCGCGGGTCGTTCGATCGACGCCGTTCGATGACGTTCTTTACGAAGTCTACCGCCGGATTCTTGCGCGCATATTTTTCCTTCTGCGGGCGTACGACGATGTCGTCCAGTTCGTAGGCAACGGGATGCAGCAGTACGGTGACATGATTGATCTCGCCGGCTTTCAGCGATATAAAACAGTCCTCGTATCCCAGATATTTAATGCCGAGCACCGTGCTGTCCGAATGGGCTGTGAGCGAGAAATGTCCGTTTTCGTCCGTAATCACTCCGATGGTTGTTCCGTTCAGAAAGACAGATACGTAAGGCAGCGCCTCACCGGTGAGCGAGTCCCTGACAGTTCCTTCCGCCTCGATCAACTGCTGTGCAGACAGCCGCGCCGGACAGAGGATCAGTATCCACAGCGTCAGTGTGGATAAATATCTTCTCAGATTCATTCCGCGTTATTTGTTTTGTTTTTTTCAATGAGCATAAAACGCCGCAAAAGTCGTATTTATTTTCCAGAAATCAAAAACTTATCTGGTAATGATTCTTTTTTAGCCTGAAAAAACCGTAATTTTGGCGCGCAAATCATCTAAAATAGGAGAGAAGCATGGATTATGCCATTATTGCAGCGGGCGAAGGCTCGCGTCTGGTTCGGGAAGGCATCGCGACGCCCAAACCGCTGATTCGACTGCAGGGAACGCCACTGGTCGACAGATTGATAAATGTGTTTTTGCAGAACGGCGCATCGTCGATCAGCATCATCGTGAACGGGGAGATGCGCGAAGTGCAGTCGCATCTGAAAATGCGGCAGATGCCCGTTCCGTTTCATCTGACAGTACGCTCGACGCCGAGTTCGATGCACAGTTTCTATGAACTGAGCCGCCACCTGACGGGCGACGCCGTCTGTCTGACCACGGTCGATACCGTTTTCCGCGAAGACGAATTTCAACGCTACATCGAGGCCTTCCGGAATGATACGCATCTGGACGGTATGATGGCCGTGACGGATTTCGTCGACGACGAAAAGCCGCTGTATGTCTTGACACGCGACGACGGAATGATACTGGACTTTTCCGACGCGCCGCAGGAGGGATGCCGCTGCGTATCCGGCGGAATCTACTGCCTGAAACGACCCGCAATAGACATCCTCGAGAAGGCCGTCGCTTCGGGAATGTCGCGCATGAGAAACTACCAGCGCCGGCTCGTTGCCGAAGGACTGAAGCTGAGAGCCTATAACTTCTCGAAAATAATCGACGTCGACCATGCCGCAGACATCGGACGCGCCGAAGAATTTCTACGCTGAAGAGAGAACCCGAAGCCCGCGATTCGCAATTCAAAATTTACGGTTCACGGTTCTCTGTCCGCAGAGACATTATACACGGTCGGGATGACCGCAAAACCCTCCTGCCGTGCGATATTTTGAACCGAAAACCGATGTATTCAAAATACACCGCCGACAGTTTTGAGTATTCCGGATTATTTCATACCTTTGCCCTTCGATACGATTCATAGTGATGAAAAAAACAGTTTTATACATGGTACTGACAACACTTGCGGCATCCTGCACGAACAGGGTCGACAGGCCGGCCGCCGACAGCACGCCGTCTGCCGACATCCGTCATGTCGCAGACCGCTTTGCCGACATCGAAATCCTGCGCTACCGGGCGCACGGCTTCGAATCGCTCTCCCTGCAGCAAAAGCAGCTTCTGTATCACCTCTCGGAAGCGGCGCTGGTGGGACGCGACATACTGTTCGACCAGAACAACCGGTATAACCTCGCCGTCCGCCGGGCGCTGGAAGCCATCCTGCGGAACTGTCGCGACGACGTTCACTCGCCCGACTTCAAGGCGCTGGAGACCTATCTGAAACAGGTATGGTTTGCCGGCGGCATCCATCATCACTATTCGGGCGACAAGTTTGCGCCCGCGTTCACGCCCGAATTTTTCGAACGCTGCATCCGTAGCCTGGACGAATCGCTCGTTCCGGTGCGCCACGGACAGACGGTCGACGAATGGCTGGCCGAAATCATGCCCGTCATTTTTCAGCCCGCAATCATGCCCAGACGCTCCGTGCAGAGCGGCGACGGCGACCTGATCGCCGCCTCGGCAAACAACTATTACGGCGACGGCGTCACGATGGCCGACGTCGAAACGTTCTACGCCGGACTGAAAAACCCGAACGACACCACGCCCGTCTCCTTCGGCCTCAACAGCCGGTTAGTCCATGAAAACGGCACACTGACAGAAAAAGTCTGGAAAACAGGCGGACTCTATACACAGGCCATCGAAAAAATCACGGCCGAACTCGAAAAAGCCATCCCCTTTGCCGAAAACGGCAGACAGAAGGCGGTCATCGCCAAACTCGTCGAATATTACAGGACAGGCGATTTGAAAACGTTCGACGAATATTCGATTCTGTGGGTCAAAGACGTCGATTCGGACACCGACTTCATCAACGGATTCATTGAAACGTACGGCGACCCGCTGGGACTGAAAGCCAGCTGGGAAGCAACCGTCAACTTCACCAACCGCGAAGCCACGCGCCGCACGAAAATCATCAGCGACCACGCACAGTGGTTCGAAGACCGTTCGCCCGTCGACTCCCGCTTCAAAAAGACGGAAGTGAAAGGCGTCACCGCCAAAGTCATCACCGCCGTCATGCTGGGCGGAGACTGCTATCCCGCCACGCCCCTCGGAATCAATCTGCCCAATTCAAACTGGATACGGCACCTGCACGGATCCAAATCCGTCACTGTCGAAAACATCGCGCGCGCATACGACGAAGCCTCGCAGGGCAGCGGCTTCAACGAAGAATTTATGTGGAGCGACGAAGAACGAACCCTGACACGGCAGTACGGCTTCATCACCGACAACCTGCATACCGACCTGCACGAATGCCTCGGACACGGATCGGGCATCATCCTGCCGGGAGTCGACCACGACGCACTGAAAGCCTACAGTTCGACCATCGAAGAAGCTCGTGCCGACCTGTTCGCTCTCTATTACCTGGCCGACGGCAAAATACTCGAACTCGGACTCCTCCCCCACGCGGATGCCTTCAAAGCCGGATATTACCGCTACATCATGAACGGACTGATGACACAGCTCGCACGCATCGAACCGGGCAAAGATATCGAGGAAGCACACATGCGCAACCGGCAACTCATCGCACGCTGGGTATACGAAAAAGGACTGCCCGAACACGTCGTCGAACTGAAGTCGCGCGACGGCAAAACGTATGCCGTCGTGAACGACTACGCAAAACTGCGCGCCCTCTTCGCACAACTGCTCGCCGAAGTGCAGCGAATCAAAAGCGAAGGCGATTTCGAAGCCGCAAAACATCTGGTCGAAACATACGGCGTGAAAGTAGACCGCGCACTGCACGGCGAAACACTTGCACGCTACGCAAAACTCAATCTTGCTCCCTACCGCGGATTCGTCAATCCGGTGATGAAAGAAATTCGCAACAGCCGGGGCGAAACCGTCGACATCGTACTCGATTACACGGAAGACTATGCAAGCCAGATGCTGCGATACGGAAGAGACTATTCCTTTCTGCCGACATACAATTAATGTAGAACAGCTTTATACTTTTGACGACTGTGAAGAAACACGCCGAAAAAACGATTACAAATCCGTATGATACAGACAGGATGAACAGTATTTTTATCGAATACCTGACTGAACACGGACTCCGGAAAACTACGGAACGCAAAACCATTCTGGAATGTATCTGCAACATTCAGGGACACTTCGACGTGGACATGCTGTACGAAAAACTGGAAAGCAACAACTTCCACGTCAGCAAAGCCTCCATCTACAACACCATCGAACTGCTGATGAACGCCTGTCTCGTCGTACGCCACCAGTTTTCCACGCAAACCGTCCGGTACGAACTGAAAAGCGCGGCCGCAGGACACCATCACGTAATATGCAACTGCTGCGGAACGGTAAGAGAAATAAGAAACGAAAGAATCACACGGTATATGAGAGACCTGAAGATTGCCAAATTCACGCAGGAATACTGCTCGATGTATATCTACGGCGTATGCTCGAAATGCAGATTCCGACAGATACATAACACAAAAAAAACAACAGACTGACACAAATATGAACACGGAAAAAAATATGAAAGTAGATGTTTTACTGGGACTGCAATGGGGCGACGAAGGCAAAGGCAAGGTCGTCGATGTACTGACCCCCGGATATGATGTGATTGCACGCTTCCAGGGCGGACCGAACGCCGGACACACTCTCTCCTTCAACGGCGAGAAATACATCCTCCGCTCCATCCCCTCGGGTATTTTCCAGGGAGAAAAAATCAACATCATCGGAAACGGCGTCGTGCTGGACCCTCTTCTGTTCAAAGAAGAAACCGAAAACCTCGCCCGTAGCGGGCACGACATCACGCAACGGCTGTATATCTCGAAGAAAGCCCACCTGATACTCCCCACCCACCGCCTCCTCGACGCCGCATACGAAGCAGCCAAGGGAAACGGCAAAATCGGAACAACAGGCAAAGGCATCGGACCGGCCTATACGGACAAGGTCGGACGCAACGGACTGCGCGTAGGAGACCTGTTTCACGACTTCGAAAAAAAATACGCCGAAACCAGACGCCTCCACGAAACCGTACTGCGCGGACTGAACTGCGACTGCGACATTGCGGCGCAGGAAACCCTGTGGTTCGACGCACTCGAATATCTGAAAAAATTCAGCATCATCGACAGCGAACACAAAATCAACCGGCTGCTGGCAGAAGGAAAATCCATACTGGCCGAAGGCGCGCAGGGAACAATGCTCGACATCGACTTCGGCTCGTACCCCTTCGTCACCTCGTCCAACACCGTCTGCGCAGGATGCTGCACGGGACTGGGAATCGCGCCGCGCAACATCGGCAAAGTATTCGGCATATTCAAAGCCTACTGCACCCGCGTCGGAAGCGGGCCTTTCCCGACCGAACTGACGGATGCCACGGGCGACACGCTGTGCGATCGCGGAAAAGAATTCGGCTCCGTCACGGGACGCCGGCGACGCTGCGGATGGATCGACCTGGTCGCACTCAAATACGCCGTCATGATCAACGGCGTCACGCAACTTATCATGATGAAAAGCGATGTGCTGGACCCCTTCGAAACAATCAGCGCCTGCATCGCCTACCGCATCGGCAGCAAGGAAACAACCGAATTCCCCTTCGACATTTCGGAGGCGGACGTGCAGCCCGTCTACGTGGATCTTCCGGGATGGCAAACCGACATGACGGGCATGAAAAGCGAAAACGAATTTCCCGAAGAATTTAACGCCTACCTCTCGTTCCTCGAAACGGAACTGGGCGTGCCGATCAAGATCGTTTCCGTAGGCTCCGACAGGGAACAGACGATTGTGCGATATGCAGATTGACAGTCAGACAGAACAGACGCTTATCCGAAAACTGAAGCAGGGGTCGCAGAAAGCATTTAATGATATATATATAATGTATGCAAAGCGAATCTTTGCCTATTGCCTGCAGTATGCCAAACTGACCGAAGACGCGGAAGAAATTGTTCAGGACGTATTCATGCAGCTCTGGGCAAACCGCGAAAACATCAGGCAGGAAGAATCACTGCGCTCGCTCCTGTTCGTCATAGCCAGGCATCACCTGATTAATGCGTACCGGGCAACGGTCAACTCTCCCGTATACGAAGACTATGTAGACTATCAGGAAAAACTTGCCGCAGACGATGCCGGCCACAGCCTGGAATATGAAGACTTTGTCGGCCAGATCCGGAAAGCGCTCGGACAGTTGCCGCCTACTCAGCGGAAAGTAATCGAACTCTCGCGCCTGAAGGGATTGTCGAACAGCGAAGTATCCGAAAAATTGTCGCTAAGCCTGCAAACAGTCAAAAACCAGCTTTCGCTTGGATTGAAAGCCTTGCGCGAGATACTGGACAGAACGCTTATCCTGTCTTGCATGTTATTGTTTGTTAATCATCTGTGTTTTACGGTACGGTAAACGGAAAATTATTGTCTTAACTGATAAATGACAGCGTCGATGAAACATTTGGAACGAAAATACAGGCGTGACGAACTCTCGCCGGAAGAATTGAAAAGGCTCAGGGAAACGATGAATTCCTTGACGGACGAGGAAATCGAACAGACGGTTCGCGACAGCTGGACGAACGAAGAACCGGACGTGTCCGGTATAGACACGGCACGGATGAACAGAATGAAACGGCAGATAGACCGACGCCTGGGATTCAGTCATTCGCCCCGTCTCTTCTTCATCCGGGCAGCCCGGACAGCTGCCGCCATACTGCTTCTGCTGTTTGCCTGTACTACTCTGTATCTCTACCATGAAAACAGGCAGGGAGAATCGGAAAACGTAATTGTCTCGACAGACAAAGGCGAACGGGCGAATGTCACGCTGCCCGACGGTTCGCAGGTGACGCTGAATGTGGAATCGATGCTCAGCTACACGCCCAAACGCTACAATAAAGACGAACGGCAGGTATCTCTTGAAGGAGAAGCCTTTTTTCGGGTAAAAAACGACGGGAAACGTCCCTTCCACATCGCAGCCAGAGACCTGTGTGTAACCGTACTGGGCACAACTTTCAATCTGCTGGCTCGCAAAAACGGCGAAACATCCGAACTGACGCTGGAAGAGGGCAGCGTACGGCTTGTCTCCTTGCAGACAGGTGAAGAAATCGTGCTCAAACCCCATCAGACAGCAATCCTCAATCATTCCAGCAGAAAAATTACGGTGCTGACCGAAACGGAAATACAGTACGTCTCGGCATGGAAGAACGGCGAACTGGTCTTCAGAAACACGCCCCTCACGGATGTAATGGAAGCGCTGCAGGAAAATTACGGCATATCCATCGAAACGGACTGCGAACAGTGTCTGACGGACTTGTTTACCGGAACAATCACGAACTCAAACCTCAATGAAGCGCTTGACATTCTCGAAAAAACCTGCCATTTCAAAGCAACCCTGCACAACAGAAAAGTACGCCTGATCCGCGACAAACAGTTTTTATTCAAATGACACAGAAATAACCCCGTGTCTTCTCGCCTTCTCCGTGAAACTCTGTGCATTTTTTTCCTGCACGGAGTGACACAGCGAAAAAACTGCCGTGTTCGCTGAATTTTATGCTGTAAAACATATCATTTTTTTGGTACTCTCCACCCGTGCGACTTGTCTTTACCGGCATAGATATCATTATGTATAATTTAATTTTTTGAACACATGAACAAAACAGTTAGACAAATCGTATGGTATGCGTTATGCCTGCTGCTCGTCTGTCCCGTCGACGTCGGTGCACAGGAGCAGGAACAAGTCGTAACCATCCATCTGGAGAACGCGTCGCTGAAAGACATTTTCAGCGCCATCGAAAAGCAGACGACGTACCGCTTTTCTTACCGCGATGCAGTGATCGACAACAGGAAAGACATCAGCATCTCGCGCGATAAAGCATCCGTCAGTTCCATCCTGAACGACGCCCTCGCCGGCAGAAACCTGGAATACAGCATCCTGTCCGCACGGTCGATAGTTATTGCCGATAAACGGCCTGCAACGGCAAATAACGTCGACAAGTTACGAAAATTTATCTCCGGGACTGTCACCGATACCGGCGGCGAGCCGGTTATCGGTGCAAACATCATCGAAAAAGGTGCGACGGCAAACGGAACCGTGACGGACATAGACGGAAGTTTCTCGCTGAATGTCGCAGACAATGCCGTGTTGCAAGTCTCTTACATCGGGTATATTACGAAGGAAGTCAGCGTATTGTCCGCTATTGACGGGAGCAAGTCGCTCATAATAAGACTGATCGAAGATGCTAAAACGCTGGAAGAAGTAGTC
>JAISXP010000158.1 GCA_031270465.1 Tannerella sp. | reverse complement strand
CTATTTCATCAAGGAAAAGAGTACGGGCAGTATTGTCTTTGCCGGGATCATACAAAATTTATAACATGAAATCACAACAAATTTTACAACTTTTCAAAATTCAAAAAGTCTGTTTTTTTTCGGCACATCTCCCTGCCCCGTCGCACTTCTTCGCGGATGCGCAGGATTCCGGTGGTTCGACCTCAAACGCCTGAACCTGCCCGTGGACAGGAAGGGCAGCAACTTCGACCTGTCGTTCTGCGCCGTGATGCACGTCGATGCCGGAGACCTCAGGTGGCAGTGGGCTATCCCGCAGGAAGAACTGGACAGCAACGACCTGATGAAACCCAACGAATAGACAGGCTAAAGCCTTTTATTGCATGAAAGTTTAACGTTCGGAGATTCAAATTTTTTCCCGGGAAGGGACTGTCTCAAAATGAGGCAGTCCCTTTTCATTTCGCTTATCCCGAACTCAGGTTGCAATAACAGCGCCCCAAACTTTTTCCTGACCTTTGAATCTCGAATTATCGGAGATACCTGTTAAGCCATGCGAAGAATTCCCTGTTCCAGACGATGGAATTTTGCGGTTTAAATACCTGATGACCTTCGTCGTCGAAGGCGACTAACCGCGCGGGGATATTCCTCAGCCGTGCTGCCGTGAAAGCTTCCAGACTTTGCGAGTAAGGAATGCGATAGTCGTTTATGCCTGCAAAAATCAAGATAGGGGTATCCCAGCGGGTCACAAACCTGTGCGGCGAATTGGCGTACGATCGCCTGGCGACGGGATTTTCGTCCCAGTATGCGCCCCTGTAGTCGTTGTTGACAAACCAGAGTTCTTCCGTTCCGGTCAGTTTCTTGCAGGAGTAGGCCAGTTGCGTCCCCGCGTGATTCCAGGCTATCTCCGCGATGTCGAAATACGGCGCCAGCGGAGCGTCCCACGGCTCGCCTGCCATGATATCCTTTCCTTCACCCACTGTGCCGCCGGCAAAGGCTGGCCACGAAGATGTGCGAATATCGCCCTTCGTCCCAGTAATTCCAGTGGCGCACCATCAGGTCGTCGTATATTTTTGCTTTCGACCTGTCCATATCGGCGTGTATTTCCTTCGACAGGCGTTTTTCGACAGCCACACTTTTGGTGTAGAACAGTTTGCTTTCGTCGTCCGTAATGCCAAAACCGTCGATGCCGTCTTCTACGGCCGACAGTTGCGTCAGTTCCGTACCGTCGGGGCGGATACTCCATATCTGGCTGTCGCCGCTGCGGCTGCTCAGGAAATAAAGCCTGCTTCCGTCTCTGTTCCATTGGAGGTTGTTTTCGTTTCCCGCATTATCGGTCAGTTGCACGGGTTCCGCGTGTCCGTCCGCGTAGAGGTATATGTTTGTCACGCCGCGGTTTTCGGCTACGTTGTAGTAAGTGACGGTACAGGCGGCCTGCTTGCCCGAAGGCGAAAGAACACTGTTGCCTGCCCGTCCCAGTTTCCGGAGGCGAATTCAGGAAAATAAATTTTCGATGCTGCGGAAGATTTCGAACAGTCGGTCGACCGTTTCGGCGCGCAGCATGGCCACGCGCGTGGGTTTGAATTCGGGTATGCCTTTGAACAGTGGAGTGGCAGCCAGATGACGGCGGATATGGAGAATGCCGCGGCGCTCGTCCAGACGTTCGACGCTTTGCAGCACCTGCTGTCGCAGAATGTCCAGATACCATGCAAACGGTTGGGGCGACAGAGACGCGCCCGTACGGAGAAAATGCTTGATTTCTTCAAATATCCACGGCCGTCCGATGCTGCCCCGGCCAATCATCACGCCGTCCACGCCGTAGCGTTCGAACCGTTCGCGACAGGTTTCCGCCGATGCGATGTCGCCGTTTCCGATGATCGGAATGTACATGCGCGGGTTGTTTTTCACTTCGCCGATCAGTGTCCAGTCCGCTTCGCCGGCGTACATCTGCGCGCGGGTGCGACCGTGAATCGAAAGCGCGGCGATGCCGCAGTCCTGCAACTGTTCGGCCAGTTCGACTATAATCAGACTACCGGCATCCCATCCAAGACGCGTCTTGACCGTCACGGGAAGATGTACGGCTTTCGCTACTTCACGGGCAATGCGCAGCATCTGCGGGATGTCGCGCAACATTCCCGCGCCCGCGCCCTTACCTGCAATTTTTTTTACCGGGCAACCGAAGTTGATGTCAATCAGGTCGGGCTGCGCTTCCTCGCAGATGCGGGCGGCTTCGACCATCGTATCCACGTCTTTGCCGTATATCTGAATGGCCACGGGACGTTCCCCGGCAGACACCGTCAGTTTGGCTTTCGTCTTGCCGACATGCCGTATCAGCGCATCGCTCGAAACAAATTCGGTATACACCAGATCCGCTCCGAACCGTTTGCACATCTGCCGGAAGGAAACATCCGTCACATCCTCCATCGGCGCCAGCAGTACCGGCTTTTCTCCCAAATCAATCGATCCTATGTTCATACTTTTATCCGGCAATTATTTCGAATCGCTGATGCTCACTGAAATTGTAAACCAGACAGGAAAAGTTTTCAATATTCCGGAAATTTCGGTCATTCAGTTATTCAGTTATTCATCCCTTCAGTTATTTCACAATTGCGGTCAGAACGCTTCGCGATATTTGCCGCCTTCCCTGTCTTCGAGGATGTTGAGATAGCTTTTGTAGCGCGATTCGCTGATGTAATGCTTTTCGAGCGCTTGCCGGACGGCGCAGCCCGGCTCGTTACGATGCGTGCAGTTGTGAAAACGGCAGTCGACCGAGAACTTGAATATCTCGGGAAAATAGTGCGCCACCTCGACGCCTTCCATTTCAATCGTTCCAAAGCCTTTGATTCCCGGTGTATCAATCAGATAACCGCCTTCGGGCAAAGGAATCATCTCCGAAAAGGTCGTCGTGTGCATTCCTTTCCCGTGATATTCGGAGATGACGTTCGTTTTCAGACAGGCATCGGGAATCAACTGATTGATGATAGTAGATTTGCCCACGCCCGAATGACCTGAAAACAGCGTTACCTTATTTACCAGTAACATCCGCATTTCGGGAATCCCCTCGCCCGTCAGCGCGCACACCGGCAGGCAAGAGTATCCTACGGTCGCATACAGGTTTATCAATGCATCCAGATAGGCCGAGTCATCCGCATCATAGCGGTCTAATTTGTTAAATACAAGGCTGACGGGTATGCTGTAAGCTTCGGCGGTGGCCAGAAAGCGGTCGATGAAGACCGTGGTCGTCTTCGGATAATTGACCGTCACGATCAACATTGCCTGGTCGATATTTGCCGCGAGAATATGCGTCTGTTTGGACAGGTTGGATGCGCGCCGGATCATGTAGTTCCGGCGCGCGTCGATGGTCGTGATAAACGCCGTACCTTCGCTGTTGATTTCGATCTCGACGTGGTCGCCAATGGCTATTGGGTTGGTGTTCCGTATCATTTTCAGACGGAAGTTGCCCTTGATTTTACTTTCGACCACCCGGCCGTCGTCTGTTCGGACGGTATACCAGCTTCCGGTGTTTCTAATGACCAGACCGTGCATATACATTAAATACTATACGGTCATGATTTCTTTTTCTTTGGCGGCATAAAGGTCGTCGACTTTTTTGATATACCGGTCATGTGTTTTCTGGACATCGCTTTCGGCATCTTTCGCCACATCTTCGGACACGCCGTCCTTGACGCTCTTTTTCAGCGCTTCGATGGCGTCGCGGCGCGAATTGCGGATGCTGATTTTTGCGTTCTCCGCCTCCTGCTTTGCCTGTTTTGCCAGCGTACGGCGGCGTTCTTCCGTCAGCGGCGGAATGCCCAACCTGATTACCTCGCCATTGTTTTCGGGTGTAATTCCCAAATCGGAGTTGAGGATTGCCCGTTCGATGTCGCGCATGAGATTCTTCTCCCACGGTGTAATCAATAGCGTCTTGGCGTCCGGCGTATTGACGGAGGCCACGTTGGCAAGCGCCGTCATTTCACCGTAGTACGGTACTTTAATGCCATCCAGAATCTTCGGATTGGCTTTGCCTGCGCGTATCCGCGCCAGATTCTCGTCTAAAAAATGGATGGATGCATCCATCTTCTCTTCTGCCTTTTTCAGTATCGGTCGAATGTCTGTCATGGGGCTGTAATATTTATATTGTTCATTTTGAAAAGCAAAATTAATCCTTTTTTTTGTACCGACAAACAAAAAGCAGCGCTTAAATATCCGTCAACCGCCTGATATGCCGGTTCAGAATATTTTCATACACCTGTTTGCCAATAATTTCCCTGTGTATTTTCAACATTCGAGTATACGTTTCACCGTATTCGGCCGCCACTTTGTAGCCGACGTGTATCAACTGGCGGAAGTTCGGGTTGTAGTCGGGATGACCGGGGATATGGCGCAGGGTGCCGGCAAACTTTTCGCCTGTCCATTCTTCGACAGTCATTCTGTCGGGCAACTTTGTCCTGTCGATGTCAATCACCGTGGCATACGGAGCGCACAGTTCGTCGAAACGGTCGAGTGCGCCTGTATAGATGGCTTTGGCAAGTGCGAGTGCTTCGGCGTCGTTCGTTTCCGCCAGTCCGACAATCTCTTCGAGCCATGTTGTGCCGGCCGTCTTTATGTGGATGCCTTTGTCGTATTTCCTTATCAGTTTTCCCATTACAGGATATATCGAGAATTTGTCGCTGCCCGAATGGATGCTGAGTTTGAGATTTCCGGGCAAGCCAAATTCCTGCACGGCAAAATCGATGACCAGCAAATCTTCCTCAAATTCGGAAGCAAACCGGTTGATGTCGCCGACGTAGTCTACGCCTTTGTTGAAACGCCCCGTAAACTTGGGAGCGACGGTTTGCACCGGAATCTTTTCCTGTGCGATGGCGCTCAGGATAAAGAACATTTCGATCGGCGACTGGGCATCGCTGACCTCGTCCATCGATACTTCGGCGACGAAATTGTCCGCGCCTTTCGCGTTTTCGATATGGCGATAGATGCGTCCGGCTTCCTGCACGGCAAGCAGGAACCGGGCGGCGATACGTCGCAGTGTCTCTTCGGATACGTCGAACGGGGCGATACCCGGTATCTGCAGCCGTCCCGCATATTTCCTGTTGGCTGTCACAAAGGCGTCGATGTCAGCCCGGGAAGCTTCCCGGCCGATATAGTCCGCCACGTCGATGGTAAAAAAGTCCGAAACGCCGATAAACCTGTCCACATTCGTCAGGTTGATATGGTCGGCGTCAACGAAATAAGCGCCCCTGTAGCCCAGCGCTTCGACGGCGCTGTCGGCTTCCTGCCGGGTACCGGACGGTTCGGAGTGAACGATGGCATGTTCGCGGTTCGACTTGTTCCACACGGGCACAAACGCCATGTTGAATGCTTTGCCTGCATCGGTCAGCGCTTTTAACTGGGCTTCGCCTTCATGTGCGAAACGGTCGCCTACGCCAAATGAATATTTTTCGATTTGCATGTGATTATGATTTTAAAATTATGATTGTCAATCTTTATAAAGGGTTTTCAGCAGTTTTATTTCTGCGGCGTAACCGTCTATCTCGTTGGGTGTTTCCAGATTGAACGGCAGGCATCGCAGCGCAGGGTGATTGATGATGCGTGTGATGGCATCGAGACCGATATGTCCTTCGCCGATTTTGGCATGGCGGTCTTTGTGGCTGTCGAGCAAATTCAGGCTGTCGTTCAGGTGAATGGCGCGGAGTCTTTCCAGTCCGATCACCTTGTCGAACTCACTGACGACCTCGTCCAGATGGTGAATAATGTCGTAACCGCCGTCGAAAATATGGCAGGTGTCGAGGCAAACACCGAGCAGGCTGTTCAGTTCGACCCTGTCGATGATGGCACGCAGTTCGTCGAAAGTCCGCCCCACTTCGCTGCCTTTTCCTGCCATGGTTTCCAGCAGGACGACGGTCGACTGTTCGGGTTTCAGTACACGGTTCAGCATTTCGGCAATCAGGCTAATCCCCGTTTCGACGCCTTGCTGTACGTGGCTTCCGGGATGGAAATTATAGAAATTGCCGGGGATGTATTCCATGCGCCGGAGGTCGTCCGCCATTGTATCGAAGGCAAACCGGCGTATTCCGGCATCGGCGGCACAGGCATTCAACGTATAGGGCGCGTGTGCTACGATGGAGGAAATATCATTTTCTTTCGCCAGCGATAAAAATGCGGCGACATCTTTTTCGTTTATCTCTTTGGCGCTTCCGCCGCGGGGATTGCGCGTGAAAAACTGAAAAGTGTTTGCGCCGATGCGCACCGCTTCTCTGCCCATCGCCAAAAACCCTTTTGACGCAGATAAATGACAACCTATTCTGAACATGACAAGTACAAAATCTTTTTAATTCGACATAAATAATGCGCAAAGTTAAGTAATTGTTTTGTGAATGGCAATAGCAGAGTGCATTTCAAATTGTCGCGTACGCCACTGTCAAATCGACCGGATTGCTTCGTTCCTTACAATGAAGAACTTCGCTGTTCGCTCATTTTCAGTCTTCCGGATTGTTTCGTTCCCCGCAATGACGCCGGACACAGTGCACCCTACTATAAAAGAAGTCCATCTTTTTTACCGTCCCAGAATAATCAGTTTTTTCGCATTCGAAGCCTCTGCCGAAGATTTGGTGCGAATGGCGGCGCGGTAGATGTAAATGCCCGGTCGTAGCTTCGCACCGCTGTTGCCGGTCAAATCCCAGGTGACGGAATACGCCCTGAACAGGTCGGACGAGCCGCTTTCTTCGTGTTCCCATTGCAGGCGTCCCGTCATGTCGTAGACGCGGATGTTAACAGTCATTCGTGATTCGGGACGGTTGTGATTCAGCATGAAAGTAACATTTTCGCGTGCAGGAACGGGATATGCCGTCAGTTCGGAGATAAAGGGTTTGAGATTGTCGACCACTTCGAACGTAAACGCCTGCGTCGTCGACTGGTTCAGCACATCCCAGGCTTTAAATTCCGCCTTGTGCTGTCCGGCAGACAGCGCCGGTATGGAAAATTTCACAATGCCTTCGCCCGCATTTCCTCCCGCATGTATCTCATAATAAGAATTCAGGTTATATCGGAGTGCCGGATTGTCGTCGATAATCAGCGTCACGTCGTGACCGATGCTGTTTCCGCCGATGTTGACGCCGCTCTTGTCCCAGAGGATGGCGATGAGGAACGGCGTGTCATTGACCTTGCCGCCATCGGCGAACGTAGTGTCGTTCAGGTATAAAGCCCGGATTTCGGGGCCTTCCTCATCGTTCACGGCCTGCTCGGCCGTGCCGCCTGCCCGGAATTTCATGAAGGCGCCCTGCGCTTCGATGTTTGCATTTTCGTCGAGGGCATACAGACTGATTTTGCCCGGACGATTCGAATAGGAGATGTCTTTCGGCACGACGAACGAAAAGGAAAAATCGCCATCCTTTACAAGGTCGTTTATTTTCTGCAATACGTTCGGATAATCTTCGTAGTCAAACGTTTTCCCTTCGGTATCGGTGTATCGCGTACGTATTGTCTGACGGCTGTCGAGGATGGTGGCCGACAGCGAACCGTTGAATGTCGTAGCCTTGTTGCCCGACGGATCGAAGATTTCGCCTTTGACGGTTATCTGTTCCAGCGCCTTGAAATTTATCGTATCGCCCGCGACCGGCTGCCCGTTTATTTCCTTTATTTCGATTTGATAGTCGGGATAGGCGAGCGTGAGGGCAGGGTCGCCGATTAATGCGAACCGCACCCGGTCGAAGCTTTTGACATCCTGTTTTGTCGCCTGGATTACTTCGCCCAGCGTCAGCCGGCGACCGTCTTTTTTGTCGAACAAATGTTTCATCAGTGTGCGGTTGATTTCACCGTTTGAATTAGTGAAAGCAACACGCGTCGTCGAGAAAAGTCCGATCCCGCCACTTTTGGGATTAAGAAACACGTTTTCGCCTGCCGAAGTGGGGAACCCGTCGAACGGCGTAAAATCGCAGGTCGCCGTAATCCACAGGGGCAGCGAGGCGTAACTTGCCTGCTGAATGAATGTTTCGGTGATGACCAGTTCGTCGCTCAGCGATTTATGGTTGCCGTGTCCGGTGTAGTTGAAGACAAGCGTCCCTTCTCTGAAATGCTTGGCAATGCCGGCTTCCACATCGGGATAAGTCATCCTGCCGCCTTCGTTCGATTTCTTGAAGGCATAGAAAAACAGCTTGTTGCAGATAAATCCGGGATGTTCCTTTTCCATTGTCTCGGTCATCTGATACGACTGCACGGTGTGGGTTATTTCGTAGTTGTATGTCGCATTGCCGTCGTCCGCCATAAAGCAGAGGCTGTTTTTCCAGCTACCGGCATTTTTATTGTCTATATAGGATATAACCTTGTCTACGACGGTTCTGGCCTGTGTCACCGTACGTACGGGAAACCGTCCAATGCCCAGAAGCACTTTATCGTTCGTCATATTACTCCCTTCGTTGTCGGCCAGGATACCGAAATAATCGTCGATCACGACCGAAGCCTCGTCGAGCGAATTGCGAGTCTGGAAGGTCAGGAGAAAATTTTCCATCGACACGTTTTTCCAGGCAGGCGTCAACTGGCGGTTGTCATACGAACCGTCGCCGAAGAGCAGTAGGAAGCGCGGAGCGTCGGCATCGGAAGTCCTGCGGTCGTAAAACATTTTCATAAAGCGCCGTATGGCTGTGGCGTCGGGCGTTCCACTCGAAAACTCGTTGTAGACCTGTTCGGGCGTTACCACTGTCACGCTGATTTTCGTATGTGAACGGTGTTTTTCGGCGAGGCGTTCCGCCTGGGCGGTAAATGCGGGCGGAGCCAGAATCACCATCTCGGTTTGCGGGAGGGCGTGCAGATTTTGAGGCGTCACTTCGTGCACCGTTTCGGGCGAGGGGATGGCGCCGGCGATGTCGACCAGTGCAAACTCGCGCAGTACGGAACTTGCGGGAATGGTAAACGAAAGATCGGAACCGTTGAGAGCAGTTTCCATCAGGACAGGATGAAAACTGTCCGTGACGTCGAAGACGAGCATGTTTGCCGCTGCATCCCGTATCGTAAAACGCGAGATGTTGTCGCGCGCGACGAGGCTGCGGAAAAAAGTATACGGCTCGCCGTATGATTTCAGTTGACGCCTCGTTTGCAGGACAATATAGTCGAGATAGCTCTGGTGCCCCGCCGGACTGTAACTGACCGTCACCCTTGTGTTTTCGGACTTGTCACCGTTCCACAATGCGTAACGGTTTGTTTCAAAGCCTTTGATGTATGCCGACAGGTAGCCGTTGTTTACTCTGGCGGTTTCCTCTATCATCTGGTTTCCGTCGATGGCGAGTGAGACCTTTCCCTGCACGTTTGTGGGATTCGCGATAAAACGGAACGAGACCAGCGCTTCGTCCGACGTGATGCCCGGTATGTTGAACGTAAAATTACGGGAGGCAGTGGTTTCAAAACTCTCGCCGAAAAGTTCGCGCCCCGAGTTGTTGACGGATATTTCGTCTTTTTCATGAATTGCATAGTCGTCGAAAGTCGTGATTTGCAGCGAAGCAGTGTTGGCGACGGAAGGAACTGTCGCCATCTCGCCCGTCGGCGTGGCATCCGTCACAAAATAGTAACCGTACATTGAATAGGGATTGTTTTCGTGCACAAACTGCTGGATGGAACTTGCTCCGTAATAGCACGTTTCGTATGTCCATTTGACAGGTCCCCGTGCATAAAACAGGAGATAGCTGTCACCGCGCCAGACGTCGGTTGCCGGCACGTCGTCGATGCAGGGTTTCGAGAAGTCTTCGTCCAGCAGCCACCCGCCGTAGCCGTGCACGGAAACTTTCGACGGATCCGAAAAGCCCATCTTCTTCAGGTCAGCATACGTGATTTTATATATACCGGTACGGTCGACGCGTATTTTCACCCATTTGCCTTCCGACAGTGCAGATTGCGCCGCATAGCGGCTTCCGTCTGCCCGAACCGCTGCAGCGGACAGACACAACAACAGAATCGATATATATAATTGTCTCATACCTGTAAATTTACTTTTTTATCTGACATGAAAGTCGAGCAGTTTCCGATCGCCGAGATAGCCCTCCAGATGGTCTCCGACATGTACCTTTCCAACACCTGCAGGCGTACCTGTATAAATCAAATCGCCCATTCTCAATGTAAAATAACGGCTCACGCGGGCAATAATTTTATCAACTGAAAAAATCATGTCGCCCGTGCAGCCTCGCTGAACTGTTTGCCCGTTGATATCCAGCCGGAAAGACAATTCGTCGATCTTTCCTGCTTCCGTCAACGGGATGAAATTTCCGACAACGGCGGAATTGTCGAACGCCTTGCTCAATTCCCACGGCAGCCCGCTGTTGCGCAACTTCGTCTGCAAATCGCGCGCCGTGAAGTCGATGCCCGTCGTGACTTCGTCGTAATAGCGGTGCGCAAACTGTTCGGCAATATTTTTTCCAAGCCTGCATATTTTCACTACAACCTCCGTTTCGTAATGCACTTCGGACGAAAAATCAGGCAAAAAAAACGGTTTGCCGCCTTTCAGCACCGAATCGGCCTTCATAAAAATGGCAGGCTCCGTAATGTTTAACGAACGGCGCATCTCTTTATTGTGAGTGGCATAGTTCATTCCTATAGCAATAATTTTCATCGTCTCTTTCTTCCGTTTTGCGGCGCAATTTTATGAAAAGACATACAGGCTCTTGCAGGTCATACGCGCCAGCGCGTCCAACGTCATAACTGCATCAGAGGCCTTCCCGCAGTATTCTTCCGATATGACTGCGGATACTTTGTTATCATCAATAAAAAAATTGTCTACAGACTGTTCCATACTCTACATTTGTGTTATTTAACCACAAAAGTAGCATTTTTTTGAATACACGAGCATAATGGCTACACAATTTTCCCTTTTCCGTCATTTGTCGTTTTCACTTTTTATTTCGCACCTTTTATGAATTTATATACGGCAAACGTGTGTGGCTCCAGCTCCGTTTCAAACTGGTGTCCTTCGGCAGAGACGGCGCTCTCTTCCGGTTTGATGAGATTGGGCGATTCGATTGTATTTTCCTGTTCCGGGCCGGCGGCTTTCAGGATGAT
>JAISXP010000137.1 GCA_031270465.1 Tannerella sp. | reverse complement strand
CTGCGGATAAAGTATTATTTGAAAAATAGATATAAGGCAGGAACAGACACACTTGCCAGTATGAAATCTTCCGGAATTTTGAAAAAATAGGTTTTGGTTAATCCAATCAAAGACCAGTGGCAAAGCAGTAGTACAATGAAAATATTGACCTTTCTTGAATATAAGAGTAATAACCCTATAGTGAATGTTACAACAGAGCAAGGCATTACAGAAGATGTTATTTCCGGAAAAGTCATTCCTCTTAGTAAAGAAAATACCGGATATATAAAAGGTAATAGTAAAAGAATATAAGCTAAAATCTTGTATCTTTTATTATATTCAAAAGTGGTATAGCCGGTAATAGCATCCCATATCCATGCAAGAGCCATAACGCCCCAGAAAAGAGCCATAATGTTATTATAGCTTCTTTCGGCACAATAAATAAGATAATAGACAACAGAAATCCACAAATAAACAGCAGCAAGATATATTTTCACAGCAAATTTTATTCGGGTTTTCGGCTTTCGGATAAGCATCACAGTAAGTAATATACCAATCAGTACAATGATAATCTGAAAAAGCCAAGTCGCCGAATTGTATAATCCGATAGTTTTCCAAAATGTATTCATATTTTTTTCTTGTATCGAGTTAATGAAGTTGCCCGTTCAGGGAATAAAAACATAGGAAGTGTTGCTCCTACAGCTAATAAAAAGACTACCGTTACCGCAATCATTGTATTGGAGAAAAACATATCCATATATTTTTCTTTTTCGGCAGGATTGTCTATCGACTGTAAAAACATAATCAGGGAAAAAACCATATTGTATGCAAACTTACCCGGTATCATGGGCAGCAATGCCGGAATATAAAGAACTGTCATGGGAGAATGGACTTTCTTTCCCAGCCACAGACTCCCCAAGCCAATAAAAAAGGCACCGACCAGTGATGCTCCCGCAATCTCAAAGCCGACAAATGTTATCAGACTGTAGCGACAAGCATGCCCTGTTGCTGCAAGTAAAGCTATATAACGAAAGGCTTTTAAAGGAGGATCGGAGATTGCGCCGAATCCAACACCTGCTATTGCTGCAAAAAATGCATCCGAAAGAATATCAATAGCTATCATATTAAATTGTCTTTAATCAGAAATAACGTGATGGCCAATCCTATGGCAATACAAAGAATCAGTAAGGAAGCCTGGGTAAGACGGGCGAACCCTGTCAGTGTGTGGCCTTCTACAATATCGATAACCCCATTGATAAGTGGTACTCCCGGGACAAGAAACAGTACACTGGTTGCAAGTGCTATATCTGATGTTGTGTCAAATATCAGCGAGGTTGAAGCACATAATGAAGCAATAAATGCCGATACGATGAAAACAATATAATGGCTTAAAGAGGGAGACATTCGCTGTTTGAGGAACATCCCTGCCATGGTTGCCGAAAATACGATGCCGGACGAAAGCCAGTCGCCGCCAAATAAACGGCAGAAAGAGGCGTTTGCCGCACTTGCCAATATTAATACGAACAAGGGATGGATGGCAGGAGCCGAGATGATATGGTTATATTTTTCTTTTAATACATCAAGTGGTAGATGTTCATCATAGGTTTCCCAACTTAAAGCACTCAATCTTGAATTATGTTCAAAGCTGATAGGAAGAACGGGTATATCTACCACCATGCTATGATATTCGTGTGTATCCTTATCATGCAGAGTCAGTATCAGGCTTTTCTGAAACACGCTTATCTGGGCGCGGTAATTATACGCTTCTACAATGCGCTTACTACTTCTTATAACCCTGGAAGTGTGTATGCCACAGCCCATCATGTGGGAAGAGTATTCTGCAATGAACTCGCTCAGGTCCAATATAGATTCCTTTTTTTTCTCCATGATCGAAATAATTAATATATCTTTTCACAAGGGCATATTTCCATGTTTTTTAGGAGGATTGCTTTCCATTTTATTTTGCGCCATGGCCAGCGCCTGTATCAGTTTGATGCGCGTGTGGCGGGGCAGTATGATTTCGTCGATATAGCCCAGAGCGGCGCTTTTATAAGGATTGGCGAAATTTTCGCGGTATTCGTTAATTGCTTTTTGCCGGGTTTCTTCATCGGCTTTGCGATAGAGAATGTTCACCGCGCCTTCCGCACCCATTACGGCAATCTCAGCGGTCGGGTAGGCAAGGTTGACGTCGCTGCCGGTTTCCTTGCTCGACATCACGATGTATGCCCCGCCGTATGCCTTGCGGGTAATCAGCGTTACTTTGGGAACGGTTGCCTCGGAATAGGCATAAACGATTTTCGCTCCGTGGCGGATAATGCCGCTATGCTCCTGTATCGTTCCCGGCAGGAAGCCCGGCACGTCCTCGAACGTAACAATGGGAACATTGAAGCAATCGCAAAAACGGATGAAGCGGGCTATCTTGTCGGAACTGTCGATGTCGAGCACTCCGGCGAGAAATGCGGGCTGATTGGCAACAATGCCCACCGCTTTGCCGTTCAGACGCCCGAATCCCGTGATGGCGTTTTTGGCAAAATGGGGCATCACCTCAAAAAAGTAGTGGTCGTCCAGTACGGGCTCTATGATGTCTTTCATATCGTAGGGAACGTTCGGGTCGATGGGAACCACGTCCTGCAATCCGGGAATGTCACGTTTTACATCGTCCGAACAGGTGATTACGGGAACGTCTTCCATGTTGTTGGAGGGCAAAAAACTCAATAGTTCGCGGATAGCCATCAATGTTTCCTGTTCGGTGTTGCAGACAAAATGCGTTACGCCGCTTTTGCTGCCGTGCGTGTATGCACCTCCAAGGTCTTCCTTGCTTACTTCTTCGTGGGTTACTGCTTTTACCACGTCGGGACCGGTAACAAACATGTAGCTGCTTTTGTCCGTCATGAAGATAAAATCGGTGAGCGCGGGCGAGTAACAGGCGCCTCCCGCGCAGGCTCCCAGAATGGCCGATATTTGCGGGATTACCCCTGATGCAAGTGTGTTTTGATAAAAAATGGCAGCATAGCCGGAAAGGCTTTCCACGCCTTCCTGAATACGCGCTCCCCCGGAATCATTCAACGCGATAATAGGCGCTCCGTTTTTCAGTGCCAACTGTTGTATTTTTACAATTTTCCGTGCGTTTACGGCTCCCAGCGTACCGCCATATACCGTAAAATCGTACGCATAGATGAAAACCTGTCGTCCGTCTATCCGTCCATAGCCCGACACCACGCCGTCGCCTTTTATGTGGCTTTTGTCCATCCCGAAATTGGTGCAGTGATGCACCGTGAATTTGTCAAGTTCCACAAATGTGCCCTTGTCCAGCAGGGTTTCGATACGTTCGCGAGCCGTCATTTTCCCGGCTTCGTGCTGTTTTTGTACGCGTTCCGCTCCGCCGCCGGCTTCTGCGGCTTTGTTTCTTTCTTCAAACGATTGGTATAACTCTTCGCGTGTCATAATTTATTTTTCTGCATTTGTTAAATCCAGGCGAACCAACAGCTGGTTTGAATTGATGGCCTCGCCTTCGGTTACTAATATTTCCTTTATCGCGCAATCAGCGGCGACTTTATAGTTGTTCTGCATCTTCATGGCTTCGATGATGATGACCGTGTCGCCTGCCTGCAAGCGGTCGCCGACTTGCACAGGGATATTCACCACCTTGCCGGGCATGGGCGATATGATTTTGTCGTCCTGCCGTTCGTCCGCACCTCGTTTCAGGCGAAGATATTTGGCTTTTGTGTCGATGATTTGGATGTTGTGCGACGAAAAGGCGGTGTTTACCTTGTAGTTTTTCCGGTCGTCCGAGCAGGTGAGTTCCGCGTTGTACGATTTTCCCCCCTGCAAGATGGAGTACACACCTTCATTGAGCATGGCGATGTTTACTTCATACTCTTTGCCGTCAATTGAGAGGTGCGCTTGATTGTCTTCTTTACTGAGCAACCCGACTTCGGCTACCCTGTTCCCTATATGTATTTCCATTTGTCAAATTCTTAAAATTCCTTTGTGTAACCCGAAATTCCGCCAGCGGCTGGTGGGACGGTTATCTGTTTTATTGTCCGGGCGATTTTCCTCCAGATTGACGATGTAGTCGATATAGGCGGCTATGAGCGCGATATTTTCCGTGTCTTCGTTTTCGGAAACCGTTCCGTTTTTCAGTTCTTCCGCGTGAGTAGCGATAAAGCCGGTATTGTATTTCCCTTCGATAAATCCGGGGACGCCAATAATACCTTTCAGGTAGTTGATGTTTGTTTTTATGCCCGTGATTTTATATTCATACAGTACGCGATGCAGGCGTTCGATGGCGTATTCGCGGTTTATCGCCCACACGATGAGTTTGCTTATCATCGGGTCGTAGTATACGGGGATTTCATATCCTTCGTACACGTAACCGTCGACGCGGACGCCCATGCCGCTGGGTTCAATCATCTTTTTTATGGTACCGGGCGAGGGCATGAAATTCATTTCGGCGTCTTCGGCGCAAATGCGGAGTTCGATGGCGTGTCCGCGCTGGCGGACGTCGTCCTGTTTGAGCGTTAGCGCCTGTCCTTCGGCAATCTTTATCTGTTCTTTCACCAAATCGACGCCCACGACGGCTTCCGTGATGGGATGCTCGACCTGCAGGCGGGTGTTCATTTCCAGGAAGAAGAAATCGCGGTGTTTGTCCACTAAAAATTCAATCGTCCCGGCGCCGATGTAGCTGACGGCTTTGGCTGCCATGACGGCTTTTTCACCCATCGCCTGGCGCAGTTCGGGTGTCATGAAAGGTGAAGGGCTTTCTTCCACTATTTTCTGATTCCGGCGCTGGATGGAACATTCGCGTTCGCACAGGTGGATGATGTTGCCGTGCGTGTCGCCCAGAATCTGAAATTCGATATGATGCGGTTCTTCGACAAATTTCTCCACGTAAACCGTGTCATCTCCAAACGACGAAAGGGCTTCGGACTTGGCATTCAGGAAGGCTTCCCTGACCTCATTCTCGTTACACACGAGACGGATGCCCTTGCCCCCGCCGCCCATCGAGGCTTTCAGCATCGCGGGAAAACCCGTTTGCCGGCACGCTTCAATGGCTTCGTCCACGCTTCGCAAACCTTTCTCCGTTCCGGGTACTACGGGAACGCCGGCTTTTATCATCTGTTTGCGCGCCGAGATTTTGTCGCCCATCATGTCCATCGTTTGCGAGGAAGGCCCGATGAAAATAATGCCTTCCTGATTGCAGCGGCGGACAAAATGCGAGTTTTCCGACAGGAAGCCGCAACCGGGATGAATGGCGTCCACCCCGGCGCTTTTTGCGACTTCGATAATCGTTTCGATTTTCAGGTAGCTGTCTTTCGAGGCCGCTCCACCGATACAGTAGGCTTCATCGGCATACCACACGTGCTTGGCGGTACGGTCGGCCTGCGAGAACACGGCAACCGTGCCAATCCCCATCTCCTTGCACGATCGCATGATACGGACGGCAATTTCGCCGCGGTTGGCAACGAGGATTTTTTTGATTTTATACATGTTAGCGAATAAATTATTTTTAAATCTTTCTGAGTTTCACTACCACTCGATCGTGTGGCAGATACCCACTCGGACGAGTGTTAGATGCCCACTCGACCGTGTGTTAGATGCCCACTCGGACGAGTGTTGGGCGCTCACTCGTTCGAACGGATGTTTTTTGCTGCCTGCACCATGTTTTTAAGGGATTGGATGGTTTCGTCCCAATTCCGGGTTTTCAAGCCGCAGTCGGGATTTGCCCACAGTTGACTGACAGGAATCAGTTTCATCGCTTTATATAA
>JAISXP010000125.1 GCA_031270465.1 Tannerella sp. | reverse complement strand
CGCGAAGGCTTTCTTGGGCTACTTTTCAACCGCGCAGAATTATCGGATGTGCTGTCCTTCCACATGGTTGTTCGTGATGTGGCGGATAAGGAAACGATGGTCCGGATGCTGGAAAAAGATATACCACGTTGTACGTTTTGTAGAATGATAAGTAATATATTTCAGATGAGAACCGTATTTTTCAAAATATTCGGGAGCAGGAATGGCTGCTTGGAGATGAATGTGCGAAGCAATGTAATCAACCATCCTTTGTATATATTGTACCGCATTTTCGCGGTATCCGAAATATTCATTGTCAAACAGTTGTTTGCCCAGGGTATCAAGATATTCGACAACGGAAGGATGAAAGATAACGACTGGTTTTACCATTTTCCGATGCGTTGCTCCATTTCCGTCATAAATTGCACAGGAGTAAGCGCTTCCCTGCAATCGTTTTCAAAGTTCTTCCTGAATTCATCCGGCGAAAGAAATGTATCTTCCAACAAGGAAAGGGGCATATTATCCTGTTCATCCACGATCCGCGCCACACGGGGATGTTTGGCGATATCCCTTAACAGTCGGCGTCCCGTACGGGAGTTGTTATTTATAATTACGGTTGTCATGACCATTTATATTTTTAATATGGTACAAAAGTACAAAAATTTTTAATACGAATCATTATGTTTTACGCAAGAATCAACAAAATTAAATTCTTCAACAACCGCGAAGGCTTTCTCGGACTGTTTAACCGCGCGGAGTTAAGAATTTATAGCCATGTCGCCGGCTATTCCATCGGGGCAGTCCCATCAGTCCCCTCTGTCCCTCCGCTGACTCTGGCAGACCTGTTTGATTTGTACGACAGCATCGGCAACATACAGCTGGATTACACGCTGTTCGGATTTGACAAATCAGTCAATTCAGGCAGCGAATCAATATAACTAATAATTAACTAACTATTTAAAACACATTTTACTATGGCAAAACAAAAAGGAAATGTAGTAACCCACAGATTAAGTGGAAAAATTGGCGATTTACTGATATTTCGCCAGCGAGCCGGCAAGACGGTAGTAGCCAAAGTACCGGCAGTAAGCAACAAAGTGACGGAAGCGTAACTGGCGCAGCGGCGGAAATTCCAACGCGCCGTGCTCTATGCCGGCGGCGTGGCGGCCGACCCCGATTTGAGCGAAGCCTACGCAGGGAAAACAAAACCCGGCCAGACGTTTCGCAATCTGGCGGTAGCCGACTACCTCCACGCGCCCGACATTGATTTGATAGACCTGTCCGGCTATCACGGCAAGCCCGGCGACGTGATTCGCATCGAAGTGACCGACGACTTCGCCGTCAAAGAAGTAAAGATTGTCATCACCAACTCCGACGGCACCCTCGTCGAAGAAGGCTTTGCCCGGCCCGAACCCTCCGGTTACGAGTGGACATACACGGCCACGGCAACCAACGACGACCTTTCCGGCGACCGGATTGACGTATCCGCCTCCGATACGCCCTGCAATATCGTGGAAAAGACGGCGGAACTCTGACACCCCGTTCGGACGCGAATAGCCCTTCAGCAGCGCAGTCGAGACATTAATCCATGCCGCACGCAGTATAAAAAGAGCCTGCATGTGCGCGAACTTCCCGATTATTTGCATATCTTTGCGCGCAAATCAATCGGAAGTTCCGATTGTCGGAATTGTAACATTTAAGACCAAACAATAATTGTTATGAGCGACGAAAGAATACACGACGACGACGAAGCGGTAAGGTTCATACGAAACTGCCTGCCGCAGGAAATGAAAGAGAATGTCAGCGACGACGACATTCTCTACATCATTGATGTGATTTATGATTTCTACGACGTAAGCGGATTTTTAGACGAAGACGGCGAAGAAGACGACGACGCGACGGTCGAGATCGACGAAGATCTGCTGATTCAATACGTCGAAAAAAGCGCAAGGAAAGATGGCGTCCGACATTTCGCCCTGGACGAAATTGCTCTGATTGTACAGGGAGAACTTGCATACTGCGAGTCGATTCACTTGATTGAATAGAGGACGGGGCGGATGAATCGATTCAAACTCCTGGCGTGTCTGACGTGTGCCGGCCTGCTGATGCTGCTGGTGGGCTGCAAGACGAGTAAATCGTCTGCAAGCGACGACGATGATCAAGAGGCCGGACGCGACAGGCCGGCGGCCATCGTCGGCGGCAAGGCCGGCGCCGTCATCGGCCGGCAGATGCAGGTGCAGAAGGAAGCGCTGGAGGCAGCCTTTCCGGCCGATGCGACGGTCGAGACCGTCAACCGCGGCGAAGTGCTGAAGTTGACGTTCAGCGCCGCTTCTCTTTTCGAGGCCAACGCGAACACGCTCACCGAAATGAGCCGCATCAGCCTGCGCCTGCTCGCTCTTCATCTCAACAGCAATCCGGGCGTCCGCGTGAAAATCGTCGGATATATGGATAACACCGGGCGGAGCGCGTTCAACCGCATCCTGTCGACGCGCCGTGCAAAAAGCGTCTGCGACCTGCTGACGGAAAACGGCGTAGACGCTGCCCGCACAACGTATGAAGGCAAAGGTATACACCACCCGGTAGCCAGCAACCGCACGGCAAAGGGACGCGCACTCAACCGCCGTATCGAAATTTTCATCCTGCCCGGCGAGGAAATGATCCGCGACGCACACTTCAGAAAAAAATAAATTCCCGTATTTTGCTACAGATCAAAAAGTGTCGAAAGCGATGTTCTTTGTATGAAATCGAACAGCGTCAGTTTGCGTATCTTGTAGTAGCTCAGCCAGTAGTTTTTGAGGGCGGAGATGTAGTTGCGCCGTGCATCCTGCTGTCGGTTGAGCGAGAGGGTAAGGCTGTTAATGTCTGCTTTTCCGATTATAAAGCGCTGTTTTGTTTCCGAGAAAGCCGTTTCGGCCAGATCAAGCGCCTCCTCGGCACTGACAATCATGCGCTGCCGGATATTGAAATCGCCTACGGTCATGATAAGGTCTTCTTCGAGCGCCAGTTCTTCCTGGCGAGTCGAGATATGCGTGACGTTGAGCGTATTCCGGGCGATGTTGTATTTCCCCTTGCGTATACCCCAATCTATCAGCGGAATGGTGATGGAAATCGACACCACGTCCTGCCGCAGCGGGTCGAGGTATACATCGCTGAACCGTTCGGCGACCTGATTGAAACCGATGCTTGCCCGGAATGATGCGTTGAAGAGCGATTCCCGCCGGGTTTTGTCGACCGTCTGTTCGGCTTCGAGGATTTGCTGGCGCAGATTCAGGAATTTGGGATTGTTTTCCCGCGCCTTCGCAAGCGCCTCGTCGACGGAGATGGTCATTTCTCCCGGTTTGCCCGGCAGTTGAAGGCGAATCTCTGTTGTTTTGTCGAAATTCAGGAACGAAGCAAGTCCGAACATAGCACGTTTGAGCGCAATGTCCGCATTTTGCAGCGTATTGCGGGCATTCACGGCGTCTAATTTCAGCGTGAGCAGGTCTGCCCGCGTGATGGATGCAATCTTGTAGCGCTGTTCGCCGGTGCGGTACAGCGTATCGGTCGATGCGACGTTGTCTCTTGCCAGGTCGTATTCCGCCTGTGCCATGGCCAGCTGAAAGAAATATTCGGTAGCCGTTTCGCTGATCTGTTCGACGTTGTAAATAAATTCCCTCTTCACTTTCTCGAATTTCAGCGGCTCGATTTTGCATTCCCACTTGAAAGGGTTGTAACCCAGCAAATCCTGTGAATATCCGAACCGTATGGGGACGGCGGTATATTGCGAGTAGGCGTTGGCACCGAAGTTACGCATGTATCCCAGGTCTGTATCGAGGAAAAACTTTCCGCCAAGGAGGTCGAAATTCTGTTCGACCGACAACATGCCGTACGCGTAGTAGTACTGCTGTTTACGGTAGACGTCGATGTCTGCGTCCGAGTCGTAGCGGCGTGTGATGTCGCTATAATACTGTGCGGGCGTCAGACTGAGTTCGAGGCTGGGCAGGCGTCCGGCGCGATACGTGCGGAACTGCCAGAACCCCGCCAGATACATGTTTTGACTGCGAAATGCTTCGAGCGAACTGTCGGCGGCAATCGTTATGGTACGTTCCAGCGAGAGCATCACCGGCTGCGCAGTGACCGACCCTGCGAACAGAAAAAAAAATAACACAGTTGACAGGATTGTTTTCATTTTTTATTTCATTTAATTTTCTTTACCTCGAGATGCATAATCATTTTCCGTTGTTTCGTACTGCAAAAATAGCAATTATTTCCCGGTTTCGGCTGCTTTGCGGTAAATCATCCAGTATACCAGCGGGATGATAAACAGGCTGACGACGGTGCCGATCAGCATGGCCGAAATCATGGCGATGGCAAGCGGCTTTTGCAGTTCGCTGCCCATGTCGAACGAAAAGAGGAGCGGCAGCATGGCAAAAATCGTTGTCAGCGAGGTCATGACAATGGGGCGCAGACGGCGGCGGCCGGCTTCGTGAATGGCTTCGAGCAATGGTACACCCGTCTTGCGCAGTTCGTTGATGGCATCCAGTTTCAGTATAGAGTCGTTGATAATCACGCCACACGTGACGACGATGCCGATGGCGCTCATCAGGTTCAGCGAATGACCGCAAACCCACAGCACCAGCAATGCCGCCGCCGTGTCGATGGGTATCTCGATCAAAACGATCAGCGGCTGAAGGAAACTCTCGAACTGCGCCGAAAGGATGAAATACATCAGCAGCACCGACACAAACAGTATGATTACCAGCTCGCCAAGCATCTTGCGATTGGAAAAGAAACTGCCCGAAAAATCCACATCCCACTCATCCGGTCCCGAGACGCGGCGGATGCTTTCCCTGACGCCGGCCATCAACTGCTCGGCGTCGTCCACGCTATAAAAACCGAAAGGAATATATTCGCCGTTCTTTCCCGCCGTGATGGTTTTCAGGTCTTCGCCGGGTATGATACTCACGATCGACCGGAGGGGGATATACCTCTCCGGCCTGTCCTGTTCGGGGACGGTGCGAACCAGCGTATTGCGCATCAGTTCGTCTATCGACCGGCGGTCGCCGGCAATCGTAATCGGGAGATACTGCTGGTATGAGCGGAGCATCGCCGCTTCATTGTCTTTGAAAGCCGTTTTCAGCGTGCGGTAAACCTCGTCGTAGGAGACGCTGTACAGAAGCAGTTTTTGGCGGTCTATCAGCAGGTTCAACTGGTTGTCGAACGACACGCCGGAGGGCGCCTGTCCTGTTTTTTCCGTTATTGTCGACTCCCACCGGTGAATGATGGCAGGCGACGGCGCTTCGGCTTTGTTGCGCGAATAAAACTCCGCGACGAGATCTGCCTCGCCGGTTACAAACAGTTTTTCGAAGACGGTCACGGGAGGCGAAAACGAAATGATTGCGCCCGGATAATTCCTGTTCAGCCAGCCGTTCACGTGTTCGCGCAGCGGCAGAATCCCCGACGGCTTTTCCGTCTTGAAATACAGTTCCGCCTCCGAAACCGACAATTCGCGGTCGCGGCTGAGCAAAAACTGCTGCTGCCCGATGTATGCCGTCTGTTCTTTGGTCAGCGTGACGACTTCGCGAAAAAGTGCATCCACGCGCGCGCGGTTTTCGCCCACGTGAATATTCTCGCCCCACTCGACAAAGGCAATCACCTCGTTCTGACCTATTTCGGGCATCCGGCTCTTGGGCGTCCACTTGAACAGCATGAAGCAGAGAGGCAGCGCAACGATGAGGCTCAGGATGCTCGCCGTCTTGTGGCGGAAAACAAAATCGACTCCCGCATCGTAGAACCTGTCCATCGTGTGCTCTCCGATGAGGTTTTTTACATTCAGGTTGAGCAGTTTATTGTTGGCGCCGTAGATCAGCCTGTAAAGTACCGGCAACAGCATGACGCCGGTGAAGTACGACGCAATCAGTCCGATAGACACGGCAAAAGCCTGGTCGTAGAAGATAGCCCCGGCGATACCGCTCATGAATACCAGCGGAACGAACACGGCGATGGTGGTAAGAGTCGAACTTAGCATCGGCGTGATAACTTCGGTCGTACCCCTGTCGCACGCCTCTTCGAGCGAATAGCCCATGGCGCGGTACTGCGAGATGTTCTCCGTCACGATAATCGAACTGTCTATCATCATCCCCAGCGCCAGAATCAAGCCGGAAAGGGATATGATGTTCAGCGACATGTGGAACAGATAGAAAAAAAGGAAACTGACGACAAGGCTGGCGAACATGCTTATTCCGATGACTAAGGGGCTTTTGATGTCGCCAAGGAAAAGAATGGCGACAATGCAGATAAAGATGAATCCGAGCGAAAGGTTTTGCTTCAAGTTCGATATCGTATAGTCCAGCAGTTCCGTCTGGTTTTGCGAGACGGTAAATTCGATGTCGGGATAGACTGTCGAGAAATAGTTCATTACTCCGCTGAGCGATTTTTTCATTGTTTCCATTTTTTCGTCCGCCTGTTTGATGACGGCAAGGGTGACCGCCCGTCTGTTGCCCGACAGCGACAGCCCTGTTTCCTTTTCGGGGACGATGGCGACGGAGGCCAGTTCTTTCAGCTGGTAGATGTGTCCGCTCTTGCGCAGGTAGATGTTCCCGACGTCTTCGGAAGTGCGGAGCATGGTCGAAAACTTGATGTTGTATTCGTAGTAGCCATCGCGCACCGTCATGTTTCCCGGCTCGATGTTGTTGTCTGTAAGCGCTTTTTCGATGTCTTCGATGGTGATTCCCGCCATTCCGAGCTGTGCCATGTCGGGGACAATCTGCAACTGGCGGGTGACGATGCCCGTCACGTCCACCATTGCCACTTCAGGCAGCTGTTCGATTCGCCGCTTGATGACCGTCTCGGCAAAATCGCAGAGCGAGAGGAAACGGGAGTCGTCCGGCCGGGAATCCGGCGAGTCGCTGCCGGCTGCCGGCGGTCTGCTGTCATCCGGCGATTTAAGTGTGAGATTCAGATACAGGACGGGAATGTCCGTTGCGCTGGCCTTGATGACGCGGGGGCGTTCCACTTCGCGCGGGAGGTAGTTCATCGCGGCGTCTATCTTCTCATTTACTTCGATGAAGGCAAGGTCGGTATCGACGCCGAAATCGAAATAGAGGTGTATCAGCCCGGCGCCGTCGCGCGTCTCGCTCTTTATGTCGCGCAGACGGTTCACCTGCATCAACTGCTGACGGACGATTCGTACCACGGTATTCTCCAGTTCCCGCGCCGACGTGTTCCGTCCCGTCACCTGTATGGTGATTTCGGGAATGGCAATGTCGGGCAACAACGACACCGGCAAAGTGAAATACGTTATCAGCCCGACAATGAAACAGGCTGTGAACGCCATCAGTACGGCAATAGGACGGGCTACTAAAAATTTAATCATAGCTTATCTACTGAATTATCGTCACCGGACTTTCATGCGCCAAATTGATATTGCCTCCGGTAATTACCGTATCGCCTTCTTTCAGGCCTTCGGCAATCGTGTAGCTTTCGGCGTTTTCCAGTCCGGTCTGCACGTAATTCCAGAAGGCTTTGCCGTCGGCCAGGGTAAACACTACCTGCTTGCCGGAACGCAGTACGACAGCCTCCTTGGGTACGATTAACTGCCTGCCAAGCAGACGCTGAACATTCACCCGCACGTTCATTCCCTCGAAAAGACTGCCGGCATTGACGACACTTGCCTTCACCTTCACCATGCCGTCGGCGTCGACCATCGGATTGATTTCCGTGATGCGCCCTTCCGTGCGGACACCGGGCATCGAAAATGGTGTCACAAACACCCTGTCGCCCGTCTTGAGCAGCGGCAGCTCGCTTTCCAGCACCGTAAAAGAAGCTTCGAGGCTCGAAGGGTCGATGACGGTGCAAAAAACGTCGGTCGTCGACGCCACATTCAGCGGCCGGGCAAACAGGTTGGCGACTATCCCGTCGAAAGGCGCTGTCAGGGCGGCATTTTCCGCTTCGTACACAGCAAGCCGGTACTGCGCCGAGGCCTGATCGTATCCACCTCTCGTGCGAGCAAGCTGCATCACGCCGGACGGGACACGCGCCGAATCTTCCAAAGCATACCCCTGTCCGATAAGAACGTCCTGCAACTCCAGTTTTGCCTTCTCCAGCGCGTCCTTTGCCTGTATCACTTTGTTTTCTAACCGGAAGGCAAACAGTTCGGCTAATTTTTGCCCCTTCGTCACACGGTCGCCGTTCTTGACGTGGATGGCCGCAACAGGTTCTGCCGCCTCAAAACGCAGGTCGACATAGCGGCGCGCCGACAGTTTGCCGTTGCTGACTAATTCATGGTTGAAATCCGCAGCGTGCAACGCTATGACCGTCACCTCATTGACGGCATCCGGCAATACCGTTTCGACGTGTTGTGACGTTTCATCCTTTTCTCCGCCCGAACATGCCGCAACGAACATCGCCGACACAAGTAATAATAAATGTCTGTATTCTGCCATATTCTTTTATTTTTGGGACAAATATACACATTATTTGCTGCAGACTGTTCGCTAAACAAATATCTATACAAAATTATTTCATAATAGGAATGTACGCACACGGGATAAACATGTGCGCCGACACACGAGGTGTTCCTGTCGGTTTGAGTCGAAGACACGGAGAAAAAACACAATCTCTGTGTTTTCCGTACCGCCGCGGTTAAATCCTAACCGTTCACCGCGCCGCCGACGATGTCGAGCAGTTCGTTTGTGATGGACTGCTGGCGTGATTTGTTATAGGCTATGGTGAGTTCGTCGATGAGTTCGTCGGCATTGTCCGTAGCCGTTTGCATGGCAATCACGCGGACGGCATGTTCCGATGTGCTGGAATGAAGCAGGGCGGTGTAGAGCCGGAACCGGAGGCATCGGGGGACAAGCGCCGCGACGAGCGATGTGCGGTCGGGTTCGAGGATATATTCTGTGGCCGGAGATGCGGTGTCGCTGTCCACCGTCAGGGGCAGGAACGGTTCGCATGTCAGTATTTGCGTTCCGATGCTTTTGAAACGGTGATAAATCAGTTCCACACAGTCAATTTCCTGTTTTTCGAACAGGGCGGTCAGTTCGTCTGCCAGCGCGGCGAGCGGTTCGAAGGCCGACGTGCCGGACAGTTTCTCGTAGTGTCGTGCGACGTGCAGGCCTTCCCTGCGCGCAAAGTCGGACACTTTTTTCCCGACGGCATAAAGCGTCACGTCCACGCGCCGGCTGCGGTATGTGGCGAGCGTCCGCTGCAGTTCGCGTAAGGTGTTGGTATTGAATGCTCCACATAGGGCGCTGTCGGACGCGAAGACGACGAGCGCGGCGCGGCGTACCGGCCGTTTTTCGCTCAGCGGCACGTTGAAGCCGTCCGCGAGGAGGGTGTCCGTGATGTGATGCAGCGACCGGGCGTATGGAATCATGTTTCTGAGTGCGATCTGAGCCTTGTGCAGCTTCGACGAGGAAACCATCTTCATTGCCGAAGTGATTTTCCGCGTGCTCGTGATGGAAATGATGCGCCCCTTTATCTCGCGTAGTGTTGCCATATTCTGTCGATCATTTGTCTGTCCGGTTGCCGGCGGGCATGATTTCCGTTGCCACACGTTCGAGCAGTTTCATTACATTTTCGTCCGGGATACCTTTGCGTAGCGGTTCGAGGATGTCGTCCTTGTGGTGTATCCTGAGCAGGCTGAGCAGCGACTGCTCAAATTCGTTCACCCTGTTGAGCGGGACATTCCGGAGCAGCCCGTGCGTGCCGCAGTAGAGCACGGCAATTTGTTCCTCTACCGGCATGGGCAGGTATTGCGGCTGTATCAGCAGTTGTTTGTTCTTCTGCCCCTTATCTATCGTAAAGGCAGTAACGGGGTCGAGGTCGCCGCCGAATTTCGTAAACGATTCCAGTTCGCGATACTGCGCCTGGTCGATTTTCAGCGTGCCCGCCACCTTTTTCATCGTCTTGATTTGCGCATTGCCTCCCACGCGCGAGACAGAGATACCCACGTTGATGGCCGGCCGGACGCCCTGATTGAAGAGGTCTGTTTCGAGGAATATCTGTCCGTCGGTTATCGAGATGACGTTTGTCGGGATATAAGCGGCCACGTCTCCTGCCTGCGTTTCGATGATCGGCAGTGCGGTCAGCGATCCGCCGCCCCTGATCTTGCCGCGCAGGCTGGCGGGCAGGTCGTTCATCTGTTCGGCTATTTCCTGCTGGTCGATGATGCGTGCGGCGCGTTCGAGCAGGCGGGAGTGGAGGTAGAAGATGTCGCCCGGATAGGCTTCGCGTCCCGACGGGCGGCGCAGTATCAGCGACACTTCGCGATAAGCTACGGCCTGCTTCGAGAGGTCGTCGTATATCACCAGTGCGTGGCGGCCTGTATCGCGGAAATATTCGCCGATGGCGGCTCCGGCAAAGGGAGCGAAATAGCGTAGCGCGGCCGGGTCGGCAGCTGTTGCGGCTACTACGACGGTATAGTCCATGGCTCCCTTTTCGCGAAGCATATTGACGAGCGATGCGATGGTCGAGCCTTTTTGTCCGACCGCCACGTAGATGCAGTACACGGGATCGCCACTGTGGAAGCCTTCACGCTGGTTGAGGATGGTGTCGATGGCGATGGCTGTTTTACCCGTCTGCCGGTCGCCGATGATCAGTTCGCGCTGTCCGCGTCCTATCGGAATCATGGCGTCGATGGCTTTGAGGCCTGTCTGCAGCGGCTCATTCACGGGCTGCCGGAAAATCACGCCGGGCGCCTTCCGTTCGAGCGGCATGCGGAAACTCTCGCCCGTGATGACGCCTTCGCCGTCGATCGGCTCGCCGAGCGGATTAATCACGCGTCCCAACATGCCCTCGCCCACCGCAAGGTCGGCGATTTCCTTCGTGCGCTTCACTGAAAAGCCTTCCTTGATTCTGTCCGTCGGACCGAGCAGTACGGCGCCGACGTTGTCTTCTTCGAGATTCATCACCACGCCCATCATGCCGTTTTCAAACTCGAGCAATTCGTTTGCTTCCGCATTGTGAAGGCCGAAAATACGCGCCACGCCGTCGCTCACCTGCAATACGACGCCTGTTTCGTCGTATACCAGTTTCGTATTGACTTTCTCGAGTTGCATCTTCAATACGTCCGACACTTCGCTGATTTTTATATTGTCAATCATACTGTATTTTTAAATTATAAACTGTACTTGTTTTCCTGTAAAATCTGTTTTCGCATTCGTGCGAGTTGTCCGGCTACGGATGCGTCGAGGCGGAGGTCGTTTATCCGGAAGATAAAGCCGCCGCGGATGGACGGGTCTATCTGTACGGACAGTTCCACTTCGCCGCGCGTAATTTCTGCAAAATCGTCCTGCATGTGCGACAGGATCTTCTGCGGCATCTCTGTGGCAAAGGTAAGATGTATGACGGAGATACGTTTCTTTCGGAGGTAGTATTCCGTGTAGCTGAGCGCAATTTTTGTCAACGATTTCTCGCGATGGTTGTCGAGTATCAACCGCACGAACCCGAGGTAACTCTCTTCGGGATTGCCCTGGGCGGCATGACGCAACAGCATTGCCTTTTCTCCGGGCGACACCATCGGGCTGCACAGCGTTTCGTGCAGTTCCGGCAGCGTGCGGAGGTGCTCGATCAATGCTTTCATGCGGAGGTAGAGCGCCTGCTCTTCATTCCGCTGCACGGCATACTGATACAGCGCTTTTGCGTATCGCCTCGAAATCAATCCTTCGTTCATCGGGGTTTAATTTTTTGCTGTTTCCGATTCCATTTCTTCCAGCAGTCTTTCGACGAGCGCCTGCTGGCTTTCGTTACGTTCGAGTTCCCTGCGCAGAATCTTTTCTGCAATGTCTACCGAGAGCAGGGCTGCTTGCCGGCGGATGTCGACGAGAGCCTTCTGTTTCTCGGCCTCGATGCGGCTTGCGGCTTCGGACAGTTGCTTTTTCATCTCGGCGGCGGCCTGTTCTCTTGCAATGTTCACAATGCGGTTGCCGTCGTCCGTCGCTTTCTTCAGAATCTCGGACTGGCGGTCCTGCGCTTCCAGCAATATGGCTTCCGACTGTTGGCGTATGTCTTCGAGCCGTCTGTTCGCTTCGTCCGCAGCATCAAGCGAGCGGCGGATATATTCCTTCCGCTCGTCCACCATCCGTGTGATGACGGGGAATCCGAATTTGGCCAGCAGCCCGAAAACGAAGCCGAACGAGAGTGTCATCCAGAACAGCAGCCCGAAATCAGGTGTTAATAGCGACATGTCGTAATCCGTTTGTTAAAGAGCAAGGAAACAAACAACTATCGCAAACAAAGCTACACCTTCTACCAGCGCTGCGCCGATGATCATCGACATGCGCACGTCGCTGGCTGCTTCAGGCTGGCGACCAATGGCTTCCATCGCGCTTGACCCGATTTTACCGATTCCGATACCCGCGCCGATTACGGCCATTCCTGCGCCAATCGTTGCGGCCACTGCGTTGAAACCTGTTGTTGCCGCCTGCAATAAAATACTTGACAATTCCATAATTTATTCATTTTAAATGGTTATTAATTATTTTGTTTGATTTGATGTTCTTTTTTCCGCATGAGCTTCGTGCCTCGACAGTCCGATAAATACGGCCGAAAGGATGGTAAATACGTATGCCTGGATATATGCTACCAGCAGTTCGAGGCAAGTCATGAATACGGACAAAAACACCGAGAAGACCGTCATTCCCGTATTCATCGCCATGCCCATCTTCGTCGTGACAAAAATCAGAGCCATCAGCGACAATATAATCGCATGGCCGGCCGTGATATTCGCAAACAGACGAATCATCAGGGCGAAAGGTTTTGAAATGACGCCGGCAATTTCTATCAGAGGCATCAGGGGCGCCGGCGCCTTCATCCACATCGGCACTTCAGGCCAGAAAATTTCTTTCCAGTATTCCCTGTTCCCGAACAGATTAATCGCCAGCATTGTACACAGTGCCAGCGTGAATGTGACCGCAATGTTACCGGTCGTATTCGCACCGCCCGGAAATACGGGAACCAGCCCCATCACGTTATTAATCAGTATAAAGAAAAACGCCGTCAGCAGGTAGGGCGAATACTTCGCATAGTCTTTGCCGATGCTTTTGCGGATGACGTCTTCTTCGATGTTCATCACAAACATTTCGACCGCGCCGACGAAACCGCCCGGCGCTATATGTTTGGGATGACGTCTGTACCAGGCGGCTACGGACAGGAATATCACAAGCATGAGCATCGAGTTGAAAATCAGCGCAAACGCCGTTTTTGTCAGCGAAATATCGACCGGGCGCACTTCTTCGCCCGCCGCGCTGCGTTCGACTACTTTGCCGTCGTAATCGCCTCCGCGTGCGATGTAAAAACCTTCGTACGTCTCGCCATGCGCAATGCAGGACGACGAAAATGCATGTAAACCACTGCTTTGAGAATAGACAATCACAGGCAGATAGACCGAAACATGATGTTCGCCGATGGTTGTGATGTGCCACCAGTAGCTGTCTTTCAGATGTTCGAAGATGATCGTCTTAGAATCCGTTTCCCTGCTTTCCGGTTCTGCAGCAAGCGTGTGCATGGAAACCGTCAGGACGGCTATTGTCCATATCCACAGCAATCTGTTATGATGAAGCCTGTTTCTCATATCATTGTCCTCTGCTTTTTGACTGCCTGATTTTATTGTAGCGCTCCATATTATAGAATACGAATAACTTCAAGACAAGAAACCAGATATAGTAGATGCCGAATGCAATCACAAACGTATTTTTATGTTCGCCGACAAAAAGGATGCAGCAGGCAAGGACGACGATCGAAGTGATGAACTGCGACACGGTGAGCAGCATCATCCTCGCCAGCGCCCGTCCGATGTGGATTTGCTCCGTCCGGAAATACGCCAGCGCCCACAGCAGGCTCAGCGCCAGCAATATAAAATAGAATGGAATAAAAACTGTATAGTGCGTATAATGCAGTGGAAAAAAGAAATAGAGCACCGCTTCTTCGATAACGCCAAACAGGATAATACCCGTCAGGACAATGCGGATTACATCTTTGCGCGTATATACTTTTGCACTCATCGTCAGTCTGTTTTATGATTTGTTTTCGTGCTGTCCGGCGGGATTGTCTTCTTCCACGCACACTGTCAGGCGGTTGTTGCTGACTTCCACAAAGCCGCTCCTGACGGAAACGGTCTGCTGTCTGCCCGGCTCCGTATAATAAGTAATTGAGCCGGACTTTAACGCTGCAATAATCGGGGCATGAGACGGATATACGGCAAAACTCCCTGCCGCACCCGGAAAAGTGACCGACAGGATACTGCCTTCGTAAATCGCACCCCGGGGTGAAAGGATTGTCATGTATAACTCACTCTTTGTCATTTGCCGCGTTCCGTTTGCTGTTCTTTATATGGCAGCCTGTTTTTTAATCGCTTCCGCTTTCACAAACACATCTTCAATCGTTCCGACGTTCAGAAATGCCGCTTCGGGAATATGGTCTGTTTCGCCGTCCATTATCATGTTAAACCCTTTGATAGTGTCTTCGATAGAGACCATCACCCCCGGAACGCCCGTATATTGCTCTGCCACAGTGAAAGGCTGAGACAAAAAGCGCTGGATGCGCCGGGCGCGGTTGACGGTCATGCGGTCTTCGTCCGACAGTTCTTCCATTCCGAGGATGGAGATAATATCCTGCAATTCCTTGTTGCGCTGCAATATCTGCTTGATGCGCTGAGCCGTACGGTAGTGAATTTCGCCGACGATGTTCGGATCGAGGATACGCGAGGTCGATTCCAGCGGGTCTACGGCCGGATAGATGCCTAACTCCGTAATCTTGCGACTCAGTACCGTAGTAGCGTCGAGGTATGTAAAAGTTGTGGCGGGTGCAGGGTCGGTCAAGTCGTCGGCCGGGACGTACACGGCCTGAATGGAGGTGATAGAGCCGTTTTTTGTCGAGGTAATGCGTTCCTGCATGTTGCCCATTTCCGTGGCCAGCGTGGGCTGATAACCTACTGCCGACGGCATACGTCCCAGCAAAGCAGACACTTCACTGCCTGCCTGCGTGAAACGGAAGATGTTGTCGATGAAAAACAGTATGTCTTTTGCGCCGCCGCCCGCATCGCGAAACGATTCGGCAATCGTCAGTCCCGACAGCGCCACCGATGCGCGTGCACCCGGCGGCTCATTCATCTGACCGAATACCAGCGTCGCCTGTGATTTTGCAAGTTCTTCGTAGTCAATCATCGAAAGGTCCCAGAGACCTTTTTCCATACTTTCCTCAAATGCCTTCCCGTAACGAATCACGCCCGACGAAATCATTTCGCGCAGCAAATCGTTGCCTTCACGCGTACGCTCGCCTACACCCGAAAAGACGGAAAAACCGTTGTGTTTCTTGGCTATATTGTTTATCATTTCCATGATTAGGACGGTTTTGCCTACGCCTGCTCCACCGAAAAGCCCGATTTTGCCGCCTTTGGCGTATGGTTCGAGCAGGTCAATCACTTTGATGCCGGTGAAAAGTATTTCCTGCGCGGTCGAGAGGTCTTCAAATTTCGGAGCGTCACGGTGAATCGGCTGTGCACCGGTCATGTCAAATTGCGTCATCCCGTCTATCGCTTCGCCGACCACGTTCAGCAAACGACCCTTAATCTGTGCGCCAACAGGCATGCAGATAGGCATATAAAATGATACCGCTTCCATGCCGCGACACAGGCCGTCCGTAGACTCCATCGCCACTGAACGAACGCAATTTTCGCCCGTATGTTGCTGTATCTCTGCTATCAGAACGCGCCCGTCGGGACGCCGGATCGTCACGGCATCATGAATGGACGGCAATACGATATGCGCATCCGACTCATCTTCCGGCTCAAAACTGACATCAATAACCGGCCCCAGTATCTGCGATATGCGACCTGCAATCTTTTTTCGCTCCAAAGTATTTGTTCCCATATATACATTAAATTACATATCCGCCAATCATTCTCCTGCCTTCGGGAACGGCAATTCCGTTTCGTGCCGTTCGGGGAAATATGAAACATATTCCATTCGACGGGGGATGAAACTTAAACGGGACAAATGTACGTATAAAAAATAACACGTGATACTGTTTTTTGAAAAAAAAGACGGAGCGGCGGTACGTCCGTTCCTCTCCGTCTTGGCTATCCGATAAAGGTAAAACTTGCCCTTGCGGTTTATCTGTGCGATGCGGATCATAACACGGGCGTGAGATGCGTATGAAAAAATACCGCAAACGCGCTATTTCCCGTCTGCGGGCGGCGGCCTGTCTTTGCCTTGCAAAATTAAAACAGCAGCAAACATGAGTGCAAAGAAATTTTTCCGAAAAGCATGGCGCAAGCTGAACCTGATATGTCTTTGACAATGGTGATTTGTTAAAAACCGGTTGATGCAAAAAATATCACCATATATGCACATGATAAAAATATTCCGCATATCTTTGTAACAAGTTTTGAAAAAATGAAGACCTTTTGTTTTATAGTTGCACGCATCTTTGCCGTCCTGTTCGTACGGTTTAGCCATTTGCCGCCGCGTCCCGCAAGCCGGGTTGACGGCTCTTCGGGTCGTACCCGTCTTTTACGGCTGGAAACAGAACGGGTGAACCGCAGCAGCGAGTGTGTCCCGATATTGAAAAGTGTCTTCAGACCCACGGCTCGAAGCGGCATTCGGCGTCGCCCTTGACTCTGCGTAATGTCTTGCCGGTTATATAACGGATTTACAGACATCTCACCAGGTTGAGAGCTGAAAACAGTAAACTGTACGCGGCATGATTTTGTGCGTATATTAGCAGTTCAAAGATTCAAGAACTTGCGACATACACATGAATGAACGGAATCTGCCCGTGTGCAGTATAAAACAGTAATAATAAAATTAAAAACAAACACAATGAAGAAAATAATAAAAAAAATGAGCATCTCAATCCTCCTCGTCGCAGCAATCGCCGCAGGAGGATGCAGTGAAAGGGAATCTTTGCAGGACCCTGTGAAAATTCCCGGAAAAGAAGAAATTGTGGCGGAGACTCCGGTAACCCCGGTTCCCGAAAATCCGACCGTAGAAGATGAACCGAAAGGTACGCCGACAGCCGAAGACCCGACAGCGCCTGTTCCGGACAATTTTCTTGTCGGCACGAAATGGAAACTGATCGAAATCGGCATTGCCGGAACGGTTAGAGCGCCGGAACCGAATCAGTCTCACAGTCAACAATACTACTGGATTGATCTCGATCAATGTTATCGGATTAATTTTGATACGGGAAACACGCTGTCGGGAAGTACCTCTACCAACGAAATGTCCGGAAAATACGAATTATCTCCTCCTTCAACCATCCGGATAACCGAGTGGGGAGGAACAAAAATCGGAGAACTGCATCCGGACGGTAAACTATTTTGGGATGGCGTCAGGCTGGTTCACTCCTATTATGCGACCGATACAACACTGAAACTGGTTTATAATGAAACCGATTATTTTTTATTTGAATTAAGATGAAACCCATTATGAAAACAAACAGGCAGATATTTCGCCAGGTCGAGGGCTGAAAAGACAGTAAAATGCAGGCTGCTTCACTGTCATGGCGCAGCCATTACCAAAAACAGTAATAATAAACACAATGAAGAAAATAATAAAAAAAATGAGCCTCTCAATCCTCCTCGTCGCAGCAATCGTCGCAGGAGGATGCAGTGAAAGAGACGTTCCCCGGGATACGGAAATATCGCTTCCGGAAACGCCTTTGGCCGAAGAGCCGCCGGTTAACGAACCGCCACTCGAAGAGCCGCCGGCAGGAAAACCCGAAGTATTCGTTCATTCTTCCGTACTGACTGGAAGCGAGTGGGAACTGACGGCATTCGAGAATGCAACGACCGGAGAAATCACGGCGCCGGCGCCGGCGCCGGATGATATATGCTATCGGCTTTCGTTCAGAACCGACAGCTTTTACACGGGACTTTCTACGGGGAGCATAATCTATGGATATTATTGTGCGGATGCTCGCGAAACGATAAGATTGTATCCGGGGAACATCACATTCGAGGCAGAACGGTCGCCGGACGGCGAAATATTCTGCGATGCGCTGCGGGATGCAACATGCAGCTTTCTTTTGTCGGACGGCGAATTGAAAATTGTCAACCGTGAAAAAAATGTATCCCTGCTGTTTAAACCCGTTTCCAAAGAGTCTGCCGCCGCTTCAACTCTGACCGGCACAATGTGGAAACTGACGGCTTTTGTCAACAGAAAAACGGGCGAAGCGTCTGCACCTAAGGAGTTGTATATGTCCTTTGTGCTCTGGTTTAAAACCGACGGACGTTTTGCAGGACGCAGTTCTTCGAACAGTATGGCGGGAAAATACTCCGTCGACCTGTCTTCCGGCACGATTGATATTCAGGGATGGACATTGACTTACGCAGGCGAAAATCCGGATGGATATCTATTTATCGAAACGCTGGAACGGGGAATCCATCCGTACGAACTGTCGGAAAACGAACTGAGAATATTTGGAAACAATGATTTTTATTTGCAATTTAAACTTTATTAAATAACCCTGCTTATTTAGGTTGGGATAGAAATACGCCCGGAGCTGGAGGAGTAGGGATACAGCATCCTCACCGGTGTGTCGCGCATCAGTCCCCGCGTACTGGGCGCGTGGATTGGCAGCCTCTTCAGGTTCGACCCCGAAAAGCACCGCATCACCGTCGACCAGACGCCCTCGGCCGAACTCCACGCCGCCCTCGACGAGGTAGGCGTCGAAGTGCTCGGCGTGAAAGACAGCGGAGCCATCATCAGCCTCGTCACCGACGTGGCCACCGGCAAAATCGACGGCACGATTACTCCCGACGACGATATTATCGTTGAAGGCGAAAAAATCCGCATCGCTCCCGACGGCGAAGCCGGACTCGGCATATTCTTCATCAGTGAAACCGGCCCGGAAACGCCCGTCACCCACCGCCTCACGCAGAACGATCCGAAGAAAATCATCGCCCGCGGCGTGCCCGCGCTGGCCTCCGGACACTATACGCTGGTGATACGGACGCGCTTCGCGCACGGTTCCACGCTGCTTAATGCCTCCCGCACACTGACCTACAACGTGACACTTACGGTAGCGTAGCCGCTGTTCACCGTCGATGAATAACGCTGTTCACCGTCGATGCATAACGCTATTTACCGTCGATGAATAAGGTTACACAGAGGAAGCACAGAGTTTTCCACAGAGGGGAAAATTCTTTGTGTCCTCCGTGTCTCCGTGTTTAAAAACGGGTACATGCGATTTATTTCGCATCCCTTAAAGTATAAACCCGGCGGTTTCTGAAAATTTTGAACTACTTTTGCACCCATGCAAAACAATCGCTGTCTGTATCATGTCATGGCGGGGATTACGACCGTAATATGGGGCACGACAATGGTCGCTTCCAAGGTGTTACTGAACGAAGGGCTGTCGCCGGCGCAGATCATGTTATACCGTTTCCTGCTGGGTTATGCGTTTCTGTGGATACTTTATCCGCGTACGCACCGTATCCGTTCGCTGCACGACGAAGCGCTTTTCGCCGGGATGGGCGTGTTCGGCGGCTCGCTGTATTTCCTGACCGAAAACTCGGCGCTCGTCTACGCACAGGCAACCGACGTGTCGCTGATTTGCGCTTCCGTGCCGCTGGTTTCGGCCATACTGTCGCATTTTGTGCTGGGCGAACGCCTGTCGCGCGGTTTCCGGATGGGTTCGGCGGTGGCGATGGCTGGCGTCGCTCTTGTGATACTGAACGGGAATTTTGTGCTGAAAATGAGTCCTTTAGGAGACGTTCTCGCCTTTGCAGCCATCTGTTGCTGGGCGGTTTATTGCCTGTTAGTAAAAAAACTCCGCCATAACTACAGCACACTGTTCGTCACCCGCCGACTTTTTCTGTACGGAATACTGACGCTTTTGCCTTATTTCCTTTACGAACCGTATCATTTTTCAATCGAGATGCTGCAGCGTCCTGCCGTATGGGGTAATTTGCTGTTTCTCGGGCTGATAGCTTCGTCGTTATGTTATGTAATGTGGAACTCGGCAATGCGTGAACTTGGGATTATAAGAACAAACAGTTATCTTTATTTTTCACCCGTAATTACGCTTGTTACTGCCTCCATTGTTCTTTCGGAACACGTCTCAGCGTTCATTTTGCTGGGCGCTGCACTTATTTTGCTCGGTTTGTGGATAGCCGGAAGAAGATAGTTGATTGCTGAATGTCAGATTATTATATTGTATACGTTAGAGCCTGTTTGTTTTTTTTTATATTAAAATAGATTGCTTAACTGAAACTTCGCATATATTTGTTGCCGAATTCGGTTCGATAATCATGGATAAGAAATTGTATTTTCGTTGTTGGATAATATGTTTTGCCAGTTTGTTTTTTGTGCAGGCATCGGATTTGTTTGCGCAAATCAGTGAAGGCGGGCTTCCGCCAAGTTTCCGATCGCTTACGACGTTGCGAAGTGCAGCGGCGGAAGAGATTCCTGTTGCGTTTAACGTGCAGGATCTCAAAAGCGTCGACGAATGGCAAACGGAAAACATGGGATTGCCGCTTGCTGTCGGAACCATCATCGACAGGCATTATAATCTCCTGAACGCAGGCGAATGGCATACGCTGCCGGACGGCGAGACAGTCTGGCAGCTGACTATTCGGGCAAAAGGCGCCATCGCTCTGATGCTTTATTACAGCGAATTTTACATTCCGGAAGATGGTAAACTGTTCATATACAATACTGAAAAGTCTCATATTCTGGGCGCTTACACAAGCCGCACCAATCCTGCGGGCGGGCGGTTTGCCACCGAATTTGTTGCGGGAGACGAACTGACGCTCGAATACGTGGCAGCGCCTTCGGGCGAAGTACCCCGCATCGAAATTGACGGCATCGGATACGGATACAACAATCTTTTCATCCGCAACGGCAAAGTCGAATTGCGTGCCGGCGCGTGCGAAGTGAACGTCAACTGCGAAGAAGGCGACGCCTGGCAAAATCAGAAAAGAGGCGTCTGCCGGATGATACAGCGTATTGGTTCAAAAGAATACCTTTGCAGCGCATCTCTGGTAAACAATACCGCGCAAGACTTGAAACCGTATATCCTTACGGCTCACCACTGCTCATTCGGAAGCAACGAACTGATAGCATCGGAAGATGATATGACGCAGTGGGTGTTTTATTTCCATTACGAACGCGAAGGCTGCGATACCTCTGACGCTCCGGCAGAATCCAAAACCATGACAGGATGCCGGAAAATGGCAGTAAGCGATATCAACGGACGCTCCGACGGTTTGCTACTGCTGTTGAATGAAATGATTCCTCAACATTATAATGTATATTATAACGGATGGGACAACCGCAATATCCCCGCAAGATCGGGCGTAAGTATTCATCATCCGTGGGGCGAATACAAAGTGATATCCACATTTCTCAATCCCGTTTCGCATTACACGTTCGAATCGCTCGACGGCATAAAATGCGACGTGCACGCGCACTGGAACACTGTCTTCGACGCTACCACCAACGGATACGGCATCACGGAGAGAGGATCGTCGGGCGCACCGCTGTTCAATGAACACAAACTGATTGTCGGAACGCTGACAGGCGGAAATTCTACCTGTCTCGATCCGGGAGGACTTAACCTGTACGGCAAAATGAGCCATCACTGGAATAAATACGTTTTTGACGACAGTACGCGCATGGACGTCTGGCTCGACCCTCTTCATTCGGACGCACAGACACTTACAGGTCGTTACCATGCGGGTGTTATGCCTGCCCCGCGAAGTCTGGAAATCTCCTATTCCAATAAAAAAGTACGTTTGGCGTGGAGAGCGCCGAATGTTGGGACACCGGACGTTTATTACGTATACGATAATAACTTGCGTGTAGCCCAAACGAAAACTCTTTCCTACGAGGAAGAAATATCCGGCTATGGCAGTCACAACTACAGTGTGTCTGCCGTGTATGACAACGGCAACGAATCGGAATTTCTTAATCAATCTCTTTTCGTACAGGAATATAAAACGCCGGAAAAGGTGTCTGCCGTGTTTACTGTCGCGGGAAAAGTGGCCGTTTCGTGGCAATCACCCGTATATGAGCAGATTATATATTGGGGAGAAAAACACGCCGGTGCGGCGCTTATGATGGACGATGATGAAAGCGGAGTCAGCAAATCATTCTATTTCGGGCAATTATGGTCAAAAGACGACATCAAGCCACTTCATCGTAAAACACTTACGGCTGTGAAATTCCTGCCGGTCAGAAACAACAGATACGAAATTTACATTGCGCAGGGGAACAGAGTCTACAGGCAGAAAATCGCCAGTTCGTCGTATTCATCGTATTACGAAACAAATACCATCGCCCTGTCGACGCCTTTCATTATCGACGGAAGCAGCCAGTTGATTGTATCGCTGTTCGTTGAAAATCCGAGCGGTTACCCTGCTTATTGCGACGCAGGCCCCGCCCTGAGCGGAAAAGGCGACATTTATTCGTATGACGCCGAAAAATGGGAATCGCTTTACGAATCCGACCGGGACTTTAATATGAATTTCTTTATCGCCGCCGTCGTCACTTCCGCAGAAGGTGATTTGCCTTCGACGTATGCCGCCGCACCGGAAATTACGATTTCACAGGGAACGGCAATTCCGAAAAAAATACAGGCGGCATCGGCGGTTATCGAAAAAGCCGACATCTCCCTTTATAGCCTGCCGCCCACGGCTTTTCCCGACATCAACGGATACAACATCTACCGCAACGATGTGAAAATAAATACTGCATCCGCTTCGATGCGCAGATATGTAGACCCGGATGATTTGAATAAAACTTCTTATTATCAAGTGTCTACACTGTATGACAGCTATGAAAGCGACCTCAGTGTAAAAGTGGCAATCTCGCCCGCAGGTAACGAATCCGTCGAGGCGGAAGCGATTGCGCTGCATCCAAATGTATTTGGCAACAGTCTGGAAATTAGCGGAACATCCAATGTATCCAGAATTGAGGTGTATGCCGTCGACGGAAAACTGTGCCTGCAACTCGATAGCCCGGACAGAATAATCGATACACAATCGTTGCAGGCAGGGGTATATATCTTCCGGATTTATACACGCGACAATGCCTGTCATACGATTAAAGGCGTCAAGCGAGCGAGGTAAAAGTTCAAAAAGGTCCTTTATGCCGAGACCGAAACCTCGAATCCCGCTGCCCTGACACGGGAGGCAATGGCGTTCAATTCGTCTGCCGGCACTTTTTGGAGCGATTTTACCGGCGTTTCGCGGTCAATGGTGTATATCATTACTTTACTTGGGTTGATTTTTTTCAGCGCATCTATCCATGCGTCGATTTCCGCTTCGCCGGTGTTGTCGATGACGATGCCGTCGCGTTTGCCGCGCAGGAAAATCGTCTGGATAATCACTTTTCCACCGAAACGGCAAAGCTGGCGGATGACTTGTGTGCATGTAAAATCCGCCGATTCGGGCTGATCAATCTGCCACATGCGCATATCCGTCGCGGAATCAAGTTTCATGATATTTTCGTCCACGCGGCATAGCGCCTGAAAAACAGTCTCTTTCCATATCATGGTAGAATTTGAGAGCACGGCGACTTTTGCCTGCGGACACCAGCGGTCGCGCAGAGTCAGCGTGTCGTCGATAATCCCGGCAAAGGCAGGGTGGAGTGTCGGTTCGCCATTCCCCGAAAAAGTGATGACATCGGGGAATATGTGTTCAGATGCCATCTGCGACAGCTTTGTATTCAACGCCTTGCGTACTTCTTCGCGTCGCGGGGCTTTTACCGAGGCCGGGCGTTCTTCGTTCAGCCCGCATTCGCAGTAGATGCAGTTGAACGTACACCGCTTGCCGTCAGGAGGCGAAATATTGACGCCCAGCGAAACGCCGAGACGGCGGCTGTGGACGGGACCATATACAATATCATGAAACAGAATCGTTGCCATTCGTATGCCTGAATTGAGTTTGCGTGGCAAAAGTACAAAAAATCCGGTATTTTCGCTAAATTCAGCCTGTAGTCAGCCACTTCTTGAAATGAGAGGCTTTGTTTTTGCTGATGTAAATCCGTTCGGGCACATCGACATCCAGTGTGACGAGCAGGCGATTATCAAACCAGATGGTAATATTTTTAACGCTGTCCTTCGAAATGATGAACTGTTTGTTCGCCCGGAAAAACTGGGATGGATTGAGCAGGTCGAAAATACTATCTAATGTTCTGGTATAATGAAAATTAGAACTATTTTTCAGTGCTACGCACGTATTGCCGCCACTGCTGTAGAAATACGAAACCTGGGCAACGTTGACGGGAATCAGCTCATTGCTGACGGGAATCAGCAGTTTGTCGGAGAACTGTCCCGAAAGAATCAGACGGGAAAGGTCGCCGATGCGGTTGTGAAAAATCGAACTTGTCAATTTGCGATATTTGTCTATGGCGCGTTTTATTTCATTCAGTTCAATGGGTTTCAGCAAGTAGTCGATGCTGTTAACTTTGAACGCCTCGATGGCATGTTCGTCGTATGCCGTAGTAAACACGACCGGCGTGTCGACGCTGACGGAATTGAAAATATTGAACGCCGAACCGTCGGAAAGATGTATGTCCATGAAAATCAAATCCGGCGCCGGATGATTATTTAACCATCTGACAGTCTGAATAATGCTCTCCGTGTGACCTGAAAATTCCACTGAAGGATCAACCTCCGAGATAATGCTTTTCAGATTTTCGTAAGCAGCCGTTTCATCTTCTACAATTAGTACCTTCATACGCAACATTTCTTGAATACAAATATAGTCAAAAGAAATAAATCTTTTGCAATTGTTGCTATAAAAACGAAAAATATGAGCTCATCACGAAAAATTCTTATTGTGAGAGTATATTTGCCGCTTTAATCAGAATAGTCACCGTTAAAGCGTGTCTTGTATCAGGCGAACTTTTTTTTATGTTCCACGAATTTTAATGGAGAGGATAAAAAGATTCAAAGATTTAGAAATTTCAAGGTTTTCTCAATCTAAAATATACCCAAAAGAATTAAATTTTTCGCAATTATTACCCCAAAAGGCGAAAAATACGGTTTTATCGCGAAAAAATCACCTGTTATAAAGGCTGATTTTTCATATTCGGGAAAGGCGTTTTCCATATTTTTGCGGAAATTTTTAACTGCAACATGATAAAGAAATGGTTTAATAAACTCCGATCGGATAAGATGTTGATAATCATAAGTTTCGTAGCCGGTGCATTTATCATTTATCCGCGTATTTTTGATTTGTCCTCCGAATTGTCGCGCCTGTCCACGAAGAGCGAGAGCATTGAGCATATCTCCTTTTTTATTTACCGTTACCTGTTTTTTTGTCTGTTGATATGGATATTATTGTTGGTAAACGTACGCGAACGCTCTTTCCGCTTCTTCCCGGCCGGGTTACTCAAAACGGCTTTTATCACGGCGGTTGCCTACGGTGTGTACGTGATGATTTCGCGGCTGATAAGCAAACATGTCGACATCTTTACAGGACTGCTTCTGTTTCAGTTTGTTGTGACATTTTTGCTCTGCGCGTTCACAGGATATGTGCTCTCGCTGTATGCCGAACAGCGCGAACGGGAAATGGAAATCGAACAGTTGAAAACCGAAAACCTGCAAAGTCGTTGCGAAGCGCTTGCCAGTCAAATCAATCCGCACTTTTTCTTCAATTCTCTGAACAGTTTGTCGGCACTCGTACGGTGCAACAGAAAGGAACAGACCCTTGAGTATATCAACAAATTATCGGGCGTGTTTCGCTACAGTCTGCAAAGCGACAAAAAAGGGCTGGTCGAACTGCGGGAAGAGTTGGATTTCCTCGACTCGTTTCGCTATCTGCAGGAAATCCGTTATGCCGACAATCTGCGCTTCGATATCAACATCCCCGAGTCGAAAAAAAGCAAGTTGATTCCTGTTTTCTCGCTGCTCCCTTTGATGGGAAATATTGTCAAACACAATATGATAGACAGCGAAAACCTGATGCATGTGTCTGTCTTTGTCAACGACAACGATGAATTGGTGTTTTCGAACCCGGTGCATCACAAACTCGATAATACGGAAGAACTCAACGGCCTCGGCCTGTCCAGTCTGGCCGACCGTTTTGAATTGCTGCTGAACAAAAAAATAAGAATAGAAGACCGAAACGGCGTTTTCCGCGTGTTCTTGCCGCTTTGAATTGCCGGCAAGTGAACTGTGCCGGGGTCGAACCGGCGACCTCCGCCCTGTCAAGGCGGCGCTCTGAACCAACTGAGCTAACAGTTCAATGTCTTCCGGGCACAAAAGTATAAAAAAATTTCCTTATCTTTGCCATCTCTTAGTGAAATAGATATAAAAAGTATGGAACAATTTTTGAATTTGCATATTTACAATACATTAACACGCCAGAAAGAACGTTTCACCCCGTTGTATCCCCCGCACGCAGGGATGTATGTTTGCGGCCCGACGGTGTACGGCGACCCTCACATGGGACATGCACGCGCAGCCATCACGTTCGACGTGCTCTTCCGCTATCTCCGCCATGCCGGCTACAAAGTGCGTTACGTACGAAATATCACCGATGTAGGACATCTGGAACATGATGCCGACAGCGGCGAAGACAAGATTGCAAAAAAAGCGCGGCTTGAACAGGTCGAACCGATGGAAATCGTTCAGCATTACATCCTTCGATACCACGAGGCAATGCAGGCGCTGAACGTATTGCCGCCAAGCATCGAACCTCATGCATCGGGACATATCATCGAACAAATCGCGCTGGTAAAGCAAATCCTCGATAACGGATATGCATACGAAAGCAACGGTTCGGTCTATTTTGACGTGGTAAAATATAACCGGAATCATCGTTACGGCATACTGTCGAACAGGAATATCGACGAGCTTGTCAATACGACGCGCGAACTCGACGGACAGGAAGAAAAACGCAATCCCGTCGATTTTGCCCTCTGGAAAAAAGCACAACCCGAACATATCATGCGCTGGCCTTCGCCCTGGGGCAACGGATTTCCCGGATGGCACTGCGAATGTACGGCTATGGGCAGGAAGTATCTGGGCGAACAGTTTGATATTCACGGCGGCGGAATGGACCTGATTTTTCCGCATCACGAATGCGAGATTGCACAGGCCGTGGCATCGCAGGGTGGCGACATCGTCCGTTACTGGATGCACAACAACATGATAACCGTCAACGGACAAAAAATGGGGAAATCGCTTGGAAATTCCATCACGCTGGAAGAATTTTTTACGGGAAGTCATCCCCTGCTGACGCAGAAATATGCGCCGATGACCATCCGCTTCTTTATCCTTCAGGCGCATTACCGCAGCACGCTCGATTTCAGCAATGAAGCGTTGCAAGCTTCCGAAAAGGGACTGGCGCGTCTGTTGGAGACATACGCGCGTCTGCAGAAACTGATGCCTGCCGCCGCTTCGTCGGTAGAGGTACAGGGGCTTCGCCAGCGATGCGAAGAGGCGATGTGCGACGACCTGAACACGCCGGTCGTCATCTCGCACCTCTTCGAGGCAAGCAAAGCCGTCAATACGGCTGCCGACGGCAAGGCCACTCTTTCGGCTGCCGACCTCGATGAACTGAAAGCGACATTCGCCCTCTTTATTGAAGATCTTCTCGGGCTGAAACAGGCTGCTGCCGGCGACGAAAAGAACCGGGAGGCGTACGGAAAAGCCGTCGACCTGCTGTTGCGTATCCGTTTGCAGGCAAAACAAAACAAAGACTGGGCTACGTCCGACAGGATACGCGACGAGTTGACAGCATACGGTTTTACGGTAAAAGATACGAAAGACGGATTCGAATGGGGACTATGACGATTCAGGATTTTTTCAGGAACGACGCATTTGCGGCCATGGCCGGCGTCGAACTGCTCGAAGCCGGTAACGGATATGCGCGGGCACGAATGGAAATCAAACCGTTACATCTCAATGGCGGAAACGTTTGCCAGGGCGGCGCCATCTTTACGCTGGCAGACCTTGTCTTTGCCGTGGCTGCAAACAGCCATGCGAAGCTGACGTTTTCCATTGCTTCTTCCATACAGATATTCAGATCCGAAAAGTCGGGATACCTGTATGCCGAAGCGCACGAAACGTTTAACCACAGCCGTTTGTCGAATTGTGAAGTGCGCGTGACAAACGAACGGGACGAACTTGTTGCCACCTTCAACGGAACAGGCTACAGGAAAGACGCCGCGTTGCCTTTCGACCCGGTAGAATAACAGTTCAAAGATTCAAAGATTCAAAAAGATTTTATAATGAGAAGTTTTGCAAGCGACAACAATTCCGGCGTACATCCATTGATTATGGACGCCATCATCAGCGCCAACAGCAACCACGCGCCCGGCTACGGCTCCGACCCGTGGACAGACGCCGCCGTGCACAAGTTAAAGGAGGTCTTCGGCGAAAAATCCGAGCCGTTCATCGTTTTCAACGGGACGGGCGCCAACTCGGTTGCCCTGCAAGCCGCAGTGCGTTCGTTCAACAGTATCATCTGCACGCAGACAGCTCATATCTACGTTGATGAGTGCGGCGCCCCTGCACGGATGACAGGCGCTACGGTAATAGCCGCGCCTGCCCCCGGAGGCAAACTGACTCCAGACATTATTCGCCCTTACTTACAGCATTTTGACGTGTGTCATCATGCCAGTCCGAAAGCCGTGTACATCTCGCAGGCAACCGAGTTTGGCACGATTTACACCGTCGACGAGGTGAAAGCCATTGCCGGCCTGATTCATCCGTATAACATGTATCTCCACATGGACGGGGCGCGGCTGGCAAATGCCTGTGCACGTCTCGACTGCTCGATGAGACAACTGACGGTCGATGCCGGCGTTGATATCCTCAGCTTCGGCGGGACGAAAAACGGCATGATGGCAGGCGAAGCCGTCGTCGCTTTCCGGCCGGAAATGACCGCGCACCTGGCATATTTCAGGAAACAGTCTGCCCAACTCGCCTCAAAGATGCGTTATCTCTCGGCTCAGTTCATACCTTATCTGGAACACGACCTCTGGCTGCATAACGCTCGACATGCCAACCTGATGGCTGAAAGACTGCTCGACATACTCCGGCAATTTCCGCAAATCCGCATGACGCAGGAAATGGAGACCAACCAACTGTTCTTCACCATGCCTCCCGAAGCTGCAAAAAAACTGGAAGAGAAGTATTTCTTCTATTACTGGAACGAATCCGCCTGCGAAATCCGTTTCGTCACTTCGTGGGACACGACCGAAGAAGACCTTTGCGCGCTCGAAAAGACGCTGATGGAGATCTTTGGCGAATGAAATTCGAGATTTAAAATTCAAGAATCTCCGCGCCCGGCCGATTTATTTTTTTTGCTTTTCGCGTTTGCTTTTTAAAATAAAGTACTATCTTTACGCCCGAAATATTTATATATGTACAGGATGTATTTAAAACGGGATATGGATAAAGAGTTGGCGGAATGGAAAAATTCCACCAACCGAAAGCCGCTTTTATTGCATGGCGTAAGGCAGGCAGGGAAAACCACGACCGTAAGGGAACTGTCGCGGCAGTTCGATTATTTTATAGAAATCAATTTTGAGCATGATGATCGCGAGGCGGCCGTAAGGAGAATTTTTAAACGCGGATTGACACCCAGGCAAATGTGCAGCGAGCTGTCGCAGATATACAAAACACCGGTCGTGCCCGGACGTACGCTGCTGTTTTTAGATGAGATACAGTTTTGTCTTCCGGCGTTTTCCTTGCTGAACTATTTTTATGAAGACTATCCTGCGTTACACGTAGTTGCCGCCGGGTCGCTGCTGTCGTTTGTGTTGCAGGAATTCCCGCTGTTCGGCATCGGGCGCATCCGTTCGCTGTCGATGCATCCTTTTTCGTTCGGGGAATATCTGCGAGCTGTCGATAAGAACAGGCTTGCCGATGCCCTGCAGGATGTATCGCCCGAAAATCCGTGTTCCCCTGCCCTGCACGCTCAATGTGTTCGCCACTTGATCCGCTTCATGATTGCGGGCGGTATGCCGGAGGTGGTCGCGACGCATGTCGGCGGCGGCTCGTGGGAGGACTGTCAGCAGGTGCTGGACAATTCGATACATGTGCTGTACGACGATTTTCAGAAATACAAGTCCCGCATGCCGGCATCGCGACTGCACGAAGTGCTTGTCTCCGTCGTACATCAGACGGGAGGCAAGTTCAACTATTCCAAAGCCTCGCGCAATTCCAACTTTCATCAGATAAAGGACTGCATCAGACAACTGGAACTGGGCGGAATTATTTATCCTGTGACGCACACTTCGGCCGGCGGGTTTCCGCTGACGGCCGGAATGAATGCGAAATTTCGCAAATACCTGATCATGGATACCGGAATATATCATCGCATACTGCGGCAGGATCTGAAACAGCTTCTCGCCTCCGAAAATCCGGAATATGTGAACAAAAACTCACTGGCCGAGCTGTTCGTCGGTCTGGAACTGCTGAAGGCCGCACCCGCCGACCGTCCCGCGCAACTGTACTACTGGCAAAACGAAAGGCAGGGAAACCCGGACGAAGTGGAATATGTGGTGCAGCGCCAGACTCAGATCATCCCCGTCGAGGTCAAGCCGGGAACAAAAAGCGCCGGACAGAGCATGCTTCAGTTTCTGACTGAAAAAGGATACGCTTACGGCATTCGATGCACGCTGGAAAATTTCGACAGCTATCACCGGTATGTAAAAAATTATCCGCTGTATGCTGCGGCGAAGATTGGGGGTCAGGATTAAAATTCCGGATTCAAAATCCGGGGATGATGAATAAACAGTTTATTCCCCCATTCCGCCCTCACTGCGAAAGACCGGAACATCCGATTCGCCGGAAGGCGTGAGACCTGGTACCGCAGGCCAGCCGTCGTCCCAGACAATCCTGTCCAGAAGCAATACGCGCCCGTTTTCGGGATTGCTTTTCAGGTATGCATGGTAAAGCATCCAGTCGTTTCCTTCATCGTCCGTGACAATTTCCGCATTGTGTCCCGGCCCGGCAAAAATGGCGTTTCCGTGCAGCACCACTTCGTAGTAATTGTCCGTCAGCGACCGTCCATCTTTAGTCAGGTAAGGGCCGAACAGGCTTTCCGACCGGCCTGCAACTACCGTGTACGTACTGTTGGCTCCCTCGCAGCAAGTCCCTGCGGAGCCGAAGTAATAATAATACTTGCCCCTCCTGTGCACATACGAAGCTTCCGTGGCCGTGCCGGCAATCCGTATTTTTTCGGCTCCCGCTTTTACGGCAAGGCCATCGTCTTCCAGTTCGATGCAGTATATTCCGCGAAAACTGCCCCATATCAGGTATTTCTTTCCGCCGTCTTCGATGTAGAACTGGTCGATGGAATTTTGCACTCCGATCGTATTGCTTCGGAACATTGCCCCTCTGTCCGCAAACGGACCTTCCGGCTTGTCGGAAACGGCTACGCCGATACCGCAAGTCCACTCGCCGCCCCAAACCGAATGGGAATAGTACAGGACGTATTTCCCGTCGATGCGATTGATGTCCGGCGCCCAGATGCCGGCCTGCGGCTCCCAGGACGGGCGCGTCCCGTCCGTGAAGCAGTTGCCGACTTTCTCCCAGTCTACCAGGTTACTCGACCGGAAAACAGGCGTATGCCTTCCCGTAGCGTACAGATAGAAATAACCGTCGCCGGCCTTTATCACAGTCGGGTCGGGCAGGTTGACGCTAACCACCGGATTGCGGTACGTCCGGGCTGCCTTTTTTACGCGGGGCGTCTGACAGTCCGGGGCAAGCTGAGCGGCTTCGATATGCTGCGTCCCGCTGTCGACGCCGGAAAGGGCACTACATGCGAAAAATACAATTAAAAGTCTCTTCATTGCAGTATAAATTTTAGGCCAAAATTACATGAAAAATCCGAATTTACATGCGTGTGCGGATGAAATAAGCGGTTAATTTTTTTGAGGTGATATTGTTGCATGTTGAAAACGGGCAAAAGCAAACACCTCGTCCGAACATCAGTTCGGGACCAATGACCTGCAAACTGCTGTTGGAGAGTGTGAAAACAAATTCTTCCGTCAGCATATCCCCGTCTTCGGGAAACAGTGTCCCGCTCTGTCCTGTCTTTTCTGCAATGTATTGACGGGCGAGAGCCTCCAAGTGCTGAAGTTCTGCCTCTGTACGTCCAATGCCAAAACTTCTTAAGACCGAGTATCGTCCTGAACTTTTGTCAATGACCTGAATGCTCACGCTGCCTGTGCTGTTCCGTTTTCTGCGTATAAACATAGCGCAAAATTACAAAAAATCGACACGGGACACCCAAAAAACAAAAAACATTTTGCTAACTAATTGATATTAAGCTGATCTAAAAACAACCAGAAAAAAGTGAGAAAAACAGGAAAGAGGCAACAATACAAGCGGCAAGATTAGCTGGTTTCAAACATATTGAACTTTTACAAGAACCGGTTGCAGCAGCTACCGCTTATGGATTGACAGCAAAAGACAAAGACAGTTATTGGCTTGTGTTCGACTTTGGCGGCGGGACTTTCGATGCTGCAATAATAAAATCAGAAGAAGGAATTTTAACCGTTAAAGACACAGAGGGAGATAATTGGCTTGGCGGAAAAAACTTGGACGAAGCGTTAGTTGACCAAATAATTATTCCTTATTTACAGGAGAATTATGCTGTTGATGAAATTATAGAGGACAGTTCAAAGCGTGAAATTTTACGTAATGCCGTAAAACCTTTTGCCGAAGAAGCAAAAATTCAATTATCGTTCAAAGATTCGCACAATATCCTTTCCAATTTGGGCTAAATCTTTTTTTGAGGTGCTATTGATTTTTTTTGTAGCTTTGTCTGCTGTTAAAACGGACACATTATGGGACGCAAGAGATTGGAACGGCCGAGTACGGACAGTTTGTTTTCG
>JAISXP010000114.1 GCA_031270465.1 Tannerella sp. | reverse complement strand
ACATGGCAAAAGAAGGAAAGTATGTCACTTGTGACGGCAACTATGCGGCGGCGCACGTTGCATACATGTTCAGTGAAGTAGCGGCGATCTATCCCATCACGCCGTCATCGACGATGGCGGAGTATGTGGACGAATGGGCTGCCAAAGGGAAGAAGAACCTGTTCGGGGAAACCGTCAGGGTGGTTGAAATGCAGAGTGAGGCGGGCGCTGCGGGCGCCGTACACGGATCGTTGCAGGCCGGTGCGCTCACCACCACTTTTACCGCCTCGCAAGGCTTGCTGCTGATGATACCCAACATGTACAAAATCTCCGGCGAACTGTTGCCGGGCGTGTTTCACGTGTCGGCGCGAAGCCTTGCCGCACAGGCATTGTCCATTTTCGGCGACCACAGCGACGTGATGAGCACGCGACAAACAGGCTTTGCCATGCTTGCCACAGGCAGCGTGCAGGAAGTGATGGATCTGGCGGCAGTGGCGCATCTCACCGCTATCCGGTCGCGCGTGCCGTTCCTCCATTTCTTCGACGGATTCCGCACATCGCACGAAATACAGAAAATCGAAACCGTCAGCAGTGAAGCGATCGCCGGACTGCTCGACCGGGACGCCATACAACAGTTCCGCAGCCGCGCCCTCAACCCCGAAAATCCCGTTACGAGAGGAACAGCGCAAAACCCCGATATCTATTTCCAGTCGCGCGAGGCCGCCAACAAATTCTACCTCGCATTGCCCGACATGGTGGAAGCATACATGCGGGAAATCCAAAAAATAACGGGGCGCGAATACCACCCCTTCACCTATTACGGCGCTCCCGATGCGGAAAACATCATCGTGGCGATGGGATCCGTTACCGACACCATCCGCGAAACGATCGACTATCTGGCGTCGAAAGGCGAAAAAACAGGGCTGATTTCCGTACACCTCTACCGTCCGTTCTCGGCGAAATATTTTTTCAACGTGTTGCCCCCGACCGTCAAACGCATCACTGTGCTTGACCGCACGAAGGAACCGGGCGCAGGCGGCGAACCGCTCTATCTGGACGTGAAAGACCTGTTCTACGGCAAAGCAAACGCCCCTGTCATCATCGGCGGACGTTACGGGCTGTCGTCGAAGGACACCACCGCCGCCCAAATCCTTTCCGTGACGGACAACATGAAGATGAACGAACCGAAAAACGGCTTCACCGTCGGCATCACGGACGACGTGACATTTCTCTCCCTGCCCGCACGCCCCGAAATCAACATCACCCCCAAAGGCACCTTTCAGGCAAAATTCTTCGGCATCGGCGGCGACGGCACGGTGGGCGCCAACAAAAACTCCATCAAAATCATCGGCGAAACCACCGACAAATACTGTCAGGCATACTTCGCCTACGACTCGAAAAAAACAGGCGGTATCACCATCTCGCACCTGCGGTTCGGCGATTCGCCCATCCGTTCGCCTTACCTCGTGAACACCCCCGACTTCGTGGCCTGCCACGTGTTCCCCTACCTGCGCCAGTACGACGTGCTGAAAGGACTGCGCAAGGGAGGCACCTTCCTGCTCAACAGCAAATGGGACGCCGAAGGAACGGCAGAACGGCTGCCCGCCAAAGTCAAGAAATACCTTGCCGACAACGACATATCCTTCTACATCATCGACGCCATCAAAATCGCCGAAGAAGTAGGGCTGGGCAGCACCCGCACCAACACCATCCTGCAATCGTCGTTCTTCAGGATTTCCGGCGTCATCCCCTACGAACTCGCCGTGGAGGAAATGAAGACAGCCAACCGGAAATCATACGGCAAAAAAGGCGAAGACATCGTAAACATGAACAATGCAGCGGTAGATCGCGGTGGCAGTGTCATCAAGGTAACTGTGGATGCCGCCTGGTCGCAACTCGACCCCGCTGCCGACGAAACGCCTGTTGACAACCGCCGCCCCGAATTTATCCGCAACGTGGTAGATCCCATCAACGCACAGCAGGGCGACGACCTTCCGGTGAGCGCTTTCACGGGACGCGAAGACGGCACTTTCCCGCAAGGAACCGCCGCCTACGAAAAACGCGGCATCGCCGTACACGTGCCGGAATGGATTCCCGCCAACTGCATCCAGTGCAACCAGTGCGCCTATGTGTGTCCCCACGCCGTCATCCGTCCGTTCCTCCTCAACGCGACGGAAAAAGCGGGACTTCCCTCCGGCACGCCCACCCTTCAGGCTATCCCGCAAAAAACCTTTGAAGGACTGGATTTCCGCATCCAGATAAGTCCGCTGGACTGCACCGGCTGCGGCAACTGCGCCGACGTGTGCCCGGGCAACAGAGGCAACAAGGCGCTCGCCATGAAACCGCTGGAATCGCAAATGAACCAGAAGGAACTATGGGATTACGCCGCCGAAAACATCAGTTACAAGGACACGCTTGCGCCGAAAGAACAAAACGTGAAAAACAGCCAGTTTGCACAGCCGCTCTTTGAGTTTTCCGGCGCCTGCGCAGGTTGCGGCGAAACACCCTATGTGAAACTCGTGTCGCAACTGTTTGGCGACCGCATGATGATTGCCAACGCCACCGGCTGCTCCTCCATCTACAGCGGCTCTGCACCTTCCACCCCCTACTGCGTGAACGCGGCGGGAAAAGGGCCGGCATGGGGCAACTCCCTGTTTGAAGACAATGCCGAGTTCGGCTTGGGCATGGCAACCGGCGTGGAAAAGATGCGCGAACGCATCGCCCTCCTGATGACCGAAGCAGAACAGGCAGGCGCCTGCTCCGACGAGGTGAAAACGGCATTTGCAGTGTGGAAAACAGCCCAAACCGCTGCCGAGAGCAAGAACGCCACCGACGCGCTGCTACCGCTGTTAGAAAAGTGCGACTGCCGTTACTGCCGCCAAATCTACGACCTGCGCCAGTACCTGCTGAAAAAATCCATCTGGATCATAGGCGGCGACGGCTGGGCATACGACATCGGCTACGGCGGGCTGGATCACGTGTTGGCTTCGGGACAGAACGTGAACGTGCTGGTGCTCGACACCGAGGTATATTCCAACACGGGCGGACAGGCGTCGAAAGCCACACCGGTAGGCGCCATCGCCAAGTTTGCCGCCTCTGGCAAGCGCGTCCGCAAGAAAGACCTCGGCATGATGGCCATCAGCTATGGCTACGTGTACACGGCTCAGGTGGCAATGGGCGCCAATCAGACACAGTTCCTCAAAGCCCTGCGCGAAGCGGAAGCCTACAACGGCCCCTCGCTCATCATCGCCTACGCGCCGTGTATCAACCACGGACTGCGCGCCGGTATGGGCAAGTCGCAGGAACAGGAGAAACTGGCGGTAGCCTGCGGATACTGGCACATGTACCGCTTCAATCCCACGCTCGAAGCCCAAGGACAAAACCCGTTCCAGCTCGACTCGAAAGAACCCGACTGGACAAAGTTTCAGGACTTCATCCTCAGCGAGGTGCGCTATTCGTCGCTCCAAAAGCAATATCCCGACGAAGCCGCCACACTGTTCAAAGCCGCTGAAGAAAACGCCCAATGGCGATACAATAATTATAAACGGCTGGCAGGGATTTGACACATAAGTAGAGATGGGGAAATAACTCCGTTTCTGCGTTTTTTAATAACCTAAAGACAGAATGATATGGTATAAATCAGATAATCTGATCGTTTAAACATAAAAAAGCGTTTATCTTATTCTTGCTTTTCGAAACTTCGACAATTTCAAAAGTATATTACAAGAGTAAAGTGAAACGGGGCTGTTTCAAAAGCGAGGCAGCTTTTTTTTTAGTTATGCAGCAAGTTTGAGATTTTCGGAGTAAAAATATTCTTGTCGAAGGGAAAATTCGTATTTTGCGTAAACAACTACGAGAAAAACCAAAATTTCGGATAAAAGGGAC
>JAISXP010000069.1 GCA_031270465.1 Tannerella sp. | reverse complement strand
CAACCAATTACAGTTTCTGTTAATACATTATCATTCATAATCGTTTTAATTTAGAATACAAAAGTACAATGTTTTTTTGGAATTACAGACATTGTTTTTAACCACAGAGGACACGGAGAGCACAGAGTTTATTTTTCCTCTGTGTCCTCTGTGCTCTCTGTGGTTAATATTATTTTTAACCACAGAGGACACGGAAAGCACAGAGTTTGTTTTTCCTCTGTGTCCTCTGTGCTCTCTGTGGTTAATATTATTTTTAACCACAGAGGACACGGAGAGCACAGAGTTTATTTTTCCTCTGTGTACTCTGTGTTCTCTGTGGTTAATATTATTTTTAACCACAGAGGACACGGAGAGTACAGAGTTTATTTTTCCTCTGTGTACTCTGTGTTCTCTGTGGTTATTAAAATGTTCTCTGTGGTTATTAAAATGTTCTCTGTGGTTAATATTTATTCTCATATCTCTATTTTTTTCAATCGTTTGCCGCTAAAGCCGAGCGGTTTGGCTATCAGAAATAAAATAAGAATAATGTACGCCACAGCATCCATCCACTGACTGCCGATATAGTATGCCGCTAGATGTTGCGCCGTAGCCAGTAATAATGCACCGCCGACCAGTCCCCAATTGCTGCCCACGCCGCCGATAATCATTGCCACCACGCCATAGAGTAACCAGTTAAAACCCATCGTTGGCGTCATATCCGTATCGAAAGCAATTAAAATTCCGGCAACCGCCGCCAATGCCGAACCGATACCAAACGCCCACAAAATAACCCTGTCGGAATGAATTCCAACAACATTACTCAATTCGGGATTGCTTGCCACCGCACGGATATTCCGCCCGATACGGCTGTATTTCATCAGCAACACGCAAGCCACAAACAGCGCCACGCAAGCCACAATCGTGATAATTTGAATATCGGTAATATATGCTCCGAAAAACTCATGTCCTACTTTGATTTCGCCGGTACGCACGCTTTTAGTATCGTCGTCCCAAAGCATTGAAATTACATTTTGTAGGACGGTATAAAGTCCCAAAGAAGCTATCATCAGTATCATTGGCGAAGCATTGCGTTTTCTTAACGGCTTATATAATGCTATTTCGGATAACATTCCTATAACTGTGGCGCACACTATTGCTAATGGAATGGATAGCCACACGGGACATTGGAGTTGTATTGCGAAAAAGTAGGTGAAGTAGGCGGAAAAGGTTAGGGTTATGGCATGGGCGATATGAAAGAATTTAGTTGGATAATACATTACAATAGTAGATAATGCAACCAAACCACAAATATTAAATGAAATTAATATGTTAAACAGCAGTTGCATCGTCTTCTGATTGGATAAAATGTTGGAGCATTTGCTCTTTAATAATCTTTATAAATTCTTCTGCTGTAATTACTTCTCCTCTAAAATTCACATCTCCTTCTTGTTTGTTTATATTAGAATAATTACCAAAAACACATTCAAAATCAGATAAATATCCACTAATTTGTTGTTCCTCAAGGTTTACGGAACAATTATGAATTATTACATTTGTATTACTTAATATTGCATCAAGTTCTGTTATTATTTCATCTAATTTTTTTGCATCTGTCGTGTCATAGCGTTTATATAAAAACAATAACATCTTATTTTTATCATTAGCTTTCGCAAAAAAATTTGCTTTATCTGCGTTATTAACACTATTATAAGTGGTTATTTTTTCTTTTTCTATAGATAAACATATAAAATGAAATTCAATACATTTATGCTCCTTGATTATTTTTGAGAAATTTTTATCAACGCCTATTCCAGCCCCCATATTTATGTTTGGGGTAATGAGGTACAATTTCAATTTTTCTGATGTTTGTTTTTTATCTTTTATATATTTGAGATAAAAAATATGTTCTATTAAGCATTTTATAAATTGTTCGCCATTTTCTATTTTTTTGGGATTGATGTTAATTGCAATTATCATTGTTATTACTAAGGTGCCTATTGCCAATACAAAAGGATAAAAAGTATCTCCTGTCCAAAAACGGCAAGGCAATATGTCTACAACATCACAAATAAAATACGCTATGGAAATAAGCAAAAAAGGAAATAGTGAATAACCCAATAAAATTAAATTGTTTTTTTGATATTCTTTTTTGATGTAGAAAATTATCTTTGCAACCCAGAGTCTTTGATTATCTTTATGAAACAAAGAAATCAGAACTTGCGTCAATAATGCAAATGGCAACATGATAGAATATAAGAATCTCTTCATAATAGTTTAACTGCAAATTTCACTAAGTAAAATATTAAAAACATCCTCTCTAATTTGATAATCATCATATATTTTTGTCATTTCAGATTTTAATATTTCGATAAATATATCAATAGGAATAGATAAAAAATTGAGTTCAGATATTATTTTAGCCAAATAACTTTTCATTGTTTTACCTTGTGCAGATTTATCCAAATCTTGATTGTCATTTATCAAAAAAATAAGAGTTTTAGATAATTCAATACTTCGGTATATTTTATCCGCAATAATATTGACAGAATCATTAGATATGTGCAATAGATTTCTGACTTTTTCTTTTATTGCTTTGAAGAAATCCAAATCATATACACTATTATAACCTTTTGCAATAAATTCTACCCTTTCAATCCCTACTCCACAACCTATTCCTGCATTTACTGTTTTTTCTAAATATGTGAGTTTATTTACATATTGATATATATTAGATGATGCAATCTCAATAAACTGGTCATTTTTCTTGATAAAAACCTCAATATTGTAGCCTGCCAATCTATCTATGCCACGACTTAGCATAAAATTTCTTCGCCCTGCGGTTTTGAATATATGGCTTGATTCTATGCCCAAAGAAGATAGAATTTCGTAAGAGTCATTATCAGGTAAAATTAACTTATCTAAATACTGTCCACCTGCACAAATTGTAAAATATAAAAATTCTTTACTTATTCCGCATTGATAGAGAAATTCTAACAATAAGGATAATTGACGGAATTCTTCCTGTTTTTTGTCTTCTATGTAACCAAAACTACCCCAAACGCCCATTTCAAACAGTAAAAGATGAGTATTGCTAATTCCTATAACTTGTGCATCAGCTTTTCTAACACATAAATCAATAACAGCAATATCATCTTTATTAACTTTTTCGGAATTTAAAATAGCAGGGACAAGATGACTATGTCCCCCGCTTAAATTAAATTCATCTTTGAAGTATTTGGAGACTAAATTACTTCGTTCTATTATCTGAAAATCGTTCTCTTTGACAAAAGAGAAGAAAATATCTCGTATTTCCTTTTTCATTGTTTTATAATTTCTAATTCCGGTAAAATGTCGTTTGTATTGGTTATTGTTACAATATTACCTAATATATTCTGGGTAGTGTGATTTTTTATTTCGGCAGATATTTGTTGAGGCATATTACCATTTATACTGTTTGTATAAACAATCCACGCACTATTGAAAAACATCAATTCTGCTGTACCGATTTTTTCACCTGTTTTAGTTTTGTAATTGTGAATAAAATCCTCAAACTCTTTATCAACTGTTACCTTTTTGAAATCTATCATAGATAAATTTTTTACATCTTTTGTGTTTTTATTTGCACCTGATACAATATATGCCAATGTAGTTATTATTTCGCCACTATAATTTTGTTCTCTTAACTTTTTAACAAAGTCTGCTATATTCTTTCCTCCTGCACATATCACTATTTTATCTGATTTAGCATCTATTGCTTTTTTGGCTATCGTAGCAAAATTGGATTCTGTTGGTAAAAAAGAAACAACTGATTTTATGCGATTTGGCTGGATTTTGCCTTGCATTTCTTTTTCAAAAGCAACGCCATAATCATCGCTCATATAACAAATAGTTAAAGTAGCGATACTATCTATATTTGACAAAATAAAATCCGATTCTTGTTGTACTGTCTGAGATTGTCTAAAAAACAAATCATTAACATTACTCAATTGCGGATGTGAAGAATGTGAAAACATTAAAAAATGTTCTTTCTCTTGTATGGGAACTATTGACAATTCAACTGCACTGATAATTGAAAACACAATATCAATTTTGTCAAGAGTTATTAGTTTATTCGCAGCATTTATTGATGCTGTTGGATTAGCCTTTCCATCTTCAAAAAGAAACTTAATCTTTTTGTTATTATTTTTGCTGTTGATATATTCTTCAGCAAGTAAAAGTCCTGTCCTACCTGATTCCCCTAACTGTGCTAAATTTCCAGATAAAGGAAGTATTGCACCTATTCTTACAACTTCTTGTTTCCTACCTGCATTATTCAGATAAACCAACACTCCGATTGCAACTACCGCAATCACTCCAATCGTAATAAAAATTTTCTTTGCCATGTTATTTTAATTTTTAATCATTCCTAATTCCAATTCAACAACTTTATTTACAATGTCATCGAGCAACTGTCGCTTATGTTCAACAATTACAAAGGTAATACTTTTTTGCAAATCGTATATACACTTTCGAAGAATTTCCGAATTTTCCACATCTACTCCCGCAAACGGTTCGTCGAGCAAAATAAGTTTCGGCGAATGAACCAGCACGTTTCCAAATGCCAGCAACTGTTTTTCACCTGCGGTCTGTTTAATATATTTCGAATAATTCATACTTTTTATTTTTTTGCAAAGGTATAAAAATATGACAAACGACCATATTGTTCGGGACATGATTTTGTGCATGAAATCACGGTTCATAGATTCAAAAAAACAAATAATCAATATTTTAAGACAAAACGTTGTAAGCGGATTCAACAGGTTGCAGTATCCCGATAGACATTTTGGGTTCATTCTTTTTCGAACGTGACATGCAGCACGACGAGTTCGGAACGCGTGCCGATGCGAAACGGCGGGCCGGCGAAACCGATACCCGACGTCACGTAGAATTGTGTGTCGCCCTTGCGGTAATAGCCATACGAACATTCGAAATATATCCTAAGTGCAAGCACGTTAGGCCATATCTGGCCGTTATGCGTATGTCCGTGAAGCGACAGGTCGGCGCGGTTCATTACCACTTCGTTCAGACGCATGGGCTGATGGTCGAGCAGGATGACGGGTTTCGACAGGTCGACATCGCGCATCAGTGCAGCTAAAGATGTTCTCCGTCTGTTCGTTGCATCGTCTCTGCCGACGAGGTAAAATGTCGAGTCGGGCATTGCCACGGAATCGACGAGCACGGTTGCCCCCGTCTCTTTCAGCCAGTCGAGTTTGGCGTGTCTGTTGGCGCGATACTCATGATTGCCTAACGTAATGTACACACCCATAGGCGCATTAATCTTCCGAAGTTCGCTGGCCAGACCGTCGCGTACGACAAAATGCGATTCATAATCTATCACATCGCCGGGTATCACTACCAAATCAGGCTTCTGCGCATTGCATAACGACACAAAGCGCCGCGCATGAGCCTTCCCGATACGTTCGCCGAAATGCAAATCGCTCATCAGCGCCACAGTCAGGCTGTCATGCCCCCCGGCAGCTTTCGGAATATGTATATTCACATGTTTTACAACCGGATATGTCGCGTTGTAATACCCTTTCAGCATCAACAGCGGCACAACGGCAAAAAGCAGCGCAAACAACCGGAACCTGTATTGCGGCAGATGCGGCAAAAGTCGCTTCGGATACCATTTCCACAACCTGCCCGACCATTTCACCACATGCAGCAAAAGCAGTCCTGTTGTAACATATATCGACGCAATATACCATGTATTGCAAACGATTACAATAGCATCCAGGATTCTTTCCGGCAATAATCTGTAAAAAAAGAAACCCGTCAGGTAGAATACAATTTCGGACAGAAGGGCGGCAAAAAAATATTTTCGTACGCAGGGCCGGTATGCCAGCATACCGTATCCTCTCCATGCAATATACGCATTGATAAAGAGCTGTCCCCATATTGCATGTAGAAAAAACCTCATGCTCAGTCTTTGAAACGAATATTAAACACCGCCAGTTCGCTTTGTGTGCCGATACGGAACGGAGGCCCCCAGAGCGACAGACCGGACGAGACGTAGATGGATGTATTTCCGCGTTTTTCAAATCCGTAACCGACATCGAAAAGCAGTTCCGTTATCCACGACATCGGCCATACCTGTCCGTGGTGCGTGTGCCCGCAAAACAGGAGGTCGACGCCTTCCGCTTCCGCCTGTTTCAACTGATACGGCTGATGATCCAGCACGATGACAGGGAGGCTGCGGTCTGTACCCTCCAGCAATGCCCGCAACTCCTTTCGCGACGGATTGCTCACGTCGTCCCGCCCGACAATCCTGATACCGTTCGGCAATACCGCAACCGAATCGCACAAGAAACGGATATCGGTAGCGCCGGTGATATATTCCCGGCTTTCGGCAATACCGCTGATATATTCATGATTACCCGGCGACATGTAAATCCCGAAGGGTGCGTGCAACTGCCGCAGTTCTTCCTCCATCCGCTGGCGGCGGACAGGCGTGATACTGTTGTCAATCAAATCGCCGGCAATCAGGATTATGTCGGGATTCTGCGCATTAATCAGGCGCACATATTTCTGCAATCTTTTCTTGTTTGTCCCTGTTCCCAGATGTATGTCGCTTACGGCTACCACCTTGAGCGACTGTGTCCGGCCGGGCAGCGATTTGTTGACATCTATGTTGATAATCCTGTTAACAGGATGTTGATAACGGTAATGTCCATACAATAACAGACAGGCAGTCAGAATCAAAGATATGACGAAACCGTAGTGGAACGAATGGTTGAAAAGCCTGAATCCGTCGAAAAACAGCAGCAGCAACCCCATGTAAAGGATAATCACAAGCCAACTGCAACTGTATTCGTAAAAAACATGCCACCCGGCAGTTGTCGCCACTCTTGAATTTCTCAGTGCAAACACAAGTATGAACGACAGAAAGGAGAACCAGAACAGCCCGCCCCACAACCATTTATAAATGTGCGGGAAATGCTGTATGGCCTGCAATCCCCGCACGAAAATGTACACGTTACCACCAATATAGGCCAGTAACACCAGTATGAAATAAGCCCTCATAAATATCAATAAAGTGCCGGTTTCGATGAAGAAGCGAACTGCATTGCAATGATTTCTGCAAAGTTCAAAAAAACGAACCCCGAATCTTCGGCTCTTGAATTATTTTGCCGGATAGCCTACCGGATTATTCATTATCGGAAGTTGCGTATCCCGCAGCTTCAATACTTTGCGCAATTCGCTCTGCTCCATCGACGCACGGGGTACGGTAGAAAGCCCGACTCCGGCGCAAAAGATATTGATATTCTGCGAAACAATACCGGCATCCACGGCGCCCATGAGGCGTGTTTGCTCTGCCGTCGGGTCGCCCAGTTTCTCCAGATCAATGACCAGCACCAGGCTGACGGGCGCGGATTTCACAAAATCCTGCCTGCCTGCTACAAAGCCGCGATAGTCTCCCGCTTCAACAGGCGTCAGCGAATGAGCCGCGGCGTCATACAGATATGCACCGTCTTTACGTATGACGTACACATCAATCTCCTGCCTGTTCATTGCCGAGGGCGCCGTACGCTTCCCGTCGGAACGGTTTATGCCGTTGGCCGCCCAGAGAAGTTCCGACAGATCTTTAATACTCAACGCCTTTCCGTCAAATACACGATCCGAGTGACGATCCGAAAGGGCTTTCATTATAGCCGTGCCCCGCGTCTTGTCGGGGGCATCCAGCTTGATAACCTTCAATTCCTGCGCCGATGCGCCCAGCCATGCCATGCATGCTGCCAGTGCGAATAAAATTCTTCCTGTTTTCATAAATTCAATTTTTTTTAATGATACATGCTTATACTGTTATAATGAATACTTCGGCAAAAGTAATAAAAAAACATTTCTCACTCAAATTATTGCCCGTTTTTTGTCGCCTTCGCCGTTATTTATTAAACAATAGGCGGAACAGGTCGTTGCCGTTGGCATAAATCAGCAGACCGAACAGCACGACCATCCCTGCTATTTGTGCATATTCCAGGAACTTGTCGCTCGGTTTGCGGCGAGCTACCACTTCATAGACAAGAAACAGGACATGCCCGCCATCCAGCGCGGGGATGGGCAGTATATTCATGAATGCCAGGATGATGGACAGAAAAGCCGTCGTCATCCAGAACGAACGCCAGTTCCACACCGAAGGAAACAGGCTGCCGATGGTGCCGAATCCGCCCAAAGAGGAGGCGCCTTCTTTCGTGAAAACATATTTCATGTCGCTCACATACCCTTTCAGAGTGTTCACACCCAAACGAATACCGGCGGGAAACGATTCGAAGAATCCATATTCCACCTTTACCGTGGCATACAGCTGATAGGGCGACTGAAAATACAGTCCCATCCGGCCGGTCGAATCCGTGTGAAGAGTCAACGACCGGAAATCGCTGTTGCGGACTATTCCAACGGTTATTTCCCGGTCTTTTTTCTTTTCAAGCTGTTCGCTCACGTCGTAGACTGTCGGGGTCATTATGCCGTCGATGGAAATAATCGTATCACCATGCAGAATGCCGGCCAGTGCGGCAGGCGAATGGTCACCGTCGCATTGTTCGGCGACCATGGGATAGCGCTCTACAGCAAAAAACTGCTTGTCGCGCATGACGCGCTGCATCATATCGTCGGGAATCACAATCCCCAGTTCGGAGCCGTTGCGGCGTACCGTCACGATATTGGCTTCGACGACTGACCGGAAAGCCGTATTCAGACGTTCCAAATCCTTGTCGTCCGCCTTCAACAGAATATCGCCGTCCTCAAATCCCACGCTCTTGAACGTGTCGCCATAGGCCATGCCCATCTTTATATTCTTGAGCGGCAGGTAAGTATCGCCCCATGTGAAAAGAATCATCGAATAAATGAACAGTGCCAGAATGAAATTGAACAGTACACCGGCAGTCATGATAAGCAGGCGCTGTCCGGACGGTTTGGATCGAAACTCGTGAGGTTGAGGCGGCTGCGCCATCTGTTCCTTGTCCATCGACTCGTCTATCATGCCCGAAATCTTGCAGTAGCCGCCCAGAGGCAACCACCCGATGCCGTATTCCGTTTCGCTGTTTTTCGGTTTGAATTTGAACAGTTCGAACCACGGATCGAAAAAAAGATAAAATTTTTCTACTCTGACCTTAAACATGCGGGCAAAGATAAAATGCCCAAATTCGTGCACAATGACCAGAATGGATAAACTCAGGATGAGTTGTAGCGCTTTCAGTAAAAATACTTCCATGTATATATAATTATTAATGTGTAAAACGCGGTTATTGTAATTTTATTGTCAGTTCTGCGGCAATTTTTCGTGCTTCGGCATCAGTCTGCACATAATCTTCGTACGAAGGTTTCGGGATAAACGGGGCTTTACGCATCGTTTCTTCGATAATGTCGCTCATACGGAGAAATCCCGTTCTGTCCTGCAGGAATGCCGCGACGACGATTTCGTTGGCCGCATTCAGTATGCAGGGCATGTTGCCGCCTTTGCGTACGGCGTCGAAGGCAAAAGCCAGATTGCGGAATCGCTGCATGTCGGGTTCTTCGAACGTCAGCGAATTATAATGGCGGAAATCCAGGCGTGCCGTTCTGTTTTTCAGCCGTTGCGGATACGAAAATGCGTAGGCAATCGGCAGTTTCATGTCGGGGACGCCCATTTGCGCCATCACCGCGCCGTCTTCGAACTGTACCATCGAATGTATGACGGACTGCGGATGTACTATTACCTGAATCTGTTCGGGTGCGAGATTGAACAGCCATTTCGCTTCGATCATCTCAAAGCCCTTGTTCATCATTGTTGCCGAGTCGATAGTCACCTTGTCGCCCATCGTCCAGTTCGGATGTTTGAGCGCCTGCGCTTTTGTGACGGTTGCCAGTTCTTCTCGCGTTTTTGTGCGGAAAGGCCCGCCCGACGCTGTCAGCAGCACTTTTTCCACGGGGTTATCCCATTCGCCTGCAAGGCACTGGAAAATGGCGGAATGTTCCGAATCGACAGGCAGGATGGGTGCGCCGTACGTTTTCGCCAGCGATGTCACTAATTCGCCGGCTACGACCAGCGTTTCCTTGTTTGCCAGGGCAATCGCCTTGCCCGCCCTGATGGCGGAGATGGTCGGGTGCAATCCCGAATATCCGACCATGGCGGCGAGCACCATATCCACGGGTTCCATCTGAACGACCTGCGAAATGGCATCTGCTCCAGCCCATACTTTCACGGGCAAATCTTCGAGAGCCTCTTTCAGTTCAGGATATTTCTTTTCGTTTGCAATCACAACTACTTCGGGCAGATAGCGATGCGCCTGCTCGACGAGCAAGTCCACATTGTTGTTGGCCGTCAGCGCATACACTTCGAACAAATCGGGATGCTCGCAGACTACTTCAAGCGCCTGCGTCCCGATTGACCCTGTCGAACCTAATATTGCTAACTGTCTCATACTGGTATGTCTGCGTCAGAAGGCAATACATTCTTCCGGATTGATGGATTCGCCTTTGTACCACAACTCGAAATGCAGATGCGGCCCGGTAGACAGTTCGCCCGTATTTCCGATTATGGCAATGGCCTCGCCTGCAATCACATGGTCTCCCATATTCTTCAGAATGACCTCGTTGTGCTTATATATGGAAATAAAACCGTTTTTATGCTGTAAGCCAATCACGTTACCGTATTCGGCATCGTAGCCCGTATATATCACTGTGCCGTCCAGCGTAGCCAGTATGTTTTCTTTCGGGGCGGCCACCAAGTCGACGCCCATGTGATTCCTGTCCTTGTTGTAATGTGATGATATAACTCCGTTTACCGGTTTATAGAAAAACAGGCCTTCCGTGACTACCGGATCGGCTATCAGTCCTGTCAGGCTGTATTTTTCTTCTTCTTCGAATGATTTTATGAAACCGTCTTCTTTTTCGGAACGCTGGATATCGTAGTTGGCATCAATGAAATCCATGGAGTCCGGATGTAGAATGGAATCGGGAATCACGTTTCCGGTCATAATATCCGATACGTTTTTCAGATACAGCGAATGTATCTGCAACACCGACTCCAGCGAATCGGCGCGCAGGGCGTTCCGGATGATTTCATTTCGTACTTCGTTGTCCAGATAGCCGGGCAGGTAATTGCGGATTGGCGTTTTGATGATAACAATGGCCGTGACGAATATCAGGCAAAATGCAAACAGCAGCACCGTGATGCAGCCGGACAATTGCGAAATGCGGAACGACCAGACTTCTTCGAGCGTAGATTCGTTCAAAAACAACAGTTTATAATTAAACCTGACGCGTTTCCAGAACGACTTCTTCTTTTTGTACTGTTTCTTCGACATAATCGTTGTTGTTCACTATAATTCCGTTAATCCTTCGGGCAGTGACATCGTCAATCTTTTTTCTCTCCGGTCGACGGAGCAAATCCATTTGTCCACAGCCGGAATCAGCATTTTTTTCCCCTGACAGTCCACATGCAGCAGCGTATTGACGGTCGTTTCGTCTACATCTGCGATGACGCCAAGTTCGCCAAAGCCATTCGATTCAATCACATAACCTTTCCACTGCGACCAGCTTTCATCTTTTTGCGCGCAGTCGCCGGCCGGTGCCGGGCGCGGATAATAGACTGCAAGGCCTGCAAAACGGCGCGCCGCCGTCTCGTCGTCCACATTTTCTATCTTTACCAGTACGGAGGCATTTCCTTTCGGCCGGCAGTTTTCCGTGAAAAAAGGAACCGGAATGCCATCCATTTCACATACGAAAAAAGGACTTTTGACCTGTTCCAGGATATCGCAGTCAGTCAGCAATGTCAATTCGCCTTTGATGCCGTGGGGCTTCAAAAACCGTCCGATCTGAAACAAATCTTCTTTCCTTATCATACATCCGTACGTTTATAATCTTGAGATATGCGCGCCCAGGGCGTTGAGCCGGCAGTCGATCTGTTGATAGCCGCGGTCGATCTGCTCAATATTGTCGATACGGCTTGTCCCTTCGGCGCTCATTGCGGCAATCAGCAGGGCAATGCCGGCGCGAATATCGGGCGAAACCATTTTTGCAGCGCGGAGTTTCAGGCGATTGCCCAGTCCGATCACCGTTGCGCGGTGCGGATCGCAAAGGATAATCTGCGCTCCCATATCTATCAGCTTGTCCACAAAGAACAGACGGCTTTCAAACATTTTCTGATGAATCAGCACGCTCCCTTTTGCCTGTGTAGCCACGACCAGAAAGACGCTCAGCAAGTCAGGCGTCAGTCCCGGCCAGGTGGCATCGGCGACAGTCATGATGGAACCGTCCATAAATGTCTCAATTTCATACGAATCATGTTCAGGCACATATATATCGTCGTTCTGCTGTTCAATATGAATGCCGATTCGCCGGAACGAGTCGGGGATGATGCCTAATTTGTCGTAACCTGCATTTTTAATCACGATATCCGACCCGGTCATGGCCGCCATCCCGATGAAGCTTCCCACCTCAATCATATCGGGCAGGATGACATGCTCCGTTCCGCGGAGCGACGCAACGCCTTCGACCGTAAGCAGATTGGAGCCAATGCCCGTGATACGCGCACCCATGCGGTTCAGCATCTCGGACAATTGCTGGATATATGGTTCACATGCTGCGTTGTATATGGTAGTGACGCCCTTTGCCAGTGTGGAGGCCATCAGGATATTGGCCGTACCCGTGACCGAGGCTTCGTCGAGCAGCATATACGTGCCCTTGAGCGTCGCCGCCTCGATGTCATACAGTTGGCGCTGTTCATCGTAGCGAAACTCGGCGCCCAGCTTCCGAAACCCGAAGATGTGGGTATCCAGCCGCCGCCGCCCGATTTTATCGCCCCCCACATGTGGAAGGATGGCTTTGCCGAAGCGCGCCAGCAAGGGGCCTGTCAGCATCACCGAGCCGCGGAGCGCTGCCACGCACCGGATAAATTCGTCCGATTCGAAGTATGCCACATCGACCGTATCCGCCTGAAAGGCGTATGTGCCGGTCGAGAGGCGGTCAACTTTTACGTGCATGTCGCGAAGCAGCTGTATCAGATTTCGAATGTCCAGAATGTCGGGGATATTGTGGATAACCATCCGTTCGTCCGTAAGCAAAACGGCGCAGATTACTTCAAGCGCCTCATTTTTTGCTCCCTGGGGAGTGATTTCCCCATGCAGCCGATACCCTCCTTCTATGACAAACGAATTCATCTGTTGCTCTTGCGTACAAATTGTTTCTTGAAGTTGTTTGTGTTGTGAGATTGAAGATCTTTCTTTTCCACCAGTTTGCAGGAACTTTCGTGCAGGACGATTTTACCGTCCGACAATTCATACAGGTCTTTCAGGATTTTACGGTCGTCGACCGTATCCTTGTTCCAAATCATGAACGATTTCTTCATGTGGTTTGCCAGCAGGCTGACGAGCATATCCTTTTCGGTTCCGGCTTCCAGTTCGTTGGCTTTCAGAATCATCTGTTCCAACATTTTCCCGTAATGGCGATACGATATATTGGAATTGCTGTATGTCAGACGGGGCGGACGCCGGTGCAGGTTTTCCTGCTTTACCGTCTCGTACGGATAATCCACATCCAGTTTGAAATTGGACATAATAGCCAGATGATCCCACAAAATATGCTTGAAATCATTGACATCGCGCAAATGCGGAAACATATTGCCCATGATGTTTATAATCGTATTTGCGCAGCGGTTCCGTTCCCCGCGGTCTTTTACGGTCATGCAATAATTGACCATGTTTTGGATATTGCGCCCGTAATCAGGCAATATCAGTCGTTCGTTCTCGGTGTTGTACTTTATATCATTCATAAGATAATGTTTTCAGGGTACAAAAATAGGCATTAATATTGACTTATTCAAATTCATTGCAAAATGAGGGTACATTTCAGATTGTCGCACTGAGGGTCTGGCTATGGTAATTTTTCTATTATTAACCACAAGGAACACGGTGTATGCTTTGTGACCTTTGTGTAAAAGCTTTGTGCTCTTTGCGGTTTATAAATTTCGAAACAAAAACGACAATTCTAAACAGTTTTGCAGTCTTCACGTTTACGCTATTAAAAATTAAAAAATGCAATTTGCTTTGAAAAGTTTTATTATCTTTTTATATTTGTCGTGAAATATAGTAAGACATATATATTAATGTATAATGGCAGAAAAAAAAGAGGATGAAAAAGCGGCTTCCCAGCCCAAACTGAACAAAATTTACGTTCCCGGAACGATTAACAAAGTACGGGTCGGCATGTGCCAGATTCTGTTGTCCGATACCGTGCATACCGGAAAAAACGGCACAAAAACGGTGAAAAGCAACAATCCCGTCACACTGTACGATACATCGGGACCCTATTCCGATTCGCGGTATGTTCATTCGATGGAAAACGGGCTTTTCCGTATTCGCGATGGATGGAACTGCAGGCGCAAGGATATTGTACAGGAAAAGCATCATGCCGGCATGAACGGGCATCATTTTCCCAACAGGCCGCCTGTTTCCAGGGCAAAACCCGACAAGCAGATTACGCAGATGTATTACGCCAGAAAGCGAATCATCACGCCCGAAATGGAATATGTAGCCATCCGCGAAAATCAGCAGGTCGAGGCGCTGGGGATAAAGTCGTATATCACACCCGATTTTGTGCGGAAGGAACTCCTTTCGGGGCGTGCCGTCATACCTTGCAACATCAATCATCCCGAAGTGGAACCGATGATTATCGGGAAACGTTTCCGCGTGAAGGTCAATACGCAAATCCTTCCGCCCGGAGACTCCGCAAAGGATGCCGTCGATCAAATCATTTTGTACTGCAAATGGGGTACGGACACGCTGCTCGACCTTTCGCTTCACGATAACTGTCATCAAACGCGCGAATGGCTGATTCGCAACAGCCCCGTCCCTTTTGGGACAAGCCCGCTGTATCAGGCTCTGATGAAGGCGGGCGGCAAAGCCGAAGACCTGAGTTGGGAGCTTTTCAGGGATACGCTGATAGAACAGGCCGAGCAGGGGATCGACTTCGTGGCCATCCATGCCGGCATGCGCCGGGAGCACCTGAAGCTGATAGACATACGCCTGACCGAGCTTGTTTCGCGCAGCGGCATTGCCATCAGCCGCTGGATGGAGGCGCACAGAGAGGAAAATTTTCTCCACACGCATTTCGGCGAGATATGCGAAATCCTGAAAACCTACGACATAACCCTCTGGCTGAGTTGCGGCCTGCGTCCAGGTTCCATCTACGATGCCAACGACGACGCCCAGTATGCCGAACAGCACGAAATGAGCGGACTGATCGAAGCGGCATGGGATCAGTGCGTGCAGGTCATGTGCGAAGGGCCGGGACACGTGCCGCTGAACAAGATCGAGACAAACATCAAGGACCATCAGCACATTTGCCGGGGGCTTCCGTTTTTTACTCTGGGCATCACTACCGTAGACATTGCGGGCGAATTTGACTACATTGCCTCGGCAATCGGCAGCGCGCATATTGCATGGCATGGCGCTTCGCTGATCAGCGGCATCACGATGAAAGACGAACTCCGGGTCCCGGCTCCGGAAGATATTCGCACGGACATTTTTGCGCATAAAATCGCGGCTCATTCGGCCGACATCGCCAAAGGACATCCCGGCGCACAGGTGCGCGACAATGCGCTGAGCAAAGCCCGCCGGGAAGGGCGGCTTGAAGATTTTCACGTACTGAAGATTGCGCCCTGACTGATTCAGTTCATGTCGGGATATTTGGGGTAGTTCGTCCACGCCTCGTACGGCCGGCCGAGCGATTTGACGGATTCTTTCCAGAACGTGTCGTCGCTCGCCTGCATCATCTCGTCGGACGTCATGGTGCTGACCAGCCACGAATCGTTGATGATTTCGCCGTTAAGCTGGTTTTCCGTCCATCCCGAATAGCCGATGAAGAACTTGATTTTCCCTTCTACGGGGTTGCGGTCGAGCATATACTTTTTCAGCGCTTCAAAATTGCCGTCGAAACGCAGGCCGTTGCCTATTTCCACGCCGTTGGGAATATTCTTGTCCAGCAGATGCATGAAAAACAGATGATTGGAACCCACAGGTCCGCCAAGATAAACCGGTATGTCGGGCAAGTCTTTCAGTTCGGGGAAAAGGTCGTTTACAATCAGGTCGGTACGCTTGTTCAGGACAAATCCCATCGATCCGCGCGCGCTGTGTTCGACAAGCAATATGACGGATCGCTGAAAGTAAACGTCGCGCAGGAACGGTTCCGAAATAAGTATCCTTCCTTTTTGCGGGCGCAGGCTGTTGTGCCTGATTTCGAATATGTTTTTATACTGTTCCACTGTTCCGGACTTTATGCTAAAACGGACGACAATATACTTCAAATTTTCATGGGAAATGCAAAACGGCCGGAAAATATTCGTTAAAAATAATAAACAATCTTGCTGTCAATCGCTTACAGGGCAGGGTGATTTGCTTCGAAAAGCGTCAGCCGTTCTTCGAGCAGCCGGTACTGATGCGGTCTGATGAAGGACGTACACACGCGCAGTCCTTCCTGGCTGCTGTTGGCCGTGCTCAGCGAGATGGTGCTTATGCCGTAGTACACAAGTTCTTCCATCAGCTGTCCGCCCGTCATGCCCGGCCGGGCTACCGTGAAATAGAAGCCGTCGGCAATCGGCTCGTCGAGGTCGAGGTCGTAGACGATGCGGAATCCGTGATTCAGAAAAATCCGTTTCAGACGCGCCGCGCGGACGCCGTATTCCCGGACTTCGGACACGAAATCGAGGCGCCCGTCGGATGCAGCTTTGAACATCGCCGCCAGAGCATACTGCGCCGAATGGCTTGTCCCCGACGAGAGTGCATAGAGGACGCGGTGGATGTATACCGTGCCGAATGTCCCGCCGCCGTAACGCCGGGTCAGCCCCCCGTAACGCCGGTGATACAGCTTGTCCGAAATCGCCGTCACGCCGATGCGCTGACCGGCATAGCTGAACGCTTTCGAGGCCGAAATCTGCAGGATATAATAATCTGCATAGTTCGCCACGCTTGCCTGATAGGGTGGCCGGAACGGCGTACCCAGCGGTTTGCGGAAATCCATCGCAAAATAGGCCAGGTCTTCGATTACCACGGTGCCGTAGCGGTTTGCCACGTCGCCGACGGTTTGCAGTTCGCCCTCCGTCAGGCAGAACCAGCCCGGATTGTTCGGATTGGAATAGATCATGGCCGCGATGTTACCTGCCGAGAGGAACCGTTCGAGTACGGGACGCAGCTTTTCGCCGCGGCAGTCGTAGACGTCGAACGACGCATATTTGTATCCCAGCACCGCGATTTGCTGCTTCTGCACGGGGAAGCCGGGGTCGATGAAGAGGATGGTATCCTTTTCCGGATCGCACTGTCCGCATGTGAGAAATGATGCGTAGGTGCCCTGCATGGAGCCTGTTACCGGCACGCAGCATTCGGGCGGCACGTCGACGTTGACAAACGCACGGATAAAGCGCGACGCTTCGTTCTTCAGCGCCTCCAGACCGTTAATGTCCGGATAGATAGCCGCAATGCCGCCACGCAACGCCTCTATCTCCGCCTCGACGCCGGTCTGTGATGGTTTCAAGCCGGGAACTCCCATTTCCATGTGGATAAACTCCGTACCCGTTTCCTTTTCCAGCTGGGCGGAGATGGCTACCATCTCGCGAATCGTCGCCCGCCCGAAGTCGGGCAGGCCGTAGCTTTCAATCACCCTTTTCGCTGTCTGATAATCTATCGGTGTATGCTTCATCTTATACGGTTTGTCTGTTTTCGGGAGGCAAAGATAGTGTTTTTTTACTGATTTGCTGATTTACAGAATTGCAGAATTTTCAGAATTTACAGGTATGAAGCAGAATCCCGTCCGGATGGAAGGATGCTTCTGCCGGAAATCCCCGAATCTTCGAACAGCTCCCCGGAATACATGTAAATTCTGAAAATTCTGCAATTCTGTGAATCCGGGGCAGGGAGAATTAAGCGTTTCAGCCGATTACGAACGATTCGATGCAAATAGACGGAATTTTTATTTGCGGATGAAAAAAATGTGCCGAAAAAATTGTAAAATGTTCATGCAAATTGCGATATTTGCAGTCGATATGCTGCACGCGTGATAAAACCGTTCATTGATACATGAGACGCTTCCGCCGAAAACCCTTGATTCCTTGAATTTTTGAATCTTTGAACTTTGCCGCGCGCAGTGCATGAAAAAACAGTAAATTTAAAAGAAAACACGGATATGAAACAGTATGTTTTGATTCTCCCCGCAGTATTGCTGTGCCTTGCGGGATGCACTTCGGATTCCGGCGATGCGCGCTGGCCGGCCGTCACGCGCGCGAGCAGGCCGTGGACACGCTGGTGGTGGATGGGAAGCGCCGTCGATTCGGCCAACCTCGCGCACAGTCTGGAAACGCTGAGCCGCGCCGGCATCGGCGGAGTGGAAATAACACCCATATACGGAGTGAAGGGGCGGGAGGCGCAGTACATCGACTATCTTTCTCCACGGTGGATGGCAATGCTGGCCTTCACCGAATCGGAAGCCGAACGGCTGGACATGGGCGTGGATATGAACAACGGCACCGGATGGCCGTTCGGCGGCCCCGATGTGAGCGAGGATGACGCCGCCTCGAAAGCTGTTTTCAAAGAGTACCGCGTGCGGGGCGGACAGCGCCCGGACGAAGCCTTCACCCTGTCCGGACAGTTGCCCGACAGGCTGATGGCCTGTTCGGCATCGGGCGAACGGCTGGACCTGACCGGCCGCCTCGACAGCGACGGCATACTGGACTGGACAGCCCCGCCCGGCGGTGACAGCCGCCTGACCGCCCTTTTTGTCGTAAAAACACGCCAGCAGGTGAAGCGCGCCGCTCCCGGCGGACAGGGCTATGTGCTGGACCATTTCAACAGAGACGCCGTCGAACGGTATTTCGCTAAATTCGACAGGGCTTTTGCCGAAAACCGCACGCCCTTTCCGCACGGTTTTTTCAACGATTCGTACGAAGTATACGGCGCCGACTGGACGCCCGCACTGCCGGACGAGTTCGAACGGCGGCGCGGCTACCGTCTGCAGGATTATTTCCCCGAACTGCTGGCCGACGGCGCGACGGACAGCTCGGCGCGCGTCGTTGCAGACTACCGCGAAACGGTCGCCGACATCCTGCATGACAATTTTACGCAGGTATGGACCGACTGGGCGCACAGCCACGGCGTCAGCATCCGCAATCAGGCGCACGGATCGCCCGCAAACCTGCTCGACCTCTATGCCCTGGTGGACATACCCGAATGCGAATCGTTCGGAATAACGGATTTCGACATCCCGGGACTGCGCCGCGATTCCATCCGCAGGACAAACGACAGCGACCCGGGCGTGCTTAAATACGCCTCCTCTGCAGCGCATGTCGCGGGGAAAAAATACACGTCGGCCGAGACGTTCACCTGGCTCACCGAACATTTCCGCACCTCGCTCTCGCAGTGCAAGCCCGAACTCGACCTGATGTTCGCCTCCGGCGTCAACCGCGTCTTTTTCCACGGAACGGCCTATTCGCCCGCCGACGCGCCCTGGCCGGGATGGAAGTTTTATGCCTCGACAGACATGTCGCCGACCAATACAATATGGCGCGACGCCCCGGCTTTTTTCGACTACATCGCCCGCACGCAGGCGTTCCTGCAAAGCGGAGCGCCCGACAGCGATTTCCTGCTTTACCTGCCGGTATACGACTTCTGGCACGAACAGCGCGGCAATTACTACCTGCCGTTTGCCATTCACAACATGCGCGCGATGCTGCCGGAATTTTGCGACGCTGTCGACAGCATCATGGCTGCCGGACATGATGTGGATTACATCTCCGACCGCTTTCTGCAGACCTGTACCGTCGAAAACGGACTGCTGAAGACCGCCGCCGGCACGCTATACAGGGCGCTGATTCTCCCCCGGGTCAGGCGGATTCCCGTCGAGACGCTCGCGCACATTCACGACCTGGCGCGGCAGGGAGCGGCCGTCGTCTTTGCCGGACAGTATCCCGAAGACGTACCGGGACTCTCGCGCCTGGAAGAACGGCGGCAGGCATTCGGACGGATTATGGAAAATCTGCGCGCGGAGAAAACGGTGACGGTCGGGTCGTTCGACGCTTCTCTGACGGCGGCGTTCGAAACATGCCGTGAGGCGTTCGTCGCGGACTTCGGAGGGAAAATGATTCGCCGCAGACACGATGGCGGACATATTTACTTCTTCGCCATGCTGCAAAACCGGCCGGTAGACGGCTGGGTGACGCTCGGCACAGAGGCGGAAAGCGCCGTGCTGTACGACGCCGTGACAGGCCGAACGGGCAAAGCACGCCTGCGCAGCCGCAACGGGCGGACGGAAGTCTACATGCAGCTCCGGCCGGGCGAATCGCTGATCATGAAAACATTTGCCCGCAGAAACATCCGGACGGAAAACTGGGCTTATTACCGCCCGACAGGCCGGGAAATCGTCCCGGAAACGGAATGGAAGATGCACTTCGTCGAGAGCGAACCGGCTGTGAACGATACGTTCCGGCTTCCGGCTCCTGTCTCATGGACAGAACTGGACAGCGACGTCCTGAAACGGAATATGGGGACAGCCCGGTATGAAATAAAATTCGACCTCGCGAAGAAGCCCGGCATGGAATATATCCTCTGCATGGGCGACGTGCGCGAAAGTGCCGCCGTCAGCGTGAACGGCACGAAGGCGGGCGTGCGGTACGCCGTTCCGTTCGAGATGCCCGTCGGCCGGTGGCTTCGCGACGGCGAAAATGTCATCGCGATCGATGTGACCGGTCTGCCCGCCAACCGCATCGCCGACTACGACCGCCGCGGCGTGGAATGGCGCATCTTTCATGAAATCAATTTCGTGGACATCACCTACCGGAATACGCGCTTCGATACGTGGCAGCCGCTACCCTCGGGGCTGCCGGGACCGGTCGTGATCAGAGAAATGGAAATGATGGAATAATTCTCACAATACATATTAATTCACAGTCAAAATAACAGTTATGAAACGAGTAGCATTCAAAATGAAACTGAAGCCGGGATGTAAACAGGAATACATCAGGCGGCACAACGAAGTATGGCCTGAAATTGCGGAACTTATCAGGAAATCGGGAATAGGTGATTACTCCATTTTTCTGGACGAAGAGACGCATATCCTTTTCGGCGTGCAGAAGCAGAGCGGCGAAGTATCGTCGCAGGAACTCGGCAGCGCGGATATACAGCAGAAATGGTGGGACTTCATGAGCGATATTATGGACGTCAATCCCGACAATTCGCCCGTGACCGCATACCTCGAAGAGGTGTTTTATCTGGAATAGGCGACGGGGAAACATGCAGTCCGGCAAATTCCGCCCGCAGCAGCACGAGGCAGGCGCCGGACGGGTGTGCATTTATGGCCCGTCCGGACGGAGTTCCGCCCCGAACCGAAGCGCCCCGCCCGAACCGGAACGACGGTCTGAAATACCCCCTAAAAATACCATTATTCTGGTATTTTCGCAGTAAAAAAAGGGCAGTACCTTTGTCGGCGAAAATTAATTTAAAAACAGTTACGATTATGAGTAATTTAAGATTTGAAACTTTACAGGTACACGCAGGACAGGAAGTCGACAAAACAACGCATGCAAGAGCGCTGCCGATATATCAAACTTCTTCCTACGTATTTGAAGACGCCAAAGACGGCGCCGACCTTTTCGGCCTTCGCAAATTCGGGAATATCTATACCCGCTTGCAAAATCCGACAACGGATGTTTTCGAGAAACGTGTCGCCGCGCTTGAAGGCGGCGTTACGGGACTGGCTACCTCATCGGGACAGTCCGCACAGTTTATCGCCCTCAACAACATCCTGCAGACGGGCGATAATTTTGTAACCACCTCTCATTTGTATGGTGGCACCTACAACCAGTTCAAGTCGCAGTTCAGGCGGCTGGGAGTCGAAGTCCGTTTTACGCCCGGCGACGAACCCGAAGAATTTGAGAAACGTATCGACGAACACACAAAAGCGCTTTACCTTGAAACGATAGGCAACCCCGAACTGAATATTCCCGATTTCGACGCCATCGCCGAAGTTGCTCGCCGGCACGACATCCCGCTCATTGTCGACAATACGTTCGGCGCCGGAGGTTTCCTTTTCCGCCCCATTGAGCATGGCGCTTCCGTGGTGGTTGAATCGGCAACCAAATGGATTGGCGGACATGGAACGTCTATCGGCGGAGTGATTGTCGACAGCGGAACATTCAACTGGGGTAACGGCAAATTCCCCACATTCACCGAGCCGTCGGACAGCTATCACGGACTTGTCTTCTGGGACGTGTTCGGCGCCGGAGGGCCGTTCGGAAACATTGCCTTCAACATACGCGCCCGCGTGGAGGGACTTCGCGACTGGGGCAACACTATCAGCCCGTTCAACTCGTTCCTTTTCATACAGGGGATTGAAACGCTCTCGCTCCGCGTGGAACGCCACGTGCAAAACGCCCGTATCCTGGCCGAATGGCTCGAACAGCATCCGAAGATCGAATACGTAAACTATCCCGGCCTGAAGAGCAGCAAGTATTACGAACTCGCCGAGAAATATTTCCCGAAGGGCGCAGGTTCCGTTTTGACCTTCAAGGTAAAGGGTGAACCTTCCAGTGCCGACAAAGTGATTGACCGCGTACGACTGCACAGCCATCTGGCCAACGTGGGAGATGCCAAATCACTGATTATCCATCCGTCGGCCACTACTCACGAGCAGCTTTCGCCCGAAGAACAAAAGGCCACGGGCGTAGAACCCGGATTATTGCGCATATCGGTCGGGATTGAACATATCGAAGACATCAAGGCCGATCTGGAAAAGGCGCTGGAAAAAATCTGAAATTTGAACGGGCATCAGTCATGCATCATGTCTAAAGATACCGTTTTTCTGTCAAACGCCGGAGAACAGACGAAGGCCATTCATGCCGGAGAATCCCCCGACCCGGTCACAAAGGCATCTGCACCCAGCCTGGTAATGTCTACCACGTTTGTTGCAGATGCCGGCGCAGGGTTCTCGGTAGAAGGGATGGAAGAAAATGAAACGTGGCTTTATACCCGCTGGGGGAATCCCACGATTCATCAGCTGGAGCAGAAACTGGCTGCCCTCGAAGGCGCCGAGACGGCCATCGCCTTTGCAAGCGGGATGGCTGCCATCGTCGCCCTCCTGCTTCACCTGCTCAAGGCGGGCGACCATGCGATTGTGAGCGACGTGGCATACGCCGCCCTTTCGGAAATCACCAACGAAAAGATTCCCGAACTGGGGATTGAAGTAAGCAAGGTGAATACATCCGACCTGGAAGCCGTACGCAGAGCCATCCGGCCAGACACGCGGCTGGTTTATATCGAAACGCCCTGCAATCCGCTGCTGCGTCTTACGGACATTGCGGCGGTTGCACGCATCGCTCACAGTGCCGGAGCGCTGCTGGCCGTCGATTCGACCTTTGCCACGCCGGCCGCTACCAAACCGCTGACATCAGGCGCAGATTTTGTCATACATTCCCTTACGAAATATCTGGGAGGGCATGGCGACGCCCTGGGAGGAGTTGTTCTGGGATACAGAACACATCTTGCGCCTTTGCGGAAAAAGACGGCCATCCGTCTGGGTGGAGTGTTAAGCCCCTTCAACGCATGGCTGATACTGCGAGGCCTGGCTACTTTCCCCCTTCGGATGAGGGTACACGAAGAGAATGCGCTGAAAATTGCCGCGTATCTCGAGACTCATCCCCGGATAAAGCGGGTGATTTATCCCGGCCTGCCTTCACATCCACAGCATGAACTGGCCGTACGGCAGATGAAAAATTTCTCGGGCATCATCACTTTTCAGATGGAAAACGGACGTGAACAGGCGCAGCGGTTTGTCGACAAACTGCAAATCATTCATTACGCGGTATCCCTCGGACACCACCGCTCGCTGATTTTTTACCTGAACAGCAAAGACCTTCTGGAAACCTCTTTCAAACTCCCCGCGCCGGAACAGCGGGAGTCGTGGAATATTTTTGCCGGAGAAGGAATATTCCGCCTCTCCGCAGGTCTGGAAGACGCCGCCGACCTGATCGCCGACCTGGAGCAGGCGCTGAATCTGTAAGCCTGTCCGACAAAACATTCATTTGAATATCGGCAACTGGTACACTTTCCCGGCGCTGAGGACATTCCCCACTTCGTTGATTTCAAGAAACGTGGTGCCGCCTCCCGCGCCGAAACTCCCGCTCAGGTAGGCCACCTTGTCGTCCGGCGTGAGGCGTCCGCTCTCGATCAGACGGCGCAGGGCGTCGTACAGGTATTCTCTGCGGTTCTCGTTCCACGGCTGGTAGACCGCCCAGACGCCGTAGGAAAGCGACAACATGCGCATCACCTGCTCGCTGTAACAGACGGCAAACACCGTGGCTGCACCGCGAAACGCCGCCAGATAGCGCGCCGTCCGCCCGCTGAAGCAGTCCGTGATAATGGCGCGGACGTTCAGCTTCTGCGACGACTTGACGGCCTGCTTCGCAAGAAACGAGGTAACGTCGAGGTCGTCGCCCTGTATCGGCACGCGGATGTCGTTCGCGCTCAGCTTGGTTTTTTCGGCCTCGCGGACAATCTTCGTCATCGTCTGCACCGCCTCGACGGGATATTTGCCGTACGCCGTTTCGCCGCTCAGCATCAGCGCGTCGGTACGGTAATAGATGGCATTGGCCACGTCGGTCACTTCGGCGCGCGTCGGCCGCGGATTTGTGATCATGGAATGCAGCATCTGTGTGGCGACGATGACGGGCTTTTTGGCTTCGACGCACTTGCGTATCAATACGCGCTGTATGCCCGGCACCCGCTCGGCCGGTACTTCGATGCCCAGATCGCCGCGGGCGACCATGATGCCGTAAGCCGCCGTGAGAATCTCGTCCACGCGGTCTACGCCTTCCTGGTTTTCAATCTTGGCGATGATTTTTATCGGGCTTCTGTGTTCGTCCAGCAGTTGCTGCACGTCGAGGACGTCCTGCCTGCTGCGCACGAACGAGTGGGCGATGAAATCCAGGTCGTGCGCCACCGCCCAGCGGATATTCTCCCGGTCGTTGTCCGTCAGCGAGGGGAGGTTGATGCGAACGCCGGGCACGTTCACGCTCTTGTGGCTTCCAAGCTCGCCGTCGTTCAGCACTTCGCAAATCAGGCGGCCGTTTTCCCTGCCGCGCACTTTCAGTTCCAGTTCGCCGTCGTCGATCAGGATGTCGCTACCGACGGGCAGGTCGTCCGCCATGTTTTTATACGACACGCAGATGCACTCTCGCGTGGTGATTGCGTCGGGGTTGCCGGTCATGGCCACGAGGTCGCCTGTCCTGAACGCTATCGGCGCATCCGACGGCGTGGTGCGTATCTCCGGCCCCTTCGTGTCTATCAGAATACCGATGCGGTTAGACACGGCGCGCACATTGTTTACTACCCGCTCCAGACCGTCCGCCAGCATGTGCGCCGTATTCAGCCGGACCACGTTCATGCCGGCGTGATAAAGTGCCCGGATGAAATCCGCATCGCATCGCCGATCCGAAACAGTTGCAATAATTTTCGTATGTTTCAGCATATTTCTTGATTCTAATGATTCATATTTCTCTTTTCTGTCCGCGCATGAACGCGGAACGCTCTCGAATTATGATACAAAGGTAGTCATTTTTTCGGACTGTACGATAAATGACGTAACTTTGCAGAAAGGAAGCGCAGCAGACCTTCGGATGGCGGGGCAGGTAAAAAAAAATGCATGTTCCGGCGGTTTGTATTTACATTTTTATTACTTTTACGGCATAAATTATTTATGAAAGCATAACGTTATGAAAGTAAGGAGTTACAATTGCAAGGATGAGGAACTGCCCCTCATCGGGAAATATCTCTCGGAGAGTTTGAAAAGAGATTTGAAGGGTTTTACTGCGCTGTCGCCCCGTTTTGACGAAAACTACGCTCTGCAGTTTGACGAGAAAGTGCGAACATGCGCCGATTTTGTGCCCTCGGAATCGGAATCGGTGACGCTGAAAGTGATTACATCGCGAATGCATGAGACGATACGCAGCATGAGCGCGCCGGTGAGCAAACTGTCTATCTACCTCAAACTTGCCAAGGCTGCTGCGCCTCTCTCGGCGGCGGATTTCGGAGTGACAAAGCTGCTCCAGAAGATTCGAATTAAGGAAGTGGACAGCCTGCTCCGACAGTTGCGAACGGTGACGGACAATATCCATACCTATCACACGGCGCTGACGCAACACGGCATGCCCGCGACCATTCCCAAACAGTTGCTCGACGCTGCCGAGTCGATTGACGCCGACCGCCGGACACTGTTCGAGATAAACGGCGTGCGGCAGGAACTGCTGAAACGTAACATGGATAAGATGAACGACCTGTATGAGGCCATAAAGGAAATCGCCCGCATGGGCAAGAAACTGCACCGCAAGACAAACCCGGAGAGGGCGAACGACTACGTCTTTCGCGAACTGCTTGACAGGGTGCGTGGCACAGTCACGGACGGGGCGGACTGAACGTCCTCTCGTAGACTTCGAGTGTTTTTTGAGCAATTGCATCCCAATCGTACGGCGCAAGGTCGTAGGCGCGTGGCTTTGGCGGCTGCGACAGTTTGGTTTCCAGCGCCCGACGCAGGGCTGCGACGACGTCGTCGCCGTACGGGAAATAGCAGTCCGCCGGCAGACCGACCGCGCAGTTGGCGGGGATGTCGCTGACGAGCACGTCCGTGCCGTGACTCATGGCTTCAAGCAGCGTGAAAGGCAACCCCTCGTGCGACGAGGGCAGGACGAAAAGCCGCGCGTGGGCATACAACTCCTGCAGCGCGTCGCCTTTGACCATACCTGTGAGCACGACGCTGTTTCTGACGGCCAGTTCGCGGAGCGATTCCGAATATGCGGTCGGATGGTCGGCCGCGCCGGCAATCACCAGGCGGCAGTCTTCGGGCAGCGTCATCGCGGCACAGGCGCGGATGAGCTTGTCGAAGTTCTTTTCCTCTACAAACCGCCCGACAGTCAGGATGTATTTGCCGGGCGCAAGCCCCATGCGTGCGATGCTGTCCGTCGATTCCGTCCGCCGCTGCGGCATGTTCACGCCGTTGTATATGAGATGCACGCCGTCGGTGCGGCTGTATTTCTCCCCGAGAAGGTCGCGGATGACGGTCGAGATGACAATGATTTCGTTCGCCCACCGGGCTGCAAAACATTCGCCCGTCCGCAGGATGAAACGCGCGAATCGTCCCCACTTCAGGCGGTTGTAGTCCGGTCCGTGATGTGTGACGACGACTTTCAGCCCCAGCAGCCTGGCGAAGGGCACGGCCACGGACGGCCCGATGGCATGGATGTGAAGTATTTCCGCCCGGTGCCGGAAGGCGTGCCAGACGCCCCTGAACGTGTGCACAAAGGCTTCGACGCCCATTCGTGTCGGCGCGGGCAGGTCGCGGAACTTCACCCCCTTCCACGATGCGAGCGGCGGCGTCTCGCGGACAAACGGCCTGCGCCGCAGCAGTGTCACGTCACATCCCAGCTTCGCCAGGCGCGGGTACAGTTCCTCGCAGTGCGTTTCGACACCGCCCTGGATATTCGGGAAGCCTCGGAGTCCGGTTACTGTAATCTTCATTCCGTCATCCTTCCCTGTTGCGGATCCTGCCCGACATCGTACCATTTCCGCTCGAGACAGAGCGGGCGGTGGAGCAGACTCCTGATTTTGTTTTTCACCATCCACTGCAGCGGGTGTCGGATGTATTTTTTCATTACCGGGGCGGCTGTTCCTACCATCCAGCAGTTCTTTGGACAGCGTCTCACCTGTTCGCGCACGCGCTGCGCCTGCTCGCTGTTCCATATCTCGTCGAACGAGGACGCCTGACGGATATTGCCCATGCTTTCCATCCAGAAGCGTTCTTCCAGACCGTTACAGGGATAGACTTCGCCGTAGGGGTCTACAAAGAAGTTGATCGAGCCTGCCTCGCAGGGCAGCATCCGGCGGTTGCCTTCGATATAGTTGATCAGGCCGTTGTTGAAAAACGCGCGACTCCACGATTTCGGGTGATGTGCTTTCAACTGCATCTCGATCAGTTTTTCGAAGTTGGCGGTGACTTCTTCCCTGTTTGTGATCTGATTGTCGTGCTTGTGGAAATAGTAGGAATTGTGAAACGCGGCGGTGGCAAATTCCATTCCGAGTTCTTTGGAGAGCCGGTAGAGTGCCAGCATGTCGGCCGAATTGTGATTGCTCACCGTGCAGCCGAAGCCGATGTCCTTCAGTCCCATCTCGCGGAGGACGAGCAGCGTGCGCATCCCCCGGTCGAAGCCGCCGGGACGTCCCCGCAAATCGTCGTTCTTCTGCGACAGTCCTTCGATGCTGATGCGGATGCCGATTTTGGGAAACTCCCTGGCCAGTTGGACAATGCTGTCTTCGAACCATCCCGATGTCGAGATGACAACCCGGGGCGATTTTCTGAACAGCACGGCGACGATCCTGTCCAGATCCTTGCGTACGAAAGGCTCGCCGCCGGTGACGTTGGCAAACCGCAGGCGGGGAAGAATCTCCAGTTCCTCGGGGCGGATTTCACGGTCGGCCTGCGTCGGATTGTTCCATATATTGCACATCTTGCAGCGCATCGGGCAGCGATACGTTGTAATGATACTCACATCCGTTGGCTTATATATTTTAGCGGTCATATACTTTTATTAGTCGTTCATAAAACGCTTCGGCGTCGAATTTATTTTGCGCCGCGGCAGCGATTTCTTCATAAGGGCAGGAAACGGAGAAGCGCCTGAAGGCAGAAACGATTTTGGCGCGCAGGTCGTGCACGTCGCCGGGCGTGAACAGGTCTCCGTTGCGTCCGGCGTCGATCAGTTCCGGTATGCCGCCAATCCTCGCACCGAGCACCGGCGTGCCCGTGCAGAGCGCTTCGATGATGCTGTACGGGTTGTTTTCGTACCAGATGGAAGGCATAACCAGGAAGCGCGCCCGCTGTACGGCCGACAGCACACGGTCGGAGGGCAGCTGTCCCGTAAATTCGATGTGAGCCTGCGGATATTGCCTTTTCAGCGAATCGCGCAGGGGGCCGTCGCCGATGATTTTCAGCGGGTAGGGCAGCTGTTTTGCGGCTTCCAGCAGGGAGGCCACGCCTTTCTCTTCCGACAGGCGCCCCACGTAGCAGTAATAATCCGCCTTTTCGGCCGGCGGCGGTGGCTGCCGGTACATGAAATTGTGCAGCACTTCGATTTGCTGCGGACGGTATCCGGCCGATACCATCTTCTCCTTCAGGAAGGCACTGGGACTGATGAACGTGTCCGTCGTCCGTTCCAGTTTCCGTCGATTCCAGTATAGCGCTTCCATCCATGCGAGCAGACTTGCCGCACAGCTGTTTTTCATGCACCGGCAAGTGAAGACGCTCGACCTGTTTGCAAGACACAGTTCGCAGGGCGCCCCGTTTCGCAGGCAGGAGTAGGCGGGACAGATCAGCTTGTAGTCGTGCATCGTCCAGACGACCCGCACGCCTTTCCGGCAGGCAACCTGCGCTACGGCGGGCGAGAGATAGGAGTGGATGTTGTGGAGATGTACGGCGTCGGGGCGGAAATCGTTCAGCAGCCGCTCGAATTTTGCAACGACATCGGCCGGGCGAAACAGCCGCATGGCCGCCCTGACTTTGCCGGACAGTTGCGGCGCCGAAAAGGATATTTCTTTCGGAAAGTAGCTTTCCCACGGCGAGGAGATGTTGTCGGGATACTGCATACTGAAGACGGCTACCTGATGGCCGTGTGCTTTCAATAGTTCTTCCGTTGTCAGGACAGCCGTACAGTCGCCGCCGCGGGGATAGTAAAATTTGTTTACCAGCAATATTCGTTTCACAATTTATTCAGGTCTTTAGTTTAACAACATACGCTTTACAGTAAAAACGGAAGATGTAAAGGAATATTATTTTGCGGGCAAAATTTCCGTTCGGACGGGGCGGAACTTTGTCCGGACAGGTGAAGCCGGATTATAGCATTTTGCGGTATTTCCTCATTTCGATGCGGAAGGTGGCGCCCTTGCCCAGTTCGGAATTTCTCACGAAAATCCTGCCGCCGGGATATGATTCGACGATGCGTTTCACGAGCGAAAGCCCCAGTCCCCAGCCGCGCGCCTTGGTTGTGTAACCCGGATTGAAGATGGTGTTGAATTTCGACTTGGGGATGCCCCTGCCCGTATCCGTGATGTCGAGGCGTACTTTGTTGCCTTTTTCGCTGACCTGATAGGTGATGGTTCCCTGTCCGTTCATTGCGTCTACGGCGTTCTTGGTCAGGTTTTCGATAACCCACGAGAAGAGCGATTCGTTCATCAGCGCGAGGATGGGCTTGCCGGCAAGCTCCAGTTTCATTTTCACCTTTGCCGAGATGCGCGATTCGAGGTATCCGCAGGCCGAACGGACGGCGTCGTTGATATTCAGGGGAAAGGGTTCGGGATTGGAGCCGATTTTTGAAAACCGGTCGACGATCATTTCGAGCCGTTTCACGTCTTTCTCCATCTCTGTCAGATAGGATGCGTCAACCTCCTTTGTTTTCAGATATTCGACCCACGCCATCAGCGACGAGATGGGTGTGCCCAACTGGTGAGCCGTCTCTTTCGAGAGTCCGACCCAGACTTTGTTTTGCTCGGCTTTTTTCGTGCTTGTCAGCGCAAAGAAAGCAATCATCATGAAAACGAATACGACCAGCAACTGTATGTAGGGATACATTTCCAGCCGTTTCAGGATGATCGAGTCGTCGTAGTAAAGATATTGCTTCTTTTCGCCCACTTCGATAACAAAAGGCTCATGCCGTGTTTTAAAATCCTGCATCTTTTGTCTGAAAAAGGCTTCCTGGTTTTTTTCGGGTACATCAAGGTTGCGAGGTTCCACATTACTGCCTTTTTCGTCGCACAGGATGACGGGTATTGTGGTGTTGCCTCCTATCACTTTAAGCATAAGCATATATGGGTCGGCAATCGTATCTTCCATCAGAAAAAAACGGTACGCTTCCGTCCAGACTTCCATTTTCTGGCGTTCTTCCGCCGCAAGTTTGTTGACCATCGAATTGGATACGACGACCGACCCGACGGATATCAGCGTCGCCGCGATGATGAAAATATATTTCAGATATTGCCGTTTGTCGTACAGGCTATTCATAAATGTCCGTTTTTTTTAAAATCCTGAAGACCGGCGAAAAACTGCTTCCTTCCGGAGGCTCATTTGCATGAACGAAGGAAGGAAGCAGCGAATTATATGACAGTCTTACCGTCTTATAACGGAAAAACAGGCGAGTTATTATTTCAGTCCTCTATTTTTTAACAGGGGGGTGGTGTCGGGTTCTTTCCCGCGGAAATTCCTGTACATCACCATCGCATCGTCGATGCCGCCCGGCGTAAGCACATATTCACGGAAGCGTTTTGCCGTTGCCTGGTCGAAAATATCTCCGGCCTCTTTGTAGGCTTCGAAAGCGTCGGCGTCGAGCACTTCCGACCACATGTAGCTGTAATAGCCGGCCGTATAGCCGCCGCCCATCGTGTGATTGAAATAGGTGGAGCGATATCGTGGCGGGATTTGCGGCAAGGCGTGCAGTCTGTTCATCGATTCGGTTTCGAATTTCAGGATATCCAGGTTGCCGGGGATATCGGTCAGTACATGGTAATCCATATCCAGAATTGAGGCCTGCACGTATTCGGAAGTCATAAAGCCCTGTCCGTATTTACTGCTTTCTTCCAGTTTTTTGACCAGTTCGGCAGGCATGTTCTCGCCTGTCTGGTAGTGTTTGGCGTATACTTTCAGCACTTCCGGTTCGAGCACCCAGTGTTCCATCACCTGCGAAGGCAGCTCTACAAAATCGCGCGGCACGCCCGCAACGCCGTAGTAATGTACATCCCTGAACAGGCTGTGCAGCGCGTGCCCAAACTCGTGAAACATGGTCGAAGCCTCGTCTACACTCAGCAAGGCTGGCTGTCCGGCTGCGGGTTTGGTGAAGTTGCAGACGATGGTCACCAGCGGGGCGACACGTTTGCCGTCGCTGCAGGTCTGCTGCCGGTACGAGCCGCACCAGGCTCCGCCCCGTTTGCTTGCCCGCGGGAAGTAGTCCATGTAAAGCAGTCCGAGGTGCGTGCCGTCGACATCCTTACATTCGAAGGCGACGGCGTCTTCGTGAGGCTTGGGTATATCCTTCAATTCTGTGAATGAGATTCCGTAGAGCCTGTTTGCTACATAAAACAATCCCTCGCGAACCTTTTCGAGTTGCAGATAGGGGCGGACAGCGGTTTCGTCCATATCGAAACGCGCTTTCATCACTTTTTCGTTGTAGTAGCGCCAGTCCCAGCCCTTCAGTTCGCCGTCGATACCGTCTTGCTTCATCATGGCCTGCAAGTCGGCAAGTTCGGCTTTCGCTTTATCCAGAGCCGGCGTCCAGACTTCGTGTAGCAGTTTGTAGACGTTGTTGGCGTTTTTTGCCATGCGATCATCCAGAGCAAACGCGGCAAAGTGTTCGTATCCCATCAGTTGTGCCTTTTCGAGCCGTGCTTTGACGAGTTTTTTCACAATCTCCTTATTGTCTGCCTCGTTGTTGTTATTTCCCCGGCTGATGTATCCGGTGAAGATTTTCTCGCGCAGGTCGCGTCTGTCGGAAAATTGCAGGAAAGGCATGATGCTGGGATTTTGCAGCGTGAAGACCCACTTGCCGTCTTCTCCCGCCGCGCGGGCATCTTCCGCAGCAGAGGCAATCAGATTGTCGGGCAAGCCGGAAAGATCGTCTTTGTTGTCGATTATCAGCCTGAAAGCGTTCGTTTCCTTGAGCATGTTTTGTCCGAAAGAGAGTTGCAGCATGGCTATTTCGCTGTTCAACTCGCGCAGCCGTGCCTGTTTGTCTTCGGGCAGGCTGGCTCCTCCACGCACGAAATTTTTGTAGGTTTCTTCCAGCAGTTTGGCCTGCTCTTTGGTCAGATTCAGCTCGTTACGTTTATCGTATACGTTCTGAACGCGGGCAAACAGTTTGGGGTTGAGAGAAATGTCATCTCTGTGTGCCGACATTAGCGGCGAGAGTTCTCTGCTGAGCGCCTGCATCTCGTCCGAAGTGTTGGCGCTGTTTTGTCCCGAAAAGACGATGTATACCTTTGACAGCAACTGTCCGCTTTGATCCAGCGCGACAATCGTATTTTCAAAGTCAGGCTCGGCCGTTTTGTTTACGATGGCATCCACTTCTTTTTTCTGTTCGTCCATGCCCTGCAGTATGGCCGGCTTGTAGTCATCGATCGTGATTCGATCGAACGGAGGAACGCCGAAAGGCGTTGTGTACTCGGTCAGAAACGGATTCGCAGTGTCGGCCGTCTCTGTCTTTTTATCAGGAGACACGTTGCATGCCCCTGCCAAAAATGTTAATCCCATAAAAATCATCACTTTTTTCATCATATTGGTATGTATAAAATTCTGACGTCAAAAGTAGTTGTTTTTTGGGAAACTCCGATAAAATATTTTACGGATACCTTACGGACGCAATAATACACATATCCCGAAAGTGTCGCGTTTTCCGTGAGCCCCGTTCATTCGACATACCGGTTATCATCAAACGGCATCAGAGCATTGAGAAAACTTTTCAGCAACTCGGGATGTTCCCCGAAGATGCGCTTGAACGGCATATCGTTTTTCGGATCAAGATATCGTCCCATATTTCTGTTTCTTTAAGATTAATATACAAAGATAGCCGTTTTTATGTCATAAACAAAAATTTGTTTGTTCCGGGACTTTTGTCGTACACCCTGCACGTTTGTCCCCGGAAATTCATCAGGCATCGATGCACAGGCTACATTGCGTTAATGCACTTTATTCGCCTTGCGTTTTTTATTCTTCGAGCGAATGGATGACCAGGCCGGAACGCAGTTTTGGCTCGAACCAGGTTGTTTTCGGGGGCATGATGAGACCTGCGTCGGCGATGCGGATGATTTGCTGCATCGAAACGGGGAACAAAGCCAGCGCCGCTTTCATTTCGCCGCTGTCTACGCGCCGTTTGAGTTCGCTCAGTCCACGGATGCCGCCCACGAAGTCGACCCGTTTGTCCGAACGCAGGTCTTTGATGCCCAGTATTTCGTTCAGAATCAGGTTGGACGAGACCGTCACGTCGAGGCCGCCGATGGGGTCACTGTCGTCGTATGCGCCTTCTTTGGCTGTCAGAGCGTACCAGTTGCCGTTCAGATAAAGCGAAAACTGATGCAGCCGGGCGGGTTTGAAAATTTCGCTTCCTTTCGGTTCGACGGTGAAGTTTTTAGTGAGGGCCTGCAGAAAAGCGTCGTCCGAAAGTCCGTTCAGGTCTTTCACAACACGGTTGTAGTCGATGATGGTCAGTTGTCCGGCGGTGAAACATACTGCCATGAAATAGTTGTATTCTTCGTCGCCGCGGTGATGTGGATTCTGCTGCGCCTTCTCGGCTCCCACCAGTGCAGCTGCAGCCGAACGGTGGTGACCGTCTGCAATATACAGCGACGGGATGGCAGCAAAGCAGTCCGTAATCTGCTGTATGTCCGTATCGTTGTCCACAATCCAGAACGTATGTCGGAAATGTTCGGGCGGTGCGACAAAATCGTATTCGGGTGTCCGGCAGGTATATTTTGCGACGATGGCATTGAGAGTGTCGTTGTCGGGACAGGCGAAAAAGACCGGTTCGATGTTGGCATTGTTTATCCTCACGTGTTTCATGCGGTCTTCTTCCTTGTCGCGGCGCGTGAGTTCGTGCTTCCTGATGCGTCCTGCCAAGTAATCATCTACATGTGCGCACAATACGAGGCCGTATTGCGTTTTGCCGTTCATTGTCTGCGCGTAGATATAGTACAGTTCCTTTTCATCCTGCACGAGCCATTTGTTCGTCCGGAAGGCTTTGAAATTGGCGACAGCTCTGTCGTATACTTTCGGATCGTGTTCGTCCGTTCCCGCCGGAAAATCTATCTCCGGCTTGATGATGTGATACAGCGACTTTCCGTTGTCGCGGGCTTCCGTGCGCGCTTCGTCCGAGTTCAGCACGTCATACGGTCGTGACGAAACGGCCTCGACTAATTCTTTCGGCGGACGGATACCCCTGAAAGGCTTTATGATCATATTGCTTGACTGTTTGGTTATGAAAATGGGATCTACCTGTTCACCCGAAACCGTTCATTTCCGTTTTTCAGGAAATCGACGATCTGTTCGGCGGCGGCGATGCCTGCGTTGTTATTGGCTTCGGCCGTTTGTGCGCCTATCTTTTTGGGGGTGCTGAAATAGCGTCCGGCGAATTTTTCACTCAGCTCGGGATGACAGTCCGGCATGATGTCGGTCAGGTACTTGAAGTCGGGACGTATGTCCATGACTTTAAGCAACTCCGCTTCGTGGATCACTTCCTTGCGCGCCGTGTTTACGAGCATGGCGTTTTTCGGCATGGAGATGAGCAGGTCGTAGCCGATGGAATTTTTTGTCTCGGCCGTCGCCGGGATATGCAGCGACACAAACCGGCTGACGCTGTACAGTTCCGCCGCCGAGCTTAAGGCTCTGATGCCATCTTTTTCAATTGTTTCCGCAGAAAGAAACGGGTCGAAGGCATACACTTCCATCCCGAAACCTCTGGCAATCCGCGCGACACACCGGCCTACATTGCCGTAGGCGTGTATGCCGAGCGTCTTGTCTTTCATTTCTGTTCCCGACGTGCCGTTGAAGAAGTTGCGCACGCCGCAGACCATCAGCCCAAACGCAAGCTCAGCTACGGCATTGGCATTTTGTCCGGGCGTGTTCATCACGCAGACGTTATGCGCCGTGGCCGATGCCAAATCCACATTGTCGTAACCGGCACCCGCACGGACGACGATTTTCAACTGTCCGGCAGCATCGAACACCTCGCTGTCAATAATATCGCTTCGGATAATGATGGCGTCGACATCCGTCACGGCATTCAGCAGCTGCGCCTTCTCCGTGTATTTCTCTAAAAGCGTCAAAGTCATATCCGCCGTTTCGACGACCTGACGGATGGCGTTTACTGCCGGTGCGGCAAACGGCTTTTCGGTAGCTATCAGTATTTTCATAATTCGATTGGGATTGATCAGATGTTTTTTTCGAATGATTTCATTGCATCTACCAGAACTTTTACGCTGCTTCCGGGCATTGCATTGTACAGCGATGCGCGGAACCCTCCGACCGAACGGTGTCCCTTAATACCGACAATACCCTGCGAAGAAGCATACTGACTGAAAGCACTTTCCAATTCTTTGTATTCGTCGTTCATCACGAAACAGACGTTCATCAGCGAGCGGTCTTCGACAGCGGTCGTTCCCCGAAACAGTTTGTTGCGGTCAATTTCGTCGTACAGAATAGCTGCCTTTTCGATATTTTTCTTCTGCAAAACGGGGATTCCGCCCTGTTCCTTGTACCATTTGAGCGTTTGCAGCGCGGCGTAAATGGGCAGGACGGGGGGCGTGTTGAACATCGAGTCGTTGGCGATGTGAATCTGATAGTTAAGCATGGACGGAATCGGACGGTCGACTTTCCCGAGCGCATCCTTGCGGACAATCACAATCGTTACGCCCGCGGGCGCCAGATTCTTTTGTGCACCGGCATAGATGATGCTGTATTTGGATACGTCTATCGGGCGTGCGAAAATGTCCGACGACATGTCGGCGATTAATGGAATATCTACTTCCGGGATGTTGTGAATCTCCGTTCCAAAGATGGTGTTGTTCGTCGTGATATGAAAATAGTCGGAATCGGGCGAAACGGTATAATCCTTTGGGATGTAAGTGTAATTACTGTCTTTGGAAGAGGCGACTACTTCGATTTCGCCAAAGAGCCGGGCTTCCTTGATAGCCTTGGACGACCATGTACCGGTATCCAGATAGGATGCTTTCCTGTTGAGCAGGTTGTAAGGCACCATGCAGAATTGCATGCTGGCGCCGCCGCCCAGGAAGACGACTTCGTGCGTATCCGGCACGTCCAACAACTCTTTCACGAGCAGGCGCGCCTCGTCGTTGACGGCGACAAACTCTTTTCCGCGATGCGAAACTTCCAGCAGGGAAAGTCCCGTACCTGCAAAATTCTCTACGGCTGCTGCGGTATTCCTTATCGTATATTCACTTAGAATAGAAGGCCCCGCATAAAAATTATGCTTTTTCATTGCTTTATTGATAATGTTATGTTATAAAATCGTGCAAAGGTACTTCTTTTTCTTCAATGAACGGCCGGTTTTCGCGTTATTATTTCAGTTTCCCCACAAACAATACGTTATTCGCATTTATCAGCTTGCCTTCGGCCAGTTTACGCTGATAATACGCTCTCAATTCGCAGTCGTATACCACGCAGATCTGGCAGCCTGAGTAAGCAGGGCCTTCATATATACCTGTTTGAGCCTGTTCTGCGAATATGCCTGCCCCGGTTGCGGCTTGTACCCAAAGAATCGTCGAAGGGCGCCATACCGGCATAACAGGAAAACTGCCGGCTGTTTTCGAACGCGGTGAAATCTTTGTTTCTTATGATTTTGGAATTAACAAAAGCTGACTGTACTAACATCCTTAGCAGTCTTAAAGGACTAAAATTCCATATGGTATTTTTAGCCTGGCCGGCAGAGGTCTGTTTCGGAGAATAAGTTTTAAACTTCTGTCTCCGTTTAGTTCACCTCTCCGGCCTGTTAATTCTTTTCTCCCTTACAAACGGGCGATTGAAATTAACATTGCTTTTTTCCTTTTGCAAACTAAGGGTATTCTCCGTGTTTAAACGAAAAGAATCCCCGTGTCAGGGGTTCTGCCGCGCGCGGCACCATTCCGTCACGTTCCGTTCGATGCGCGAAAGCAGGTCGCCGGTGTCGACTTTCACGAACGTTTCGCCCGTGATCTGTTCGTAGAGTTCGATGTAACGGTTACTGATGCCGTCGACGATTTCGGGCGTCATTGCGGGCACCGTCTGGCCGGCCTTTCCCTGAAAGCTGTTCGCCATCAACCATTCGCGGACAAACTCCTTGGAGAGCTGTCTCTGTGGTTCGCCGTGCGAAAGACGCTGTTCGTAGCCGTCGCGGTAGAAATAGCGTGACGAGTCGGGCGTGTGGATTTCGTCGATCAGATAGATCGTGCCGTCGGCATGTCCGAATTCGTATTTCGTGTCCGCGAGGATCAGTCCACGGCGGGCGGCGATCTCCGTGCCGCGGCGAAACAGTTCGAGCGCATATTTTTCCAGTACGGCATAGTCGCCTTCCGACACCAGGCCGCTTTTCAGTATGTCGTCTCTGGAGATGTTTTCGTCGTGCGCGCCCTGCGCCGCTTTTGTTGTCGGGGTGACGGCGGGTTCGGGCAGGGCTTCGTTTTCACTCATGCCGTCGGGGATTGTCACGCCGCATATTTCGCGCGCGCCGTTTCTGTAAGCCCGCCATGCGCTGCCGCAGAGGTATCCGCGCACGATCATCTCGACGGGATAGCCTTCACAGCGGACACCCGCCGTCGCCATCGGGTCGGGAACGGCCAGTTTCCAGTTCGGACAGATGTCGGCCGTCACATCCAGAAATTTGGCCGCCAGCTGATTGAGCATCTGCCCCTTGTACGGTATTCCTTCAGGCAGCACGACGTCGAAGGCCGAAATGCGGTCGGTGGCGACCATGACCAGGATTTCGCCGCGCAGGCTGTACACGTCGCGTACCTTTCCGTGATACACGCCCAACTGTCCCGGAAAGTGATAGTCGGTTTTTATCAAAGCTTTTTTCATGTCTTATTCTTTTATGACTGTTTTTGTTTTCGAGCTGATTTCTTTTCGCCGTCTGCCGTTCTTCTCGTAGGCGTCGACGATGTGCCGGACAAGTTTGTGGCGGACGATGTCTTTTTTTGTGAATGCCACCTTCCCGATGCCGTGCACTCCGGAGAGTATTTGCATGGCTTCGACAAGACCGGAGTTCATGCTTGCCGGGAGGTCGATCTGCGTGATGTCGCCGGTGACGATCATTTTGGCGCGCAGTCCCAGCCGTGTGAGGAACATTTTGATCTGTAGCGGCGTCGTGTTCTGCGCTTCGTCGAGGATAATCACGGCGTCGTTCAGCGTGCGCCCGCGCATGAAGGCGAGCGGGGCAATCTGAATGATGCTGCTTTCCGTGTATTCCTTCAGTCTGGCGGGGGGAATCATTTCCTGCAGCGCGTCGTAGAGCGGCTGCAGGTAGGGGTCGAGCTTGTCTTTCATCTCGCCGGGCAGGAAACCCAGCTTCTCGCCGGCCTCCACGGCGGGACGGCTGAGGATGATTTTCCGCACCTGCCTGCTCTTGAGCGCCCGCACGGCAAGCGCTATGGCGACAAACGTCTTGCCCGATCCCGCAGGGCCGACGGCGAAGGTGAGGTCGTTTTCTTCGAAGCTTTTCACCAGTTTCTGCTGGTTTGCCGAACGGGCGACGACAGGTCTGCCGCCCACGCCGTGTATGATCAAGTTGTCCTGCTTCCTTACCGCTTCGGACGGATTGCCTTTCACGATATCGATGATCACATCTTCCGTCAGCGTGTTGTATTCTTCGCAGTGTTCCTCTATTTCCCGTATTTTTCGGATGAAGACGTCCAGTTCGTCCTCGTCGCCGACGATCTTCATCACGTTGCCGCGCGCCACGATACGCAGTTTCGGGAACAGCGTCTTGATCAGTTGCATGTTCGCATTGTTCACGCCGTAGAAAGCGACCGGGTCGACGCTTTCGAGAATGTAGATGCGTTCAATCATACAGCCTGAAAATCCGTTCCATCAGTTTCCACTTGTCTGCCGAGGTGGCATTTGCCTCCGTGTCCTGAAAGACGGACATGAAGTCTTCCCATTCCTGCTGCCGTGGCAGGGTTGCCAGGCGGCCGAAGGCTTCGTCCCAGTCGAAGTCAAGCGGCGTTTCCACAATCATAAACAGGCGGTTACCCAGAATGTATATTTCCATTTCGAGGATGCCCACGCTGCGGATTCCTTCCCGTATTTCGGGCCATGATTCATTTTCGCTGTGGCGTCTTGTGTATTCTTCAATCAGTGCGGGGTCGTCTTTCAGATCCAGCGTCTGGCAATAGCGCTTTGTCGGCGCGCCGTGCATTTTTGTTTTGTAGCCTGTTATTTTCATTGCATTTTTGGATTTTCGAATTGCGGCGAACAGAAAGCCTGTCCGCCCGTGACAGGGGGACAGGTTCTTTGATATTCGCACACCGTGCTTGAAGCGGATGGATTCACACTTGCTTCCGATAACCGTACACGGCGCGGCAGCCCAGTTCCTCTTCGATGCGGAGCAACTGGTTGTACTTCGCCATACGGTCGGAGCGGCTTAGCGATCCGGTCTTGATCTGTCCGCTGTTGGTTGCAACGGCGATGTCGGCGATGGTTGCATCTTCGGTCTCGCCCGAGCGGTGCGACGTGACGGTCGTATACCCGTGGCGGTGCGCCATTTCGATGGCGTTCAGCGTTTCGGTAAGCGAGCCGATCTGGTTGACCTTGATCAGGATGGAATTGGCGCAGCCTTCCTTGATTCCCTTCGACAGAAATTCGACGTTGGTCACAAACAGGTCGTCGCCCACGAGTTGGGCGCGCTTGCCGATGCGGTCGGTCAGTTTTTTCCATCCCACCCAGTCGTTTTCGCTCATGCCGTCTTCGATCGAATCGATCGGGTAGGTGTTGATCAGTTTCTCGAGATAGTCGACCTGCTGGTCTGAAGTGCGCTTTTCGCCCCTCTCGCCTTCGAATTTGGAGTAGTCGTAGATGCCGTCTCTGTAGAACTCGGACGATGCGCAGTCGAGGCCGATGCTGATGTCCTTTCCGGGCTTGTATCCGGCGGCCTTGATGGCTTCGATGATTGAGTTCAGGGCATCTTCGGTGCCGTCGAGTTTTGGTGCGAAGCCGCCTTCGTCGCCGACGGCCGTGCTCAGTCCACGAACTTTCAGTACGGCCTTGAGAGCGTGAAACACTTCGGCTCCCATGCGCAGCGCTTCTCTGAACGAGGATGCGCCCGTGGGGCGAATCATAAATTCCTGGAAGGCGATCGGAGCGTCGCTGTGCGAGCCGCCGTTGATGATGTTCATCATCGGCACGGGCAGCACGTAGGTGTTCACGCCGCCGATGTATCTGTACAGCGGTATGTCCAGATAGTTGGCGGCAGCCTTGGCCACGGCCAGCGATACGCCGAGGATGGCATTGGCCCCGAGGGCGGATTTCGTCCTGGTGCCGTCCAGTTTCAACATGGTGTGATCGATGCCCGTCTGGTCGAGCGCGGAGCGTCCGAGCAGTATGGGTGCAATCTTTTCATTGATGTTTTCGACTGCGGTCAGTACGCCTTTGCCGCCGTAGCGCGCCTTGTCGCCGTCGCGCAGTTCGAGGGCTTCGTTTTCGCCGGTCGATGCGCCGGAGGGAACGGATGCCCTGCCGATAACCCCCGATTCCAGTACTACATCGACTTCTACGGTGGGGTTACCCCGCGAGTCAAGAATTTCTCTTCCGATAATTTTTTCTATTTTCATAGTTTGTTTACTTTTAAAAAACGGTACAAAGATACAATCTTTTCGGCAGACGGCAAACTGATTCGGAAATGGGTCGGTTCTTTTTTTCGCGGCGGAAATTCCCCCTGCACGGGACAGCCGTTCAAACGACACACCCCCAGCCCGCTCTCGGAGAGAGAGAAAGGCCGGGGTGACGACGGTCATTCGCCTATCTGACGACAACCTTGTACGTTTTCCCGTTCAGGTCGACTATGTAAAGGCCGGCGGGCAGCATGATGCTGCTTTTGCTTGCAGCAGGGAGCGTAAATGCTTGCAGCAGCGAACCGGAGGTGTCGTATATTTTCGCTTCGCCCGTCTGTGCAGAGGTGAGGTAGACCTGTCCTCTGCCGCCTCATATTTCCGTTTCGTCGACGGCGTCGGCTACGGACGGCGATACGAACTGTATGCGCGCTTCATCGGCCGGCGAATTGGAATGGAGGAGGATTTTTTTGACAAGCTCCGACGGTGTGCAGGCATGAATTGGGGCGACCCTGCAAGAGGACGCACTTTTTTTATCTATAATTTTAGTCGGTCAGTAGTGATATTAATAATGAAATCGCGGGAAACGTTGCCGCGCGACGGTGAAACTCGTGCACGACATGCTGCAGGACGCACAAAACAAAAAAAGAAGCACGCCACCGATAACTCGGCGACATGCTTCAAAACAGTAACAATATGGCAACAAAAAATTAAATCAGAGCATATACCCCGCAAAATTCATGCCAAAACAGGCTGGCAATAAACTTCATGGGCGAATTTTTTGGTCTAATATGTACGGCTGCTTTCATCAGTTTCTTGTAATGTTGTTGTATATTGTCGACAGCAAAAGTATGAAAAGAAATTGACTCAGCAAACTTTTTTTTGTATCAGGCAAAAAATCCTGTTGCCGGAGCTTACAATCCATGAGTTACACGATTTTTTTCACTTGACGGCATTGGGCGGAACTTCGTCCGAACGGCGTGTTTGCCACATAGCACGCCGGCTCAAAAACAGTCGCACCTCAAAAAACCAATGGTTCGCAGTGCAGTCCGAACGTTCGTGCGACTTCAGGATGGGTGATTTTGCCGCCAGCCACGTTCACGCCCGATTTCAGTCCGGGGTCGTTCCTGCAGGCTTCCTTCCATCCCAGGTCGGCCAGTTTGAAGACGTAAGGCAGTGTGGCGCTGGTGAGGGCGAGCGTGGAGGTGTACGGCACGGCGCCGGGAATGTTGGCTACGCAGTAGTGCAGGATGCCGTCGACTTCGTAGACGGGTTCGGCGTGAGTCGTTGGGTGCGACGTTTCGAAGCATCCTCCCTGGTCGATGGCCACGTCGACCAGCACGCTGCCTTTCTTGAGCAGCTGCAGCATGTCGCGTGTGAGCAGCCGAGGAGCCTTGGCGCCGGGAATCAGCACGGCGCCGATGACCAGGTCGGTGCGGGGCAGTTCCTGCTCGATGTTGTGCGTAGACGAGTAGAGCGTCTTCACGTTGGCGGGCATGATGCTGTCCAGGTAGCGCAGGCGTGGCAGCGAGATGTCGGCGACCGTCACGTCCGCACCCGAGCCGGCGGCTACGAGCGCGGCATTGTATCCGACCACTCCTCCGCCCAGAATCAGTATGTGCGCCGGCTTGACGCCCGGCACGCCTCCCAGCAGGATGCCTTTTCCGCCATGCGGCTTTTCGAGATACCTGGCGCCTTCCTGAATGGACATGCGCCCTGCCACTTCGCTCATCGGAATGAGCAGCGGAAGCGTGCGGTCTTCCGCTTCGACCGTTTCGTATGCGATGCACGTTGCGCCGCTTGCGAGCATGGCTTTGAGCAGCGTCTCTTCGGATGCGAAATGAAAATAGGTGAAAAGCATCTGTCCGCTACGCACAAGCGGGTATTCGCCGGCTATCGGTTCTTTTACTTTCAGTATCATTCCGGCATGACGGTAGATGTCTTCGATGGACGGAAGGATTTCTGCTCCGGACGAACGGTATTCGGCGTCGGAAAATCCGCTGTTTTCGCCCGCTGACTGCTGTACGTGTACCGTGTGGCCTCTTTTGACGAGTTCTCTTACTCCTCCGGGCGTAATCGCCACGCGGTTTTCGCTGTTCTTGATTTCTTTTGGAATGCCAATAATCATAATTCAATAGTTTTATACGGTTCAAAGATTCAAAGCCGCCTTCCGCCTTTTCGTGCGGAGACGGGGCTGTTTTTGTTTCATTCTGCATTTATTGAATGAATGTCCTGCAAAGATATATTTTTCCGTTCGAATAAAAAAAGAATTGAAAACCGGAGATGCATTTGACCGCGTCGATTTTCAATTCGGACTGCCGCTACCGTTGATTCCGCATTTCTAAAATTCAACTCTGTAGCTGATGTTCGGTACTATCATTGCTTCGCTGTCGACGTCCGTGCGGCCAGTTTTGAAATTGTACAGATGACCGTAGTATTCACGGCTCATGGTGGCATTTATCATTTTCAGGGCAAATTCGTGTGCCGATTTTTTCCGGTTTATTCTGTAGCTAACCGTGAAGTGGCATACGAATGTGGGCGGATACCGGTCGGCAAAAGCGTTTTCTTCGGAATAGACGGCCTCTTGTGCACGTTGCGAGGCGGCTTCGTCGACGGGCGAATGGCGGTCGCCGCCTTGATATGTGAAACGGATGCCGGCGTTGACGGCGTTCTGCCCGGCGCGTCCCGTCATCCACTCCTTACCGGCAAGGAGATTGAACACGAAGTTGCGGTTGTAGCGCGTATTGCGCCACACTCCGTCGCCCGCCCGGTAGCGCGAGTCGAACAGCGAAGCCGTATACATATAATAATAGCCTCGCGACAGGTATTTCTCGAACGTCAGTTCTATCCCGCAGTTCAGTCCCTTCCCCGAATTTTCCAGCTTGTCCGAAACGAACCAGTCGCGCTGCAGGTTGATGAAGGAGAATGAACTGCCGGGCACGACCGGCACGCTGAACAGGTACTGTACATACGGCTCGATTCGCAGGTGGCAGTCGTCCGCGACGTCCCAGTCGTAAGTGCCGGCAAGATGGTGTGCGCGGGTAAAATCGAGGTTTCTGTTCATACGTTCGCCTGTTGCCGACTTCGTGAAGTAGTAGTAAAGCATTTCCATCCGGCTGTGCAAGCCGTATGACAGCCCGGCGGAATGGCGCGGACGGAATTTCCAGCGTACTCCGGCGCGCGGTTCCACGGCATAGCGTCCGTTCAGGCTGAACACCTGTGCATGTATGCCGAGATTGAGCGTCCATGCATCTGAGAGGGTGAACGACGAACTCGAACAGGCGGAAAGCAGTGCGCTGAAGCCCGATTCGTCCGCAATGTTCTTTATCGTCTGACGGTCGGACGTCTTGCCGAGCAGCAAGTCGTATTTCATGCCGGTTATTCTGATTCCCGTCCTGCTGGTATGCCCGGCGCTGAATTTGCGGTTCAGGAAAGATGACAGGATGAAGTTCCAGCTGGTGTTTTCTATCACATTTTCCGGTTTGAGGCGCAGGTCTTCGTCCAGACGGTCGGTGTGGAACCCCAGGCGGCTGACAGTGGCGGCGAGCGACGTTTTCAGGCTGGCGTTGCCACGGATGCCGATCGTGTGGTTTGCGCCGAAGGCTCCCGAGTGCTGTTCATGGGTCTGTTCGTACCGGTCGTTCACGTATTCCCATTTCGTGCTGTCGGTTTTTGCCTTTTGTCCCGAACGGTCGGCAAGCCCGATGCCCCAGACAGAGAAAACGCCGGCTCGCCGGGTGGGGAAATTCAGTTTGAAGGAGAGGTCCTGGTATCGGACTGCCCCGGCATTTTCGGGCAATACAGGCGCCAGCAGCGCCAGGGTCGAATAGCGCCAGTTGAAGATATACGACGCGCTGCCTTCACTGCGCAGCGGTCCTTCGGAAGCGAAGTCGATGCCGATGGCGCCGATCTGAAAAGCGCTTTCGCGCCGGTGGTTGTTTCCGGCGCGCAGGTTCATGTCGAATACGCCCGATAGCGCATTGCCGTATTCGGCCGGGAAAGCGCCGGTGAAGAAGTCCGAATTGCCGAGCAGATGGCTGCTGAAAGCCGTCATCGCACCGCCTCCGAAAGTGGTGACTTCGGCAAAGTGATTCGGATTCGGTATCTCCACGCCCTCGAGCCGCCACTGCAGGAATTTGGGCGAATTGCCTCGGACGACGATTCCGTTGTTCCCGATGCTTCCCGCCACTCCGGCGAAGGCGGAAGCCAGCCGCGCAGGGTCGTCGAATCCTCCGGCATAGCGTCCGGCCTCTTCCACGCTGAACATCCTCGCGCTGCCCAGCACCATCGTGTTTAAGGGCTGCGACTTGCTGACCGCCGGCCTGACCGTCACCTCGTCCAGCGCGTTTGCATTTTCCGTCAGCAGTGCTTCAAGATACGTCTCCCTTGCCGCCGTCAGCAGCACTTCGCGGACAAGAAGCGGCTCGTATCCCACGAAACTGACCTGCACGTCGTAGCGCCCCACCGGTACGTTGCGGACAACGAACTGCCCGAGACTGTCGCTCACCGCGCCCAAAAGCGGATCGGTGCCAACTACCGCTATCGTGGCATATTCGAGCGGCGCGCCGGACAGCCTGTCTCTCACAATGCCCCTGATGTTCTGAAAAGACTGCCCGTACAATACGGCAGCAAAAAATACGTTTAAAAGAACGGCTATACTTCTTCGTTTCATAATTCACTTTGCTTTATCGGTTATTGACGGTGCAAAGATGACGCTAAACGGAGACGGCCGCAATACTGAATTATCATTAATCGAAATGGTCGAAACATTACGGAAAGAATACGGAAGGCTCATGTCCTCGCAGGTTTTCAACGCTGCCGACATGGATTACGGACTGCTGGAACGGCACCGGCCGATGCTGGCGCAGATGGCCAGAATGTGCGGCAGCGTCGTATCCATCTTCGACATGTGCGCACGGAGGCATGTCTTTACTTCGTGCAACTTCTCCGACCTCTTCGGCCGGCAGACGGATGTCGAGGAAATGGAAGTCAGGATGCATCCCGACGACGTGCTCCATCTGTGGCAACATGCCGTGAGCGCGTTCAGATATGCACTCGCCTGCAGGACGGACGTGGCCGACTGCAAGTTCATCGTCGAATACCGTATAAGCAACGCCTCCGGCCGGTATGTCCGCGTCATCGAGCAGCAGTCCGTGCTGGAATCGGACAGGGCAGGAAACGTCTGGCTGGTGCTGAGCGTCCTCGACCTGTCGCCCGACCAGAGTCCGCTCAAGGCGGTCAAGTTCGGCGTGTTCAGAAAGAAAGACAGCAGCGCGGTATCCATACCCGGTTTGCCAGCCGGAAACATGGCCGGACTTTCTCCGCGCGAAATCGAAATCCTGCAGATGGTCGGAGATGGAATGCTGAGCAAGGAAATATCCGATCGGCTGTACATCAGCGTACATACCGTCAATACACACCGCCAGAGAATACTGGAAAAGCTGAACGTCGACAACTCGATGGAAGCCGTCAAATATGCTTCGGCGCTGGGATTGTTGAAATGAAGCGATACGGTGTACGGACTGGATGTTCGAAGATTCCAAAATTCGAAGATTTCAAGATTCAAAGAATGCGGAAAGTGTTTTTTCTTACCCGTTTTCAGTATGCTGCAAATATGCGCTGCAAAAAAAAGAATCAACCTTTGAATCATGATTTTTTGCAGTCTCGCAAACAAGTATTATTTTTGTCCTAAAATTTTATGGCAATGAAAAGTTACGGTTTATATTTGGCTGTTTTGATGCTCGGAATGAACGTGCAGGCATCGTATCCGCAGCAGACGCCCGTCGTGGAAGGTCAGGAAGAAGGCTTATTTCTGCACACCGTCGAACGCGGCCAGACGGTTTATTCCATCAGTTTGATGTACGGCGTCGACGACGAGGAAATCTATCGCCTGAATCCCTCGAGCCGCGAAGTCATCAAGGCCGGCGAAGCGCTCAAAATTCCGCAGAAGGAACATTCCGGCGAGAAGGTGGACGACGAGGAGGTGTATGTCTACCATACGATTCAGTCGGGCGAAACGCTGTATGGCGTCTCGCGGCAATACGGTCTTTTGGCCGAAGACCTCTCGGATGCCAACCGCGGCCTCACGCCGCAGACCTTTGCCGCCGGAAAGACGATTCGTATCCCCTCGATGAAAATCCGTTCGCTGCCCGTCACGCAGACAAAAACGGTCGTCCGGGAAATGAAATACAAAATCAGGCGGAAGGAAACGATGTACAGCATCTGCCGCCAGTTCAATGTGACCAGCGAAGAACTTGTCGCCTATAACCCGCAGCTGAAATCGGGACTGAAGGCTGGAATGGAACTGACGATTCCCGTCAGGACGGAAGAAGTAGTGACCGAAATCCCCGAACAGAAGGAACTTGACATCGCGGAACTGATCAGCTTCAGACGCAAAATCGAACAGACCGATGCAGCCCGGATAATCATGCTGCTGCCTTTTCACAAACCCGACGCCGGCACGCCGCTCGACGCGCGAGTAATAGAGTTTTACGAAGGCTTCCTGATGGCCGTCGACAGCATGCGAAACAGCGGCATGACCATCGAACTGTATGTAGAAAACATCGGCAACGACGCCGGCACGGCAAGAAAAGCGCTCGAAAACATCGAAATCGAACACGCCGACCTGATAATCGGCGGCATGACAGACGAACAGATCGAACTGATCGCCGACTATGCGGAACGAAACGAAATAAAATACGTCGTTCCCTTCTCGTCGCGGTGCGAACGCCTGACGATGGAAAATCCCAGCGTCTTCCAGGTGAACACCCTGCCGCAAAACCTCTACTCCTACCTCGCTCCCCGCATCCGCTCCCTCTTTCCGCGGCACCGGATCATCCTGCTCAACACGAACGACAACGACGCGAAAAAGCATTTCATCAACGTCCTCAAGGCCGATCTGAACGACAGCCACATCCCCTTCGCCGAAGTGACCTATCAGGAAAAAACCTTCCAGACCGACATGCTGGGCGCGATGAGCAGCACCGAACCCAATCTGATTATCCCCTGCTCGGGTTCGCTTGATGCACTGCTCAAAATCAAGGGCACGCTGCGCAGCATCATCGAAACAAAACCTGAATATGCGGTCACGCTCTTCGGACATCCCGAGTGGCAGTCCTATGTGAAAGACTGCCTCGACGACTTTTACGCCCTCGACGCACGCTTCTACGCCCCGTCGTACATGAACGCCACGACGCCCGAAGCAAAACAGTTCACCGACAAATACACGACGCTTTACCGCAAACCTCTCCCGCCGTCGTCGCCCAAATACGCCGTGCTCGGATTCGACATGGGGATGTATTTCCTTACTGTCGTCCGCACCTACGGGCGCAATTTCGACAACTACGTTCAACTCCACAGAAACAGCAGCATCCAGTCAGGCTTCCGTTTCGAGAGGGTAAACAACTGGGGAGGCTTCCTCAACACGAATCTCTACATCGTGCATTTCAACAAAAAGGACTATACCATCCACCGCGAAGAATGAAACGAACGACCATTGTCTGCCTGTTGAGTTGCTGCTGCCTCCTTGCGTCCGTTGCGACGCCGGCGCAGAATACAGCCTTCCGTCCCGAATGGTCGGCAGGCGTGTCGGCAGGCGTGAACTACGCCAACACCGTCTTCTCGCCAAAAGTACAGCAAAGCATGTACACGGGATATACCGGCGGCCTGACCGTCCGGTGGATTACCGAAAAGAATCTCGGCATCCAGATAGAAATCAACTGCAAGCAGCAGGGATGGCAGGAACGCTTCGACGACGACGGGAACGACTATTCCGCCCTCTACTACCGCCGACGCATGAATTATGTCGACATTCCTTTTCTCACGCACGTACGTTTCGGCGGCGAACGGGTGAACTTCTTCGTCAACCTCGGCCCGCAGATAGGATTCCTCCTCAACGAAAAGACGGCCTCGAACCTCGACGGCCTCGAACCGCAGCGGATAAATGCCCAGCACGACATGCCCGCCACGAAATCGTTCGAATGGGGCATCGGCGGAGGGCCGGGTCTGGAACTGCGTACCGGCATCGGCTGTTTCCTCCTCGAAGGACGGTACTACTACGCCCTGAGCGATTTCTACAGTACACGCCGCTCCGACGTCTTCGGAAAAGCTTCCGCGCAGGTGCTTACACTGAGAGTCGCATACCTCGTCCGCCTGCGGTAAGGCACGCATGGGGCCTGGAGCGCCGGGTGCATCATGCCGGCTGAAGGATGCGAAATAAATAACCTGCGTTTTTTTCTTCCCCGCACGTTTCGGGAGAAAAAATTCGAGTGAATTTTTTGCTCGCACATGAACCGGCCTGCATTCGGCAGCCTCCGTTCGTCGCCCGCAGTCTAATCGAGCATCAAGTTCATGTATCCCGCGCGCCGGTCGTAAGCGAGGAGGGTTTGTGTACATGCGGCAATGTCGGCGCGTAGCGGATTGCCGGTTGCGGGCGGTGGATTGTGGCGGAGGTAGATGTCGTATATGCGTGCTGCATCGAGTACGCGCGCCATGCCGTAGGGAGCGGACGAGGCGGTGACGGGCGGTATGCGGACACGGGCGGTGTGTGCGCGGTAATGCTTCATGACGGACTGTATCAGCGCGTTTCTTAACGAAGGGTCGTCACATGCTATTTCTTTGAAAAAGACCGTTCCGTCCGCGCGGGGGACGGCGAAGGCGATACCGGCCGGCTGTCCGTCGACGTGCGCCGCCCAGCAGTCGCCGCCGTCCGTCAGGCAGTCCTGTCTTACGAGTTCGAGGTCGCTTGCGCGGTGGATTATGGCGCATTGACGTGCGGACTGCACAAGGTCGTAGCAGCGGTAGAGGGCATCGTCAGCGACAGGTCCCGAAGGCTCAATCCGACAGGTAACGGCAGGAAATGTCTGTGTATGAAGGCAGTGTGTCTCGGAGGAAAGGTCGAACGTCGTTGCATAGCCGAAGCGGCCGTAGTAGCCGAAAAGCCATCCGTCGCTCGGGATAAGCGTTGCGAGAGCAAACCGTCGGTCTGTCATGACGCGCTCCGCCTCGTGCAACATCTGCGTCATGAAGCCTTTCCCGCGCTCGGCCGGCAGGGTGCAGACGCCGCAGACGTATGCCGCGGAGATACGCTCGCCAAAGTAAATCATCTCGCGGGGGATGATTTGCAGCGCCGAAACGATGCGCCCGCGCTTCTCGACGACCAGAGTCTGTTCGTTCCTGTATATGTGGTCGAACCAGAGTTTGACGAATGCGTCGGAATCGCCGAATACGGTCTTCCACAAGTCGATGATTTGCTGTTTCATGAGGTTACAGGGTTACGTTTTTTTGACAGCCGTATTTTTTTCCAGCAGGATGGCTGGATGGTAAGACTGCTTAGCCTGCCGCAGTCCGGGAAGACCCAGATCTTCTTCGCGGTTGACGAAGACGAACTGCTCGGGAATGCGCGATGCAAACTCCTGATTGATGAGGCTGAAAACGCCGTCGTACCGTATGTCGGCCTTTTCGACATGCACGCCGAAAGTGCAGTGGTTGATAGGCGAACCGTACGTGAAGGCGACAATTTCGCCGTCGATGGCAATTGCCCCGCCCAGCAGCCCCAGATCGCTGAAATGATTCATGGCAAAACGCATCGAGCGGTTTTCGAGCCGCAGTCCGTCGATATCGTTTTTTGTGCTGTTGGTCTGAAACCACTTGCTCTCCAGACTCATACACAGGGGGATGATGTCGGGTGCGATGGGGAGGTATTCGTACCGGTACTGCTTTTTAAACCGGTTTACGTGATTGCGTTTGGACTGATATTTTTTGCCTGTCAGCGAGGCCAGATCGGTACGCAGGTAGACGTAGTCGAAGTAGTCCGGCTCGGGTGTATACGCAAACTGTCCGGGAAGGCAGTTTTCGAGTTCGCTTTTTGCGTCCGGCGTGACACCGAAAATCCTCAGCGGATAACCTCCCGTGCGGGCGTCATCTTCGAGCAGTCCGACGATGTGTTTCAAGTCGCCGCTACCGACGGGATACATGTAGCCTCTGTGCTTTTCGTCGGCAAAGAAGCGAATCAGCAGGAAACCGTCGACTACGACAAATTCGCTTTTGTAGACAAAACGCCAGCTGCATATATTCGCAAACGAAAAATCGCAGTTCATGTAGTTGCACGGATATATGCAGGAAGTAATGATCTTCCTGTCTTCAATATCGATGGGTTTGAATGATAACATATTTGCTGTCTGTTTTCAGATATGCGCAGAATTGAATTATTCGACAGGGATGTCCGTCCATTCGCCTCCGGCCAGTTCGCGCGTCGTACGGAATCCGGCATCTTTCAGCAGGGCGAGCGCTTCCGTCCGCCCGTCGTTCACCAGCGCGGTGAAATGGCAGTCCGAATTGACGATGACCGGGATGTTGCGCCGCCTGAGTTCCCTGAACATGTTTATATGCGGATATATCTGATTTTTACGGTGCAGATTTTTTGTATTGACCTCGACAGTCAATTCCTTTTCGGCAATCAGGTCGAGGAAAGCCGCGAAAGGTTTGCAGTACCAGTCTGCCGAGAGGTCGAAACCGGGATAGAGGCTTCCGTTCATGTAAATCTTGTCGGGATGTCCGACGATATCGAACCCGCCCGCTTCCACCATTCGCATGGACGATTCGAAATAGTGTTTTGTAATCAGCCGTATGTCGCCGCCGTAATGCTTTGCGACGGCCTCGGCGAAGCTCTCGTAGCGGCCGTCGATGCAACTCATATTGTCTTCTTCCAGAGGAAGCCTCCACGGCAGAAAATGGATGGCGCCGATGCGGTAGTCCAGCGGCAGCGAGCGGAAGTAGGGGATGGAAGCATTGCAGGTCTCGTCGAGATAGTCGATTTCAAGACCTGCGTAAATTTCTATCTGTCCTTTGTATTTTTCTTTCAGCCGCGCGATTTCGTGCAGATAGGCGGGCATGTCGGAGGCGGACATGTTCCATGCTGTCTCGAACGGCAGCGGAGAGTGCGACGAAAAGCCGTAGGCCCTGAATCTCTGCGACAGCGCTGCGCCGATAAAGTCTTCCGGATCGCTGTGTCCGTCGCAGAAAGTGCAGTGGCTGTGAAAATTGCTGGGTTGCATGCTTGAATTCGGACTGCGCGGCATTTATTTGACGACCTGCAACTTTTTCCCAATCTTCACAAACGCTTCGATCGCCTTGTCCAGATGTGCCTTTTCGTGTCCGGCCGACAATTGTACTCGGATACGCGCCTGTCCTTTGGGTACGACGGGGTAATAAAATCCCGTCACATATATGCCTTCGTCCTGCATGAACTGTGCAAAATCCTGCGACAGTTTGGCGTCGTACAGCATCACGGCACAGATGGCCGACTGCGTGGGTTTGATGTCAAATCCGGCGGCAGCCATCCTGTCGCGGAAGTAAGCCACGTTTTCAGTCAGTTTGTCATGCAGTTCGTTGCTATCCTTCAATATCCTGAACGCTTCGATTCCCGCCCCGACGATGGCCGGTGCAAGCGAGTTGGAAAAAAGGTATGGCCGCGAACGCTGACGCAGCATGTCGATGATTTCCTTCCGTGCGGCAGTGAAGCCCCCCAGTGCGCCTCCAAACGATTTGCCCAGCGTCCCCGTGAAGATGTCGATGCGACCGTATACGCCGAACTGCTCGGCGACGCCATGTCCCGTCGGGCCGACGACGCCTGCCGAATGTGATTCGTCGACCATCACCAGCGCATCGTATTTTTCGGCCAGTTCACAAATCCTGTCCATCGGAGCGACGTTTCCGTCCATAGAAAAAACGCCGTCCGTCGCGATGATGCGAAAACGCTGCTCCTGCGCTTTCTGCAGGCATTGCTCCAGTTCGGCCATGTCGGCGTTGGCATAGCGATAGCGGACAGCCTTGCAGAGCCTTATGCCGTCGATTATCGATGCATGGTTGAGGGCGTCGGAGATGATGGCGTCTTCGTCCGTGAGCAGCGGTTCGAACAGGCCGCCGTTGGCATCGAAACAGGCGGCATACAGAATGGTATCTTCCGTCCCGAAATAGTCGGATATGGCATGTTCTAGCTCTTTGTGAAGATCTTGCGTGCCACAGATGAAGCGTACTGACGACATCCCGAATCCGTGTGAGGACATTGCTTTTGCGGCAGCTTCGATCAGCCGCGGATGGTTCGACAGCCCGAGATAGTTGTTGGCGCAGAAGTTCAAAACTTCCTGACTGTTGTTGACCCGAATGTCGGCTTTCTGCGGCGTAGTGATGATACGCTCTTTTTTATACAGTCCGTTGTTTTCGATTTCGGCCAGTTCGCGGGCCAGAAATGACTTTATTTTTCCGTACATAATGATAATTATTAGGTTTGCTTTTTTCGAGGGGCAAATATAATTCATTCCGGTTAAATACGGACGAAAATAACAAATAATTTGTCGCGGATACGATAATTAATACGTATCTTTGCGCCCGTGTTTCAAAAATAAAATATGAAGAATGTATTGATAATCGGCTCAACAGGCCAGATTGGTTCAGAATTGACGATGGCGTTGAGGCAGCGTTATGCCGGAGGGCAGATTGTAGCAGGGTATATTTCGGGCGCAGAGCCGAAAGGCGAACTTGCCGCGTCGGGGCCATCCGTGCAGGTAGACATTACCGACGGACGGCAGATTGCCGATGCGGTTTCGCGCTACGGGATAGATACGATATACAATCTGGCAGCGTTGCTGTCGGCCGTGGCGGAAGCTAAGCCGCAATTAGCCTGGAATGTAGGTGTCGGGGGATTGTTCAACGTGCTGGAAGTGGCTCGCGAGAAACATTGCGCCGTGTTTACGCCCAGTTCGATAGGTGTTTTCGGCGAAGACGCTCCGAAATGCAGGACACCGCAGGATACGATTCGCAGTCCGCGTACGATGTATGGCGTGACGAAAGTGACGGGCGAACTGCTGAGCGATTATTATTTCAGGCGATATGGGGTCGATACGCGTTCGGTGCGTTTCCCCGGATTGATTTCGTATATTACGCCTCCGGGTGGTGGGACGACCGACTATGCCGTCGAGATTTTTTATGCGGCCGTCAGGAAAGAACGTTTCGTCTGTCCGATTGCAGCAGGCACGTTCATGGACATGATGTACATGCCCGACGGACTGGACGCCGCCATCCGGCTGATGGAAGCCGACCCGTCGCGGCTGAAACACCGCAATGCGTTCAACGTCACTTCGATGAGTTTGGATCCTGAAAGCCTTTTCAGCCAAATACGCAAATACGTTCCCGATTTCACGATGGAATACCGCGTCGATCCGCTGCGTCAAGCGATTGCCGAGTCGTGGCCGGACATGCTGGATGATACCTGTGCCCGCGAAGAATGGGACTGGCAGCCTCGCTACGATTTGGATGCGATGACGAAAGACATGCTTGCGAAACTGCGTGTCAGTCTGAATGAACAGTAAAGAACACACTTGCAGGCCTGCCGATGGAAACGCTCCTGGAATATGAACACGACTTGTTTTTGTGGCTCAACAGTTCGCATACACCTTTTTTGGACATGGTGATGTGGTGCTGTGCAGGTGTGTGGATATGGTGTCCGGTACTGCTCGTGCCGTTGTATTTCACATGGAAGAAAAAAACGGAATGGATTCACACCGCGCTTTCGTTTGTGACAGTCATTGTGTGCAGCCTGCTCGTTTCTGCGTATGTGTTCAAGCCTGCTTTTGCCCGTTTCCGCCCTACGGAGCATCCTTTGTACATGCATTGCGTGACTTTGCTGAATGACTATCACGCAAACGGCATATACGGTTTCATTTCCGGACATTCGACGACGGCTTTCGGCTTTGCCGTTCTCTCGTTGTTGCTGGTCAGAAAAAAGGCGTACACTGTTGCCATCCTGCTTTGGGCTGTCCTGATAGGATATTCGCGTATTTATCTGGGCGCTCACTTCATTTCGGATGTAGTTGCGGGGCTGCTGGTCGGCTCGCTGCTGGGATGGCTGGTCTACAAACTGTATGGATATGCAGCCATACATTATCATTAATAATATTTTAACCCGGTAATGAAAAAAATTCTTTTTATCACAGGTTTTATTCTCGTTGCAGGAATGGTTTTTTCGAAAGAAGATACTTTGCAAATATCACTGTATGAACGCGAACTTCTGCCCGCAAGTCTGGCGCGCCTGCCGCAGCACAGTTCTTTTTTAGCAGGAAGGCAGCCGTTCGCTTCTGTTGCTTCGACATCCGGCGAGGTCGAACGTCTTTCCGCCACACGTTTTATCACTCCCGCACTTTTTATCGCCTATGGCACGGCGGCGCGTTTCAACGACACGCCCTTTCGTCGATTCGACAAGTACGTGGCCGAGCAGGTGGAACTGAATATCGACGGCCATTATCCGATCGACTCTTACCTCGCTGCAGTGCCTGCCGCAGTTGCATACGGACTGGACTTCTTGCCCGGCGTCGCGTCGCAGCATAATTTCAGGGACAGGACGCTGATTCTTGCCACGTCGTACCTGTTCATGTGGGGAACGGTGACGTTCATGAAGCAGCAAATCCCTGTTGTCCGTCCCCGCGGATGGAACAGCGATGCTTTTCCTTCGGGACATACGGCCGTGGCATTCACCGGGGCGCATATTTTATACAGGGAATATAGAGAGCAGTCGCCCTGGATCGGTGTTGGAGGATATGCAGTCGCGACGATGACGGGAGCGCTTCGCGTCATTAACCGCGCCCACTGGATGAGCGACATCGTGGCAGGCGCAGGGATAGGCATCCTGAGCGCCGAAATCGGTTATATGATGCTTCCCGTCTGGCACAGCCTGTTCGGTATCGACGATGACCGGCAATTGGTCATTATGCCTTCTGTCGGCGCGCGAAATGTGGGTGTGGGACTTGTATATCTGTTCTAGCTTTGTTGTCAGATATTTATGAAGACTGTCCGTATGAGAAAGAAGATTTTACCTCCGGAATGAAAAATATTTTAGCTAAAGATATGATTTTTTTTGAGGAGAGAAGGGTAAAATCTTTAATAAGTTTGTAATTTTGCGACCCCGAACAGAAACATTATGAAACGGCAAGACGGGAATGAACTTAGTATTAATAGAATAAAAGACTTTTTGAAATGGTAAAGAGAGTAGGGAATTTAATTCCGAATACCTTTTTTATTGCAAAAGGGAGTGGAGAATCCGATCTGGAAAAACATGCCGGATCTTACCACATGGCATTGTATGATGCCGGTATTGCTGATTTCAACATCATGACATATTCGTCTGTGATTCCGGCAACGGCACATCTGAAGACGATGGACGAGATTGATTTGCCTCCGTTTGGTTCGGAAATGAAAACCATCATGGCTGTTTCGCATGGCTATCAGGATGAGTTTGTGTCGGCGGGAATCGTGTATGCGTGGATGTACAAGGACGAAAACTTTGACGAGAAACTTGGTGGCCTGGTATGCGAGGTCAGCGGACGTTACCGTATCGAGGAGTTGGAGTCACGCCTGATTCGCGTGATACACGATTTGCACCAGAAAACGTACGGCAAATATTATTTGGGCGATTTAAACTTTGTCACGGAAGGAATTACAATAGAAAAACGATACGGCACGGCGTTGGCGGCATTGTGCTTCACCGATTTTCTGCTTCCGTCCGTGAAAGATTGATGATGCGGTTTTGTACTATTTGAAATTCAAAGATTTTTGACGGAAAAGTCTGACTGTATGGAGTAGGCGCGGGCAGGAGGCTGCAATGCGACCGAAAAAATGCGGCATGCATTGTGTTCATATCGATTATTTCAGTACCTTTGCCGCGCATTTTCAGGAAACGGGGTGTAGCGCAGTCCGGTTAGCGCATCTGCTTTGGGAGCAGAGGGTCGAAGGTTCGAATCCTTTCACCCCGACGTAAACATTTAAATCGTTTAAAACAGGGCAATTATAAAGCATGATTATCAGCGATGCCCAGAACCGATTCCAATTAGCGACGTTTCATTCCTTTTTGCCGGCGGCAATCAGGTCAGTCATCGCCTTGCGGATGTCGCGGTTGGATTGCTCAAGTTTGCGATTTTCCTGGGACACCAGCAAAACCCTGTGTTTGAATAATCGAAAAAAAGCCATACTTTTGCCGTATGGAAAAAGAGAATCCCTATATAAAATTAGCGTATTAGATATTGCCGGAAGAGATCGCCTCTTCGTTTGAGTTGGTAGATGTGCAAGAAGAAGGGCATGAGCTTCATCTGTATTTGGAAGAGAAGCATGAAACCCCCGAGGGTTATGAGAAGTCGTCATTGGAGCCTAATGGTTTTTATGCAACG